>JBBQJJ010000285.1:0-11429 GCA_038325805.1 Haliangiales bacterium
GGAGACAATCGACCGGGTGAGCGCGATCGCGCGAACCCTACTTCCAGAGCTCAGCCTGGAGGACCGAGTCTTCCGGCGAAGCCGGAAGACTCGAGGTCAACCGAGGTGAGCTCTGGGGTTAGAACTCGCGGTGAAAACGGACGGTGGCAGCGCGCATGCCTTCCTTGATCAGCTTGCGCGCTTCGATCCGATTCTGGAGGCCGAGCGCCGAGGCGACATCGTCCATCGTCGAGCCGTTGGCGAACCGGAAGAACGCGTCGCTGTAGCCGCCCTTGACCACGCAGACGTTCTCGTCGACGACGCGCCAATCGGCGCGCGACTGACCGCGGGTGGTGTCGTAGACGCGCTCGATCGCGTCGGCGCGCCTGTCCTGCGGCAGCACGTACTCGACGGCGCGCGTCGAGGTCGGGGTCTCCGGGAACGCGACGAAGTGATCCCCGGCAGTGTCCTGGAAGGCCATCGCGAGACGGCTATCCGCGCCTGCGAACACGCTGCCCGCCTCGCGCTTGACCAGCTGCTGGTCACACGCGTAGGTCGACGTCATGGCGTGGCTGCCGTTCGGCGTGGTCGGAGTGGAGCGACCGGCGCATGCGCCGGCGACCAGGAGAGAGAGAAGAATGAGTTGTTCGCGCATGTCGAACCCTTCAGCACGAGTCGGGCCAGGCTCGGCGAACCAGATCGCCGCAAGTTCGCGCGTCACCGCGGGTTTTGGCGGGCAAACCTCGCCGGCAAGTCTTGCCGACCGGCAGCGTTTGCTCACAGCTTGTAGTGCCGGAGCTTGTGCGTGAACGTGCGGACCGGCATCCCGATCAGCTGCGCCGCACGCGTCTTGACGCCGTCGGCGGCCATCAGGGCCTGCGCCATGCGCGTGCGCTCGAGCGCCTCGACCTCGTCCGAGAGCGGTTGGAACGTGGCCGGGACGTTGTCGATGTTGACCGCGGCCCGCTCGGCGCTGATCGACGTCGACGACGGAGTGGTGGCACCGAGGATCTCCGGTGGTAGATCGCTCGGCTCGATGCGGTGATCGGGCGCCATCGCGTGCGCGAACTCCATCGCCATCCGCAGCTCGCGAACGTTCTGCGGCCAGTGGTAGGCAAGCAACGCCTGCATCGCGTCCGCGCTGATCTCCTTGGCCGGCTTCGAGAACTGGTCGAGGAAGCGGCGCGCGAGCATCGGGATCTCGCTGCGGCGATCGCGCAGCGGCGGCAGGATCACGCGGGCGCCTCGGATGCGTGCGAGCAGATCCTCGCGAAACCGACCTGCCGCGTACTCCTCGTCGAGGTTCTTCAGCGTCGCGCTGACGATCCGGACGTCGACAGAGCGCTCGCGGGTGTCGCCGACGCGGGTGATCTTCTTCTCCTCCAGGACGCGCAGCAGCTTGATCTGGATCGCCATCGGCAGATCGCCGATCTCGTCGAGGAACAGCGTGCCTCCATGCGCGGCCTCGAACAGTCCCGCGCGCGCTGCGACGGCTCCGGTGAACGCCCCCTTCTCGTGACCGAACAGCTCGCTCTCGGCCAGCGACTGACTGATCGCCGAGCAGTTGACGGCGACGAACGGGCCGCTGCGCCCCGACCAGTGATGCACGGCATAGGCGGCGTTGTCCTTGCCGACCCCGGTCTCGCCGTTGATCAGCACGGGCAGCATCGACGGTGCGACGCGCTCGATCAGGTTGAACACGCGCGACATCGCGGGATCGAGCACCATCACGACCCGCTCCCCGAGCTTGATCTCGGTCGCCGCGGCGCATGCCTCGACGAAGGCACCCGGCTTGGCTTGCCGCAGCGCCTTGCGAACCGCGACGAGGATCGTGTCGACGTCGGTGGCATCGGTGGGGCACGACGCGATCCCACCGCGCACGTCGGGCGCAGCCCCGCGCAACGCGCGGAGCATCCGGCTCGCCGTCACACTCGCCTGCTCGGCGTCGGATTCCGGCATCAACACGAGCACGCTGCCATCGGCACTCTCGCCGACGACATCGATCAGCCGCAGCGATTCGCCGACCTCGACCACCGTCGACGACGTCACGCCCGAGATCGCGAGCACCGAGAGCGGCCGGTGGTACGTCACGGCGCGTTCGAGCTCTTCGGCGAGCCGGCGCTTCCAGCCTGCCTCGGCATAGGTCGATCGCGACACGATCGGCGGATTCGAGACGTGAACGACCAGGGTGACGTCGCCGACGCCGATCACATCACCCGACGAGACCGTCCGGAACCCCGTGATCAGCTCGCCGTTGACCTTGGTGCCGTTGCGGCTGCCGAGATCGGCGATCCGCATCACGCCGTTGTCGATCTCGAGCGTCGCGTGGCGCCGCGTCACCGACTCGTGGTTGAGCGAAATGTCGACCTCCGAGCTACGGCCCAGCACGATGCTGCCGCTCGCAGGCAGGTGCTGCACCGACGAGGAATTGTTCATCACCACGAGCAGGTACGCCGTGCCGAGCGGCCGGGGCGCTGCCGGGCCCCGCTGCATGCGACTGCGAGTGTCATCTACGCTTGCCATCTGTCCCCTCCAACATCTCGAGATCGGTGCGGCGAACCACATCGATCCCGTCGATCTTCCACGGCACGAGTGCCATCACCGTGCCGAGTGTCGAGACGTCGCGCGTCTCGGCGTGGATGTCCCATGTCCGTACCAGCTGATCCGCACCACCGACCCACAGGGTGGCGCCGTTGGTGGCGAGCGCGTTGATCGACGCGCTACGCGTGCCGCGCGTGCCGAGGAGCTTGCCCTTGTCGGTGTCCCACAACTGGACCAGGCCATCGACGCCTGCCGTGATCACGCACGTGGCATCGCGGCTGAACGCCACCGCGCGAACCTCCCCCGTGGGGCCATCGACGATCAGGGGCTTGTGCGCGATGACTCCACCCGTCACGGCGTAGACCCGCGTGTCCGTGCCACTCGCCGCGAGGTGAGCGCCGTCGTCGGAGAATGAGATCGCACGGGTGCGACCATTGGTGAGCGGCGGTTGCGCCACCAGGGCGGTGCTCGTCGGGCTCGCTGTCCACACGAGTCCCTGATCGTCGACGACGGCCAGCGTGCCATCTCGTGCGATCGCGAGCTGGGTGATCGCCGCCGTGTGCTACAGCGTCCGCACGATCGAGCCGCTCGCGAGATCCCACACGCGCACGATGCCTTCCTCTCCGGCGGTGGCGAGCTCGCGACCTGCGTTCAGGAAGGCGATCGAACGAATCGCGCGCTCGTGACCGCCGAGGCTCTGTAGCTTCGCGTGCGTGCGCGCATCGAACACCAAGACCACCGTATCCTCGCCGGCGCTCGCGAGGAGCTTCCCGTCGGGTGAATACGCGATCGAGAGGACGCTCGCGGTGTGGTCGCGCAGGATCTCGGGCGTGCCTGTCCCCGCTCGCCACACCGAGATCCGGCTATCGGCGCGTCCGACGGCGACGTTCCCATCGCGCGACATCGCGATCGCCTCGACCACCGCATCGACCTCGAACGGTCGCTTCGAGGCTCCGCGCTCGAGGTCCCACAGCCCCGCGCTGTGGTCGGTGCTCGCCGTCAGCAACCGCTTGTCGTCGGGGGAAAACGCGACGCTGGTCACCACGTCGGGATGCTCGAACGTGGCGAGGAGCTCGCCGGTGGCGACATCCCAGACCTTCGCCTTGTTGTCGACGCCGGCCGTCGCGATCCGCTCGCCTTTGGAGTCGAACACCGCGGCCGTCAGCGTCGAGGAATGACCGGCAAACCGGCGGAGCTCCCTCGCGCGCAGCGACGGGTCGTCGGGTGGAATGTCATCGGGGACCGCCCACAGACGCGCGAGCTGGTCACCGCCCGCCGTGACGATCAGGCGGCCGTCCGACGAGAACTCGGCACTCGCGATCGCCCGCCCGTCGTGAAAGATCGGCTGCAGCACCGGCTTGCCGTCGAACGGGTTCCACAGCAGCGCGGTGCCATCAGCGCTGGCAGTCAGCACCAGCTTCCGCGCGGGATCCGGCGACCACCGGATCGTCTGGATCCGCCCGCGATGGCCGCGGAGCAAGTACAGCTGGGCGCCGTTGGTCGCGTCCCAGTAGCACATCACGTTGTCGTCGGTCGCTGACACCACCGTGTTGCCATCGGGCGACAGCCGCACCGCGGTCACCGGCAGCCCATCGCCACACTGCGCGATCACGACCTTGCTGCCGTCGAGATCCCACACGCGCGCCGTGCCGTCGGCACTACCGGTGGCGAGCGAGCGACCGTCGGCGGAGAGGTGCGCGTCGAGGATCTCGGCGGTGTGTCCGACCAGCTCGCGCTCGAGCGCGCCGGTCGCAGACCACACCCGCACGACCCTATCCCCGTCGACGGTGATCACGCGACCGTGACGCGTGATCAGCAGCCGGTGGGGCTTGGTCGCCGCACTGAACACCTTCTCGTCGCCGTCGAACACGAAGATGCCGTCATCGATCGTGAACACTCGGCCGTCGGCGGCGAACGCGGCGGACCCCGGGGCACCGCTGGCATGCAGACGCTTCACCTGCGCCTCGAACGGTCGCAGCGCATCGGCGAGCAACAAGCCCCGCGCACCTCCGCGAAGGCCATCCCGCGCCGCCTCGGCGAGATTCACCGCCGCTCGCCCGGCCTGTCCTGCCAACAGCTCGCTGCGCCCGCGCTCCTCGAGCAGCGAGTTGCGGCGCGCCACGCTGTCGGCCAGCGCCAGCTGTTCCTTGCGTTTCTCGTGGAGGATCCGCTGGATGCTGATCGCGCCGACGATCACCAACACGACGGCCGCGGCCGTCGCGATGCCGACCACGACGCGATGCTTACCGAGCCAGCGCCTCAACAACTCCCACCGGGTGTAGTTGCGCGCGGCGATCAGCTGACCGGCCTGAAAGGCCCGAAGCTCGTCGACGATCTCGCCAGCGTCGTGGTAGCGGTCCCCGGGGTCGCGCGCCATCGCCTTGCGGACGATCGTGACGAGATCGATCGGCGTGGCCGGTTGCAGTTGCTCGACGGGCGGGCAAGGACCGGCCTTGACCTGCTCGAGCGTGTCGCCGGCCGGCGCGCTCGCATACGGCGCGTGGCTCGCGATCACGTGATAGAGGAGTGCGCCGAGCGAATAGACATCGGCCCGGCGATCCACCGGCTCGCCGCGCGCCTGCTCGGGAGGCATGTACGCGGGTGTCCCGACGATGCTGCCGTCGTTGGTCTCGTCGGGTCCCGCGCGACGCCGCATCGCGAGCGACTCCTGAGGATCGCTCGGGACGCCGAGATCTTTCGCGAGCCCCCAGTCGATCACGACGGTCTCGCCGAACGCACCGATCAAGATATTCGAGGGCTTGAGGTCGCGATGGATGACGTTCTCGTTGTGCGCGTACGCGAGCGCCTCGGCGACCGCGATCACGTTCGGCACCAGCGCCAACCGATCATCCAGCTCCGGTCGCTGCTTGATGACGTCGGACAACGGCTCGCCGTCGACGTGGTTCATCGCGTAGAACGGCTCGCCTCCCGCCCACACTCCTGCCTCGTAGACATGAACGATCGCCGGATGTTGAAGGCGAGCCGTGATCCGCGCCTCGCGCTCGAACCGGCGTGCAGCGTCGCGACCGGACGGCAGCAACTCCTTGATCGCGACGCGGCGGCCGAGCCGGCGATCGCGCGCCTTGATGACGCGCCCCATCCCGCCCTTGCCGATCGCTTCGCCGAAGTCGTAGTGCGTCTTCTCGACAGAGACCAGGCCGGGATAGTCGATCAGTGGACCCGACTTCACGACGATCGGCGGCGGGCGCGAGGTGTCGTTTACGACACCGTCGATCGTTGGGGTGTCATCACCCGGGGCCACCACGCCCCGTTTATCTGCACTCCCCATGCCTCGACGCGCGACCATGGCACGTCGGCTGCAACGTCAGCAAGCATGATACGGTGGACGAGGGTGATGACGAGGGGTCAAGTGCTCGCAGGGTTGGCCTGCACGGTGGCTGGTTGTTGGAGCGAGGAACCTCGGGTCGACGACACGTTCACGGCGGACGAGTGGGCGTTCCTCCAGAGCGAGTTCCGGTTGCCGCAGCTCGCCAACTGCCCCGACAGCTTCCCGACCAATTGCGGGCTGGCGATGAGCTTCGGTCGCGACCTGTTCTTCGACTCCGCGCTCTCCGGTCCGGTATTGATCGATGACGGCGCCGCACCCGGCGAGCTGTTCGAGACCGGGACGTTGTCGTGCGCGGGATGCCACGACCCGAACAACTACTTTGTCGATACGCGGTCGCAGCCGCGCAACGTCTCGATCGGTGCCGCGCCGAACCGGACGAAGCACAACGCGATGTCGGTCGTGAACCTCGCTTACAAGGCGGCCGTCGCGAAGCGCAACTGCGAAGACCGGCCAGACGACATCCTGTGCGCGCGCGTGTTCTCGTGGACCGGCAAGTACCCGACACCCGGTGACGTGTTGTTGATCGCCGGGCCGCGCGCGATGAACACGGACGGCACGCAGGTCTCGCTCACCATCAAGACGAACCCGAAACACCTCGACAGCTACATCACGCTGTTCGGAGGGACTCCGCAGGACTGCGTGCGGAATCCCGAGACGCACAAGTTGTCGTGCGTTTGCCCGATGCCGGATCCGATGTTGCCACCCACGCCGTGTCACTTGCCAGACCTGGTGTTCGCCAACGCCTCGCGGCTGTTCGACGCGTACGTCCATAACCTGAGGAGCTCGGATTCACCGTTCGATCGCTACGTCGCGAGCGAGGTGATCGACAACCGGACGGCTCCCGTCGAAGGCTTTGGAGATCCCGAGCGACGGGGGCTCGCGGTGTTCATCGGCAAGGGCATGTGCATCGACTGCCACACCGGGCCGCTGCTCTCCGATCTGAAGTTCCACAACACCGGCGTGCCCCAGACGGGTTCGAACGTCGTCGCGACCGACGGCGGACTCGGGGACGAGATGGATCTCGATCCGGCGTTCCGCGCGCAGCGGCTCGGCGAGTTCTTGACGCCACCGCTCCGCCACGTCGCGAAGACCGCGCCGTACATGCATGCCGGTCAGTTCGATTCGCTGTCCGACGTGATCGAGTTCTATCGCGGCGGTGGTTCGGCCGATGGGTTTGTCGGCATCAAGGACCGCCGGATCCAGCCGCTCGAGATCACCGACGACGAAGCGCGCGACCTCGAAGCGTTCCTCCGCTCGCTCACGGGCAAGACCGATCCGTACTGGCAACCGCCGGGGCAGCCGTGAGGTGGTCGCTCCTCTTGCTGATGTGCGCGCCGCGTCTCGCGTTCGCGATCCCGGACGATCCACCGACCGCCGAGCCACCGCCCGAGACCGAACCACCACCCGAGACCGAACCGCCAAAGCCCGCGCTCGAACCCACCGGACCCACGGTGCAGGACCTCCTCGAACGGATCGAAGATCTCGAGACGCAGGCGAAGAAGCTCGCGAGGAATCAGCGCATCAACGACTCGACCAAGGAGCAAGTCGCGACGCTGATGCCGCTCAGCCGCTCCGTCGCGATCTCGGCGTTCATCGATGTCGGCGCGTTCGCGGTCGCCGGCAACGGCGCCGGGATTCGCAGCGACTTCTTGCACCACAACTATCCGGGCTACGCGAACACCGTCGCCGGCCAGTGGGTGTTCATGGGGGATCCGTTCACCACGATGATCAACTCCCTGGGCGACCCGGCGGAGACCGCGGATTCGCGCGAGGTCGAGAACGACGCGATCAACTCGAGCGGTCGCCCGTCGGTGATCGTCAACTCGATCGGCCTCGCCGTCGGCAAGACCGTGCGCGATGACATCCGCATCGAAGCGCTCGCGCAGATGCTGCCGCGCCCCGGCGACGACAAGTTCGAGGTCAGCTACGCGAGGGTCCAGTACAAGCCGTCGACGAAGCACGACTTCTACATCGCCGCGGGCAAGATCGATCCGGTGCTCGGCGTCGAGTATCGCGCGCAGGATGCACATCGCCGGCTCGGCGTCACGCCGTCACTGATCTGTCGCTACACGTGCGGCCGACCGATCGGCATCGACGCGCGTTACGTCGGCACGCAAACGAACCTCTCCGCCGCGATCATCAACGGCGACAACTTCGAGGAGCGGTTCTCGCCCGATGACGAGCTGCGCGCGAACAAGGTGCCGAGCATCGCCGGACACCTCGAGTGGAAGCTGCCGCTCGGGCAAGGCCTGTGGGTCGGTGCGTCGGGTGCGCTCGGTCCGCAGGATGGCCAGCCGCAGCTCGACCTCCTCCAGTGGCACTACGGGTTCGATCTCAACCTGATCGATCTGAAGGGCTTCGATGCCACCGCCGAGTTTGTCCAGGGCAAGCAGCAAGGCGCGACGAGCGGCAATCCGCTGGCGGATCAGATGGCCGGGGTCGAGCGCGCCGGGTGTGACGTCGCCGATTGCCTCGACTACAAAGGTGCGTACCTGCTCGTCAGCCGCCGATTCGAGCGCTGGATCCCGTACGCACGGGTCGACTGGCGCCAGGCCACGCACCAGCGCGGCGCCGACTTCGTCTACGAGGCGCGATCGCTGCGCGGGACGTTCGGGCTGCACGTCGATCTGAATTCCCACGTGCGCGCGAAGGTCGAATACAACTGGAACCACGAGCTCGGGGTTCCCAACTTTCCACACGATGTGATCACGAGCTCGATCGTGGTAGCCACGGATTGAGGTGACGATGAGGCCGGTCGGTTACGTACTCCTGGGTCTGGCGATACTCTCGATCGCACGTGTGCCCGAAGCCGCGCCAACCGACGGTGTGGTGACCGGAACCGTGAAGTTCCTGCGCGGCGGGAAGGCCACCGCCATCACGGACGGCTTCGTCTATCTGGTCGCCGTTCGCAACGGTCGGCAGGTGCCAGCCAAGCCGATCAGGGCGACGATCGCGCAGCAGCACCGCAGGTTCACCCCGAACCGCATCGTCATCCCGGTCGATTCGATGGTCGCGTTTCCGAACAACGAAGTGCCTTCCCCCGATAGCGAGCACAACGTGTTCTCGCCGACCGACCCGATCTTCGATCTCAAGCGATACGGCGGCGGCAAGGTCAAGAGTCGGATCTTCAAGGACGAGGGCGAGTTCGACATCTACTGCGACCTCCATGTCGAGATGAACGCGAAGGTGAAGGTCGTGGATAGCGACTACATCGTGCCAGTGATCAACGGCAGCTTCGAGCTCGGGGCGGTGCCCGCCGGCAAGTACAAGGTCGTCGCGTGGGCCCCGGATAGTGCGGAGTCGAAAGAGACGATCGTCGTCGTCGCAGGGGAGACGGCGCAGGTGCCACAGCTGAACGTGCAGCTCGGCAAAGCGAAGCCAACCCACAAGCGCGCAAACAACATGCCCTATCCCGAGCCGATCGAGCCCGGACGATACGGGCAGCGGAAATAGCACTGCGCGACCTCACAACGTCGTGATGCATTGGAGGCGATGGTTTCCATCGCACGTCGCAGAGCACCGCGCGCAGCCAAGGACTCGTCGGACGCTCGGGATCGATCGACCGGTCAGATCCACTGCGGCGGAAGGTTAGTTCGACTCGCGGTCCAGCAACGCCGCGATCGCCAGCAATAACTCGTGGGGCTCCGCGGTGACGTAGCCCTGAAAGCCGGCGAGCAACGCCTTCGTGTGCACGCTCGCGACGGGCGCTGACGTCATGGCGAGCGCCGGCGTATCACCGCCCTCGAGTCGGGGGCGCATGCGGATCCGGCGAATCAGGTGGAGATCCCCATCGGGGATATCGAGGTCGCAGGCGATCGCATCCGGTAGCTGGGCGCGGAGCTGGTCGAGCAACGCGGTCGCCGAAAACACCGGAATCACCATCGCCCCAAACAACTTGAACAGGTGCTGGTACCTCACCGCCGCGTCCTCGTCGCGCACCATCAACACCAAGCGCCGGTTCGTCAGGTCCGTCCGGCGAGCGGGGTCGAGAGCGCGACTCGGGGATTCGATGACCGACATCCGCGTTCGAGCGTGCGTCCTCCGTGCCATCGGTGGGGCGTTATGTCTTGGACCGGCTTGGTCGCTAGGCGCGCATCACGATCTTCATCACGTCCTCCTGCTTGTGCATGAACATGTCGTAGCCGTGCGCGGCATCGTCGAGGTTCATCTGATGCGAGACCACGAAGCTCGGATCGATCTCGCCCTTCTCGATGCGCTCGAGCAGCGGCTTCATGTAGCGATGCACCGAGCACTGACCGGTCCTGATCGTCAGACCGCGATTCATCAACGCGCCGAGCGGAAACTTGTCGACGAGCCCGGCGTAGACGCCGAGGATCGAGACGATGCCCGCGCTGCGGCACGCCATGATCGCTTCGCGCACCGCGAGCGGCCGATCCATCTGGATCTTGAGCTTCTGCTTCGTCGAGTCGTGCGCGTACTGCAGACCGTGGCCGTGCGCCTCGAGGCCGACGGCATCGATGCACGCGTCCGGTCCCCGGCCGGCCGTGAGATCGCGGAGGACCTCCTGCACCGGCTGCTCCTCGTAGTTGATCACGTCCGTCGCGCCGGCCTTCTGAGCGGCCATCTCGAGGCGATACGGGAAGCGATCGATCGCGATGATGCGCTCGGCGCCCAGCATCTTCGCACTCGCGATCGCGAACTGCCCGACCGGTCCTGCGCCCCACACGGCGACGACCTTCTTCGGGGTGATGTCGCAGAACTCCGCGCCCATGTAGGCGGTCGGGAAGATGTCGGTCAGGAACAGCACCTGTTCGTCGGTGAGCGTCGACGGCACCTTGAACGGCCCGACGTCGGCGAACGGCACCCGGACGTACTCGGCCTGGCCGCCGGCGAAGCCGCCGCACAGGTGGGAGTAACCGAACAGGCCGGCCGGCGAGTGGCCCCACATCTTCTCGGCCATCCACGCGTTGGGGTTGGAGTTCTCGCACAGCGAGAACATCTCGGCGCGGCACTGCGCGCAGCGACCGCACGCGATCGGGAACGGCACCACGACCCGATCGCCGACGGCGAGCTTGCTGACCGACGGCCCGATCTCGACCACCTCGCCCATGAACTCGTGGCCGAGGACGTCGCCCTTCTCCATCGTCGGCATGAAGCCGTTGTAGAGGTGGAGGTCGGAGCCGCAGATCGCGGTCGAGGTGACCTTGAGGATGGCATCGCGGCGGTTGAGGATCTCCGGATCGGGGACGGTCTCGACGCGGACGTCCTCTTTACCCATCCAGCAGACGGCTTTCATCGGAGGCCCACCTTCTTGATCTCGTCGCCCGGCATGGATTCTTTTCTCATGATGTTGGAGGGTTGGCCCTCGACGACGGGGATCTCCCCGCATTCGAGGATGGCTTTGACGCGCCGGACGGTCTCGGCGACCTCCTGCTCGGGCTCGTTGCCGGTGAGTTTGGCGACGAAGATGCCGAAGGCCCCGCCCGGCGCGTCGTAGCGCAGGTGGACCCGGAGCTCGGTGCCCCGGTTCCCGGGAGCGGGGGCGAAGTCCACGATGCCGGAGTTGGCGACGGTCGCGCCCTTGAGCGACTCCCAGGCG
>JBBQJJ010000286.1:0-11419 GCA_038325805.1 Haliangiales bacterium
AGCTCGAGCTCGCCATCGACCAGGCGCACGTGCGGGTTGCCGTCGAGGAACGACGACAGCTTGTCCCAGCGCCCTTCGATGTCGGTGACGTAGATGATCATACGAGCCGGAAGTACGACTTGATGCGGCCGAGCAACCGCTCCTTGTTCTCGTCGCGGCGTAGCGACGAGGCCTCCGCTGACAGGCCATCTCGCTCCTGCTCGAGAGCGTGCTGGCGATCGGAGAGGATCGCGCTGAAGCTCTCCGCGAGCGCGGGCTTGGCTTCGAGCAAGCTATGGATCAGCGTGTGATCGACCTCGTGGACGTGCGCGTCTTTCACCGCGATGCACGTGGCCGTGCGCGCCTCGCCCGTCATCAGCGATTGCTCGCCGAGGATGTCGCCTTGATGCAGCGTCGCGACCTGGCGCTCGGCACCGTCGACCGACAACACGACACCGACCTCACCATCGGCGATCAGGAACAGCGAGTCGCCCGGATCGCCCTGGCGCACGAGCACCTCGCCGCGCGAGAACAACCGGCGCTTCATGCCGCGCGCGAGCAGAGCGACATCCTCTTCCTCGAGCTTCGCGAACAGCTCGACCTTCGACAGGGCATCGCGACGGCGGTCCTGCGCGCGATCCTCGTCGGCGCGCGCGGACTCCTCGGTGATCTGCGTCATGTGCACGGTGCGCGTCGGGTATGGGATCTCGAGGTTGGCGCGCTGCGCCGCGTACCAGATCCGCGTGCGCACGTTGCTCTCGATCTGCACCTCCTGACCGAAATCGCGGATCCAGTACAGCACCGCGTAGTTGACGCCGTTGTCGCCGAACGCCTTGACGATCGCGATCGGGGCCGGCGTCTCGAGCACGCCATCGCATCCGCGCAACGACTCTTCGAGCACCTTCTTGACGTCGTTCGGCGCGTGCCGGTAGGCGAAGCCGACGTCGCACCACATGCGGTGGCTACCCGTCGGCCGCGAGTAGTTGAGCACCGCGTTCTGCATGAAGTACGCGTTCGGGAACGTCAGCGTGTCGTCGTCGTGCGTGATGATCGTGGTGGCGCGGAAGCTGATCTTGTCGATCCGGCCGATCCGCTCGTCGATCTTGATCCAGTCGCCGATCACGATCGTCCGATCGAGCTGGAGGGACAGCCCGGCGAACATGTTCGCGATCGGTTGCTGCAACGCGAGGCCGATCACCGCGGTGAGCACGGCCGACGTGGTGACCAGACTCACGAGATTCGCGCCGCTCTGCTGGAGGATCGTCATCAGCGCGATGACGAACGCGACGAACAGCAGGATGTCGCGCAGGATCGTGGGGAACTGGAAGAACCGCGAGACCACGACATCGAACAGCATCTTGCCGACCACGCCGGTCATCCCGGCGGCGAGCGAGATCGCGGCGGCGAGCTTGAGGCCGACCACCACGCTCGGGTAGTCGGCCAGCTCGACCGGCACCGCAAGGCCGCGCAGCACCACGGAGGCGAGCAAGAAGATGATCGGGAGCCGCCCGCGATCCTGCCGATCGGAAGGCAGCAGCCGGCGCGCGAACAACGATGCCATCACCGTGGCGACCGCGAGCGTTACCGCGGCCCACGAGATGTCGACGTCAGCTAGCTCTCCCACGCGGCGCCATCCTAGCAAACCCGCGACGGTCGAGTCGGGAGCGTCAGAACCAGCGTCGATCACGCCAACCTGGCCCGGACCCCGGGTTCATGTCGGGCGTCTCGGCCACCGTCGACGCGATGACGTGGATCGCCTCGAGTGACACCGACGTTACGCACCGGGTAACCCCGTTCGCAGTGGAACCAACGCGACATCACCGGGCGGGGGTGTCGTGGCAAGCGCTGGCACGCGACGCTGGATCGCGGCGTTAGCGCCCGGCACTTCCCGTGCTGAACCCCACGACATGCTGGATCGCCGCGCCGTCATCCTCCTCTGTAGTGCCCTCGCGCTGTTTGCCCTGTCGCTCGCGTTGCCCGCGCTCGCGGTGATCGACAAGCCGCTGTTCGGCGGTGGCGGAAGTCCGAAGACGTTCACGGGCGCGATCTGCGTCGGGATGGGCTGGGTGGTCCTGCCGGGCTGGCTCGGCAACCCGCTGTTCATGGCGTCGGCGATCCTCCACGGCCTTCGCCGGCATCGCGTCGCGATCGTCCTGCTCTCGATCGCACTGCTGCTGTCGATCCTGGCGCCGGTGATGCTCGCGAGCATGCGCAACTCGCTGTTCGAGCTCCAGCACGTCCTGGTCGGCTACTACGTCTGGATCGCGAGCATGGTGGTGATGCTGGTCGGCGCGACGCGATCGGCGCTGCGCGATGTTGACGCTCGTGCGAGGGATGCCCAGCAAGCTTCGTTCTGATCGATACTCGGGGGGATGGCGATTCCGGGTGCGCGGTCACCGACCTGCCCGCGATGCGGTGCACCGGCGGCGTGGCATCCGCAGCCGGGTCAGTGGGGCTGTCATGCGTGTCAGCAGATGCTGCCGCCGCAGCACGCACCGATCGCGACGGTGCCGGCGGCGCCGAACACGCCGAAATGCCCGCGCTGCGGTTATCCATCGGTGTGGCATCCGGCGGTACAGCACTGGGGCTGCGATCGCTGTCAGCTGATGAACCCGAAGATTCACTATCTGGTGCTGCCGTCGGTTGCGACGGGACAGCCGGCGGCGCTGACCGCGGCGATCAAGATCGGCGTGTCGGTGATCCTGATCGTCATCACGATCGCGATCGTCGTCGCGATCCGACTCTAGAACCAGGTCCGGGCACTCCCGTTCACGCTCGCAAGTCGCGCGCGACCCGCTGCCCCGATTCGATCGCGCCCTCGAGGTAACCGATGTGATGCCTTGCCGTTTCCGTCCCGGCAAAGTGCACGCGTCCGAACGACGCGCGCAGGCTGCAGGCCGCCGACGTCAACACGCCCGGTGCGAGCAAGCTGACATAGCAACCGCCCGCGTGCGCGTCGGCCTGCCAGTCCTTGTCGGCGTACGCGACTGGTGTGCCGGCGTGCGGTCCATGGAGCTTCACCAGCTCGTCGAGCACGAGTTGCTTGCGGCGATCTTCGGGGATGTCGCGCAGCCGCTTCGCAGGATCGCCGACGACGAACGCAACCAGCGCGGCGTGATCGCCCGCCGCGTTGCAGTCGTCGAACGTCGCGCGGATCGTTCCGGTCGTCGAGATCGCCTCGCCCGAGTAGCCGGCCTCGCGCCAGAATGGACGGGCATACGACGCGATGCACTTGATCACCGAGCCCATCGGCAACTTCGCACCGAGCTGTGCGCGCTCCGCCGGCATGCCCTCGAGCTTCGCGGCGAGGTGCGGCGGGATCGCGACGACGACGGCATCGCAACGCGTGCCATCGACGGTGACCCCGTTTGCGTCCTGCGCGATCGCGCGGGTAGGACAGGACAGTCGGAGCTTCGCGCCGCGCTGAATCGCGCGATCCGCCAGTCGCTGACAGATCGCTTGGGCCCCGAGCGTGAACCGTCGCTCTTGCGCGCCGCCCTCGATCTCGGCGAGGCGTTGCACGCCCTCGCTCGACCTCGCGTAGAGCAGAAAGTACAGCAGCGACAGCTCGCGGGGCTCCGCGGCGAAGATCATCTGAGTCGCGACCTCGAGCATCGCGCGCGCTCCCTGCGATCGCACCCGGCGATCGAGCCAGTCCGCGACGCTCTGCGCGTCGAGCTCGCGTCCGTTCCTGGTTCGGAGTGGCTCCTCGAGGTCGACCTTGCCTGCCAAGCGCTCGAGCCGTGCGAGCGAGAGCCCGAGCTCGAGCAGAGGGAGGACGCCGATCTTGGGCAGGAACCCCTTGAACGTCTTGCGCGTGTCGCCGCGCATCAGGATCTTTGTCCCTTTCGCGTACTGCGGAAACGACGGGACGCCGAGCTCCTGCGCGAGCTCGCGCAGGCGGTGGTGCTTGTCGCCCATCCACTGACCGCCGAGGTCGATCGTCTGGCCGCCGAGATCCTGCGAGAGCGTTCGTCCGCCCACGCGATCCCGCGCCTCGACGATCGTGACCTCGTGGCCGCTACGCACGAGCTCGTCGGCGGCCACGAGGCCCGCGAGCCCGGCGCCGATCACGATGACCTCCACCGCCGCAGGATACCGCGGCGACTCGGCCAGAAGCCTAGTCCTTGATGAAGTCGAGCGCGCGCGAAAGGACGGCAGGCGTGGCTGGTCGATCTCACAGGTCGCACGCTCCAGCCAACCGGCATTTTCAGCTAGCTTCCCGCCCATGGGCTGGAACGGAGGTGGCTTCGGCCACATGACTTTCGAAACGCCGAGTGGTGTGGCTGCGTGGAAGGCAGCGAACGTGTCGCACGACCAGTGGAACGACTGGGCCGACTGGTTCGAGAAGCCACTCGCGCCGAGGTTCGTGGTCGACAAGCAACTCGAGGAGCTGCGCAAGCTGCACGACCCGGAGAGCCACGGCTACTTCGTGCTCGACGAGCAGGAGGCCACGGTCGACTTCGCGTTCGACACCGGCGAGGACACCGTGCGCGACTTCTCCGGCACGATCGCGGCCACGCTGCGAGCGGCGGCGGAGCACGGGGCACGCGGCACGTTCTACTTCCTCGGGACCGCCGGCGCCGAGTACGACTTCACGTACAAGCTCGAGCTCGCGAACGGGCTATCGACGATGGAGACGCTGCACGAGCGCGAGATCGCGATGGTCTACGAGGGGGACCCGTACCAGGCGTTCCTCCAGCGCGTGATGGAGGCGCTTGGCATCACGGCTGATGGTGAATTCGTCGAGCACGCGGGATCGATGCCAACCGCCGATGACGCCGAGAGAGAAGCGCTCAAGAACAAGGCGTCGGCGTTCACCGCGTCGAAGGCGCAGCGGAAGGTGTCTGCGATCAAGGACGCCGAACCGACGACACCGGTGGAGCTCGCGGCAGAGGATGTTGCCGCGGAAGCAGAGCTCGGTGCGGAGCCGAAGGCGACGGCAGCGAACAAGCCCGCCACGAAGGCGACGGTGGTGAAGCAGCCCGCTGCGAAGGCGACGGCAGCGAAGGCGACAGCAGCGAAGAAGCCGGCGGCGAAGAAGCCCGCTGCCAAGGCAGCAACGAAGAAACCAGCGGCGAAGAAACCCGCAGCAAAGCCTGCGGTGAAGAAGCCTGCGGCAAAGAAGCCCGCGGCCAAGAAGCCCGCAGCCAAGAAGTCCGTCGTGAAGAAGAAGAAGAAGTGAAGTTAGGCGACCAGTCGCAGTAGTCGCTCCGGGTCGTCGCTCTCGATCCAGTCGAGCTCGAGCCCGCGGAGCCGGTCGATCTCGGCGTCTGGCGTGGGTGCTCCCTCGAGCGGGAACACGACGTGGGCTCCTACGGCCTGGCCCACACCACGCAGGCGCTGCACGGTTTCGGGCTGCATCAGCGCGTGATCGGCGCCGACGGCATGAACCCCGGACGCCCGGAGTAGCCGATCGACGATCCGGCGACCCCCTCCGAACACACCACTGCACCAGCAATAACCGAGCGCGAGGGAGGGATCGGCGCGGCTCGCATCGCGGAGCTTGCGCGGGTCGTACGAGGTCACCAGCACGTTCGAGCCCACCCCGGCAGCAAGGATCTCGTCGGCGACGACCGCCGCGACGTCGTCTCCGAACCAGCGCGGCTTGAGCTCGATGTTGATCGCGATCGCGGTGCCGATCTCGGCGAGCACCTCGGCGAGCAGCGGAATGCGTTCGACCTGCGGGTAGCGCAGCGCCCTGCGCCGCGTCCCGAGCTCGTCGCGGATCGGGAGGCGGCGAACCTCCTCCCAGGTGAGCTCGGCGATCGCCGCGCGCGTGCCGGTCATGCGAGACGTGGTGGCATCGTGAAACACGACGGCGCGACCGTCGCGGGTGAGCCGGACATCGAGCTCGATCGCGTCGAGCCCGAGTGAGACGGCGCGACGGAAGCCGGCGAGCGTGTTCTCCTGGTGGAGCATCGGCACGCCACGGTGGCCGACGACGAGCGGCCGTGATTTCGGGGTGAGGAAGGGGTTTGACTCGACGGTTAGACGGAGTGCGAGCGCTGCTCCCATACGTCACCGTGCTCGACTCGCGTGACGGATCGATGGCTTCGTGACGACGCGAGTCGATCTACTCTGCAACACCTGCGATTCGTCCGCGCGCCGGACGCTCGCCGGTCAGGCATTGCCGTGCAGTGCCGCGAGCAGGATCGCTGAATTCCGTTGCGTCTTCACGATGAACAGAATTAGAACTCTTATTCTAATCTATGCCTACAGAGATCCTCGCCTCGAACCCCGAAACGGCCAGCGTCAGCCTCCAGTGGGCCAAGCCACCCAAACAGGAGCGCAGCCAGAACACGCACGATCGCCTGATCGAGGCCGCCGAGCGCCTCGTCTCGCGGGGCAGGGTGTGGGGTGACATCGGGGTCCAGGAGCTCGTCAAGGAGGCCGGGACGTCGGTCGGCGCGTTCTACAACCGGTTCCGCGACAAGGACGCGTTGCTCCACATCCTCCAGATCGCGCTCTACCAAGAGGGGGCGGTCACCGCGGCAGCGGCTCACCAACTCGCCGCGCTCGACGTGCCGCTCGAGGCGCTGCTCCGCGCGTTCGTGTCACTCGCCGTCAGCGTGTACCGCCAGCAGCACGGCATCCGTCGCGCTCTCCTGCTCGAGATGTTCGGCAACAAGGCGTTTCGCGATCGCGCCGTCGCGCTCAGCAAGCTGACCTGCGAAGGGTTGGTCGACGTGCTGCACCAGCGGTACCCCACGACGGAGATGGCGATGCTGCGCACGGCGGTCGATGTCGCGCACCGCATCATCTACGGCACGCTCGATCAGAACCTCATGTACGAGGATGCGCCCACCGATCACGTGCTCGCGGACTCCACGCTGGTCGAAGAGTTGGTCGCCGCTGTCCACGCATATCTAGAGCGCCGGCTCGTGTGAGCGACACGCAGGTTCAGCGGCCTACTTCGAAGCGCTGCGCCTCTGCGTCAGGTCGAGACGGTGAACCGGGGTTGTGGTCTGTGTCTATTCGAAGAGAGAGCGCCCGGATTGCGCGCCTTGGATCGCGGGGTGCGAGAGATGCGCCGTAGACTCGCTGGATGAACGCGCTGCTGCTCCTGATCGTCGGCTTCGCCCTCGCCATCACGGATGCCCGCCCGGCTCACGCCTTCGCGGCCTGCAACAACAACTACGGGCTCGCCCCACGCACCGGCGCGACGCTACCTCCGCGGGCAAGGCTCGTCGCGTTCACCGACATCGAGAGCTGGGGCTCGCATGCCTACCGCGCCACCCTCGACGGCAAGCCGGTCACCCTCAAGGTGACCAAGAAGAAGATCGCGCCCTACTACCTGACCGAGCTCGAAGTCGAGAGCGACAAGGGCGGGACGCTCGACATCTACGCCGGCACCGACACCAAGGACAAACCGATGGCGACGTACACCGTGAAGCTGGGCGCTGCGCTGCCGAAGGAGATCGTCGCGACGACGCGGCGGTTCACCCAGAACATCCGGCACTCGACGGTGCAAGAGCTGTTCGACGCACTCGCGATCGATTTCGGCGACGCCCCCGCGATCCTCGCGCACGTCAAGATCCGCCGCGATGACAAGGCGCCGTGGAGCGAACTCGACCTCCCGGTACACGCCAACACGCACCTCGAGAAGTCGATGTCGACCGCGCTGATCGGCGCGCTCGGATGCAAGAGCAACTACACCGTCGGCCTGCTCGAGAACGGCGTCGATCTGGTGGTGACCGCGATGCTCCCCGACGGCAAGCTCGTGCCGGTCAAGCTGCCCGCGCGCGTCACGCTGCCGAAGGCCGTGAAGCAGCCCTGAGTGGCGCTGATCTTCTCGCTCTATGCGGTGTGCCGCGACGAGGCGGAGGTCGCGCCGTTTCTCGCGCACTTCCATGGTCTGCGCTGGACGCTCGCCGACGGCACCGAGACCACGCTCGATGCGGAGCCGTATCGCCTCGCTGCACCGAGTGCACCGCCTGGTCTCATCGATCGCTCGTGCTGGATCATGCCCTCGGAGATCTCGACCTCGGGCATCCGCGACGACCGCGACGCCGTGCTGATGACCGAGCTCGGCGAGCGGCTGTGCGAGCACCTCCGTAGCGCACCTCCGTTCGAGTGGGCGATGGTCGGCATCGAGGTCGATCAACAGCAGGACGACGCCGAGCTCGCCGAGATGATCCGCGAGGCGTGGTCGGGGCTGATCTTCAGCGAGGCGCTGTTCCGGCGCGCCGGCTCCCCGGTGGCGGGCATCCCGTTCCGCGACGGCATGTGGTGGCACCCGTACATCGGCGAGTGGGATCGCTCGACGACGCGCCACGTGCCCGACACCACTGTCGTCACGTGCCTCGGCTGCGACGAGCTGATCCGCGATCACGAGCTGGTGCGGCTCGTCGAGCACGGCCACAGCTCGTGCTGCCCAAGCTGCCTGTGGCACCCGTATCATTTGTGGTGCATCCGCGACGCACCGCCGCATGCCGTGGGGAGCACCGACTGCGCGCACTGCGGCGAGTTGCTCGACCTCCCGCAGTTGCGAGACGCGCTGAAGTGGGGCGCCGCGACCCCGCATCATCTCCATCTGCGAACGATCGCCGTCGATCCTCCGTTCGCGATCCACCAGCGCGCGGACGTCTACGCGCACAAGCGACCCGGCGTCTCGCGGATCGCCGTCGTGACACGAGATCTCGATGCCGGCCGGCACGAGTATGTCCACGACACGTGCCCGACCGATGATCCGTGGCTGCTGCGCCTGCGCGCTGCACCCGGCGACGACGAGCTCCGTCGCGTCTACGCCGATCATCTGGAGCAGACCGGCGATCTCGTCCGTGCCGAGCTCGTGCGAGCGCTGTTGATCGTGCCGCCCGTCGAGCAGGCGAGGGCACGTGCCGACCAGCTCCACGCGAGGCTCGCGAAGGAATCTCGCGCCTGGCTCCGCGATGTCTGTAGACGTTAGATCTGCATCGCTTGGGCCGATCGGGTCGAGCAAGTACGCGTCGCAGCCTGTCCTGTCGCCTTTTGCCACAGCAAAACACTGTGCAACTACGTGCGGGGCCTCATGTCTTCGGACCATGAAGCTCGCGACCGCCGGTCTTGTTGCTGTCACCCTCGTCTCGATCGCCCAGCACGCTGACGCGGACTGCGGCAACCCGCACTGGGTGGGCACGCCGACCAGCGCGAGCATCCCTCAACGCGGCTCGCTCTACCTGTTCGATGGCGCGATCGCGGACGGCGAGGAGCTCAAGCATCGCGGTGGTCCGATCAAGGCCGAGACGAAGGTCGGGCCCGGCGTGGTGAAGCTCGACTACGTCACCCAGGCCGACGAGCTCGAGCTCGCGGACGCCTACGAGCCGACGCTACTGAACGTCAACCCGATGTGGCGCCCGCCCGCCGCAGCCCCACGCGTGATCCAGTACTGGCACCAGGTGTCCGCGTGGACCTGCTCCAGTTCCGATCTGGTGTGGCTGCAGATCGACCAGCCGACCGCCGCGTTTCGCGTGGTCTGGGAGGCCAAGCACAAGCCAGCGCGTCAGTTCGTGTTCCCGGCGCACACCGGTGACGACAACGTCTCGGCACTGCCGCTCGGCAAGCTGAACTGTGTCGGCGAGCCCACGATCGATCCCGAGGAGCTGGCCGCCGGTGGCCGCCTCGCCCTGTTCGCGATCCGTTATGACGGATCCGAGGTGGCAGTCACCGGCCTCCCCCAAACGCTGTCCACCACGCAGATGCCGACGACCGAAGACGGGATCGAGCGAGCGATCGGCTATCAGCGGGGATCCGAGCCCACGTCATCCGTGCCTCCGACCCAGCACGACTTCCCGTTCTACCTGTTCTTGTTGCTGTTGATCCCGGCCACGGCTGTCGGCTGGGTCGCCCTCAAAGACCGATCCGTCAAGGCAGTCGTATAGCTTCTGTGGCGATTGCCAGGACTCTGTCATGTCTTTGTTTTGGCTTTGTAAAGCACTTGGTTTGGAACCGTTTTTGTAGCAGGGTCCAGCCATGAACCAGCTACCAGCGCTCAGCACGCTACGCGCAGAATTGCGTGACGCAGGCGTGCTCGAACACCGTGAGCTGCGCAGCTGGCTGAAGCTCGGGTTTCTACTGAGTGTCATCGCGCTGTGCCTGACCTCGCTCTACCTGTTCGGATGGGTCGCAGCGTTCGTGGCAATTCCGGTCGCCGCCGTGTTCTCGACCGCCGCGGCGATGACAGGCCACGAAGGCAGCCACAAGTCGTTCTCCGCGTCACCGTTCCGCAACGCGCTCGTGACCTACCTCGTGTTCCCGTTGTTCTCGGGGTTGGGCTCGTTGTACTGGCGGTGGAAGCACGACCAGATGCACCACGGTCACCCCAACGTCGAAGGCGTCGATCCGGACATCAAGCCGTTCCCGTTCGTGTCCTCGCGCGGTGATCACGAGAAGGCGACGCCGCGGCTCCGTTGGTTCCAGCGCAACTTCCAGTCGTGGGCGTTCTGGCCGATGTCGCTGTTGATGGCCACGGGCATGCGCCGCGCATCCATCATGTTCTTGATCGCGTATCCCAAGAAGCACGGCTTCAAGCGTGCGTGGTTCCTCGAGGTCGCATGCATCGTGGGCCACTACGTCGGCTGGGTCGTGATCCCGTCGCTGATCTTTGGCCCGGCGATCGGCATCGGGGTCTATTTTGCGATCTGGGCGCTGGTTGGCGTCTGCCTCGCGCTGGTGTTCTTGCCGGCGCACATCGGTCTGCCGATCGTCGAGCACCAGAACCACGACTGGTTGCACCAGCTCGAGACCACCCGTGACCTCGAGCTGCCGAAGGTGATCTCGTTCTTCTTCATCGGCCTCGACTACCAGGCCGAGCACCACCTGTTCCCCAAGATCTCGCACCACCACCTGCCCAAGGCCGCGGCGATCACCAAGGCGTGGTGCGCGCGCCATGGCATCACCTACCTCAGCGTTCCGTATCTGTTCGCGCTCGTCGAGTCGGCGAAGTTCATGGCCGATGCGTACGAGCGTGGGTCGACGGATCCGATGGAAGTTCGGTTCGGCCTCGTCGGTAGCGAACGCGCGACTGAGCGATTGACCGAGCGCGCAGCGTAGGCTGCCAGCACGACCCGCAGGCGGGCGAGCTCGGATCTCGTACACCTTTAAACGCCCCGCGGCTCCTGAAGATGGGGCGCGTAGTACGGTCCGGGCGATGACTCGCCTCGGCTTGATCACGTTGTTCCTCGTCGCCTGTAGTGGGAGTCGATCGGCGCCGGCCCCGGTTCCGAGCGCGCCGCGCCAGCCGACGCCGCCCGACGAGCCGCGGGTGGTCCAAGCCCCTCCAGCGCCCACGCTGCGCCTCGCCGGGAGCGTCAAGCCCACGCGTTATGCCGCCGAGCTCACGATCGTCCCGACGGCGGAGACGTTCGAAGGCACGATCACGATCGGGCTCGAGGTGAGCAAGGAGATCGGTGGGCTCTGGCTCAATGGCGCCGATCTGACGATCGAGCGCGCGTCGATC
>JBBQJJ010000287.1:0-11396 GCA_038325805.1 Haliangiales bacterium
GGGCATCCGACCCCTGCGCTGCATCATCAAGGCGCTCAAGGTCCGCTACACGATGTTCGGACGTGACGGCACACCGCTCCGTGCGGTGGTCAACCTCGAGCTCGAGGAGGCCCGACTGCAGAGCTCCGGATCGGGTCGTGCAGCAAACGTGATCGCGAGGCTCGCCAGGCCGTTCGCTTGAATAGTTTCAATGACTTGAAGAATTCAGGCAACTCCTGGCGAGCTGGTCGAAGAGCTCGGCCATGCCGTTCAGCAAGTGCCTCGCTCGCCTCTCGATTGCCAGCCTCGACGAGGCCGGCCTGACCGTCACCGCCCAGTACAACCCGAACGAGCTCGGCATCAACAAGTCGGTCCCGTGGGGCAGCAAGCAATCGGAAGCCGACCCGAAGGCGATGACCCGCAGCGAGCAGGACAGCCACGAGTTCAAGGGCACGCCGTCGCGCTCGATGCAGCTCGAGCTACTGTTCGATGGCTACGAGACCGATCATTCGGTGGAGCCGATCGTCGAGATGCTCGAGACGTTGACGACGGTGCGCGATCCCGAATCGACCAACCCGGAGATGCGTCGCCCGCACTACTGCGTCGTGGTCTTCGGCGATGGCATCAAGCCGCTGCGCGTCGTGATCACCAGCTTGAGCGTGAAATACACGATGTTCGGCCACGACGGCACGCCGCTCCGCGCGGTCTGCACGCTCATGCTGGAGGAAGCGCGTATCAAGTCGTCGTTCGGCGCAGTCAGGAGCGCCGGCTTCGATGCGGTCAAGGCGATCGGTCGTGCGGCCCTCGAGATGGCGGACGCGATGCGCGGCGTCACTTCGTAGCGCCGGGCTTCTTCACGGGCGCCTTCCACAGCTTCACGCCATCGACGCCGCTCGGCTTCACCTGCACCCGCGCCGGCGGATACGCCGCATCGGGCGGCGCCGCGAGGTCGGTGAAGATCAGCAGCACCAGCACGACGAACAACACGATCCCGGCGAGCCCGACCTTGAGCCACCGATAGTTGGCGTCCGGCTTCTCGTTACGCGCGATGATCCGATCGAGCCGGCCCTTCTGCTCACCCTGCTCCGCCTGATTGACCGCCTGGGTCGCTGGCCTCGGAGCCGGCTCGGCCTTCGCGCGGCGGAGGATCGGCTTCCCGCGCTTCGGCTCGACGACCTGCGCCGACGCACCGTCCCGGTCGTCCGTCGTCGGCTCCGTGGCCCCCGGCGCCGGCTTCGATTTGCGAAAGCTGGCCTTCGGGTGCTTGTTGCGTTCGATGATGTCGTCGAGCCGGCCCACGGAGAGCGCAGCATAGCGCGCCCCGCGGCTACGTCCGTCACGTTGTTTCGCTCTCGCCTGACCGACCGAACCAAACGCGCCTCCCCGTCGCAGGTCAGATCGTCTCGGGAGCGACGACGACGGGCTTGTCCTCGACCGACTTCGCCTCGACGTCAGCCTTCCCCTCCTCGACCTCGGTGTCGATGGTGATGTCCTCGACCATCGGCTCGACGTCATCGTGGTGCGGCTCGAGATCGATCTCGGGGTCACCATGGTGCTTGGCATCGAGGTCCTCGTCGATCTCCGGCATCGGCTCGGAGGTCTCGAAGCTCGGCTCCTTCACCTTCGAGTCGGTGCGCGCGATCTTGATCGACTCGACACCGTCGAGGCGCTTGCGGCTCTCCTTCGCGGCCACCGATCCGAGCTTCGCGCCGCTGTCGAACGCGTCGCGCGCATCGTCGAGCTGGTCGAGCTGCTCGTAGGCAGCGCCGAGGTTGTTCCACATGTAGGCCTCGACACCCTTGTGGCTCGTCGCCTCGACCAGCGCGTTGACCGCCTCCTGGTAGTTCTTCTGCGTCAGGTAGACGAGGCCGAGGTTGTTCCACGCCCACACGTTGGCCGGGTCGAGCTCGGTGGCCTGACGGAACGCGAGCTCGGCGCCGTCGTAATCGTGGCGCAGCAGCTCCGCACGACCGAGCGTGTTGTAGGCCTGGCTCGAGTCGGGCGCGAGCTTGACCGCCTTCTTGGCATGCCGGATCGCGAGCGCGCGCTCCGCCTTGTCGATGGCCGAGCGCGCGAGCTCGACATGCGGCGCCGCCGCCTTGCGATCGAGCTTCGCCGCTGCCTCGAACAGCTCGCGAGCGCGACCGTGATCTTTCTTTGCAGCCAGTTCCTTGCCGAGCTTCATGCACTCGGCGAACGTGGACGGGATCCAATGCTCGACGGCTGGCAGCTCCTTCGCTGCCTTGTTCTCGACGACGTTGGTCTCGGCAACGCCACTACCGAAGCCGGGCTTTTCGACGGCTGCGTCGCGCGGAACCGCGACCTCGATCTTGTTCGGCGTGGGCGTGGTGTCACCACCACAAGCTGCGATGACGAGAGCGAAAACGATGCTGAAACGCTTCATGGCAGAACCTCGATCCATCCGGCAAACCGCCGGGTTTCTGCCTAGAGACTTCAGCATCGGATGTGCCAGCCGCGCTCCCGAGGCGTTGCGCCAGCTTGTGAGCACGTGTGGGTTCGCGGACACGCGAGGCGTTCGCTGGAACCCCACGCGAATAGAACGCGGTTCTACGTCGCGGAGCTGATCGAGGCGCTGTTCAGAGACCCGCGTGTCCCTTGACGTGAACGACCGCGTCGAGGCGACCCTGCGGTACCGACTGGCCCTCGGTGATCACGATCGTCGAGCCGACGATCAAGTTGAACGGGGTCTTGAACGTGCTCATCGCGGCGATCAGATCCGCCTTGCCCGTCGCGGTGAACGCGAGCTGTTGCGGTGCATCGGTGACCTCGCCCGGCGCGACGCCGCTGATCGTTCCGATCGGCTTGGCGTCGGGTGAAGTCGGATCCATCACCGACATCGGGGCGACGAACACCATGAGTGGCGGCACCTCGGTGTTGAGCGTGTTCGAGGTGACTTCCCAGGTGACGCTATCGATCGTCACCTTGATCACCGGCTCGTCGTTGATCTGCTGGAGCTCCGGCTTCTCCGCGAGCAAGTCGACGCTCTGGTACAGCGACACCGCGAGCGCCAGATCGCAGGTCTGGCTGGTCGCGTTGCACTCGCCGTCGCAGTTCATCGGACAGGCGGTCTGGGCGGCCGTCGAGCAGATGCCCGGGTTACCGGCGCAGCTCGTCGACAGCAGCGGCTGCACTTCCGCATCCGTGATGTCGTAGCTGTCGGCATCGACGCTGAAGTTCTTGTCGGGCAGCGTCAGATCGAAGTTGGTGACATCCGAGCTGATCAACCCGCAGCCAGATCCAAGGAGGAGAGTCGCGAGAGCTGCGGCCCTCAGAGCAGAAGAAAAAAACGTCATAGGCTTTAAGACCTCTCTACGGACGAGGCTCGACCATCATAGCACCGGCTGTACGGCCGTCTTCATGTTCTCGCGTGACGGTGACTACACCTACACGTCGAGGAGACGCTCGGCGGCCGACCACGGATCATCCGTGCGCGCGACCAAGTTCTTCGCGATCTCCGTGAGGCCGCCTCGCGCCGCCGCTGCCCGTGCCGCTCGATCTGCCAGCAGACCGCGCACGAGCTCGTTGAGGTGAGAAGTCGCACGCGCGATGGCACGCGCCTCGGCCGTTGGACCGCTCCACGCTCGTTCCCGATGGCGCTCGACCGCCGCACCGAGCTCGACGATCCCCGAGCCGTCGGCCAGCCCCTTCGTGGCGATCGTCCTCACGATCTCGACCTCCTTGCGCTCCCCGTGCGCGCGCAGGTCGAGCATGTTGAGGAGGTCTCGCTCGGTGCGATCCGCGCCTTCGCGATCCGACTTGTTGACGACCAGGACGTCGGCGACCTCGAGTAGCCCCGCCTTGATCGCCTGGATGTCATCACCGAGCCCCGGCACCGTGACCACCACGGTCGTGTGTGCAGTCTTCATGACCTCGACCTCGTCCTGACCGACGCCGACGGTCTCGATCAGGATCCTCTGGTAGCCCATCGCATCGAGGACACACGCGACATCAGCCGCGGACCGCGACAGGCCGCCGAGGTGGCCGCGCGTCGCGAGGCTGCGGATGAACACGTCGGGATCGAGAGCGTGCCGCTGCATCCGAATGCGATCGCCGAGGATCGCCCCGCCCGTGAACGGTGAGGTGGGATCGATGCAGACCACGCCGACCCGTTCGCCCTGCGCGCGATAATGCCCGATCAAGGCATCGACGACGGTGGACTTGCCGGCGCCCGGGTTGCCGGTGATGCCAACGACGTAGCCCTTACCGGTATGCGGATACAGCGCCTTGAGCGCCTGGTGCGCGTTGTCGCGGCGGTCGTCGATGTCGCGCATCAGCCGCGCGGCGGTGCGGATGTCCCCGCGGAGGATCGCGTCGATGTCGGTCATTTTTTGAATCGCTGCTCCGGTCCGGCGGGCGTGTAGATCTGTAGCGCTTTGAAGTCTGTCGATGCGGTGAACGCGTGCTTTGCATTCGGCGGGATCTGGACCGTCGAGGTCGGCGTGATCGCGAGGTCGATGCCGTTGACGGTCAGCGTGCCGGTGCCCGCGAGCACGTAGAGCACCTCGGTCTCGCTCGCGTGAACGTGCTCCGGCACCTTCGCGTTGCCGGGCATCGCCAGGATGGTGGAGGCGAGTTGCCTGTCTCGGATGGTTGCCTGCTCGGCGAAGATCGTCGCGACGCCGCGGTTCGACAGATCGAACGACTTCGCCGTCGCCGCCGGCAGGATCATCGGGCCAGCGACGCCGGTCTTGATCGCACCGAGCTCGCGCGTCGGCAGTGCACCCACGCGCGCCGAGCCTTCGCGTCCACCCGGAACCATCGCGATCACGGCATGGACATCCGCGTCGGCGATCACGTTTCGCACCGCGTTCGCCGGTACGTACATCATGTCGCCCGCCTTGACGCTGCGCTTCACCGTTCCTGCTTCGACCTTCGCGGCGCCGTGGAAGTACCAGAGCTCGGCGCGCTCGGCGACGCGAGCTCCCGTCGAGCCGCCGGCCTGGATCGCCACCTCGACCAGCGAGACGCTGCCGTTGCCGGTGTTGTTCTCGTCGAGCAGGACCTGGACGGCGAGCTTCCCCTGACCTGCCCACGGCGCGAGGTTGCGGTCGATCACGTTCTGGCCGTCGGGCGCGCGGAACTTGAACGGCAGCTGGATCGCCTGCCCGTGCAGCGGCGGTGCCCACGGGTAGTGCTCGAGCAGCGAGGTCACGCACAGCGCGAGCTTCTTGTTGCGCGTGGTGTCGCGCGTCAGCGTCACCGCGGCCTTGCCGACGGTCTCGATGTCGATCAGCGCGACGACTTCACCCTCGATATCGAACCGCTCGACCGCTGCGGCGGCCCAACAGATCTGCGAGGCCTCGTCGAGCTCGTTCATCGCCTGCTGGATCGCGGCGAGCTTCTCGTCCTGCGAGGCGGCGTCGGGTTCTTGCGCGACCGCATCGCGCGGCGCTGCGACAGAACCGCCACCGGGCGACACCGGCGCACTCGGCCCTGGACACGCGCCGAGCAGCCCGAGCAGCGCCAGGGTGAGCCACTTCATCAGGCGACCTTGGGACGCAGATACGACTCGACCCAGTCGATGATCTCGTTCGTGCTCGCACCCGGCGTGAAGATCTTCGCGACCCCGATCGCCGCCAGCTTCGGAAGATCATCCTTCGGCACGATGCCGCCGCCGAACACGACGACATCGCCGACCCCGCGCGCCTTGAGCGCATCGATCACCGCCGGGAACAGCGTCATGTGCGCGCCCGACATGATCGACAACCCGACGGCATCGACCGCTTCCTGAACCGCGGCTGTCGCGATCATCTCGGGGGTCTGGTGGAGGCCGGTGTAGACCACCTCGTAGCCGGCATCGGCGAGCGCGCGAGCGACCACCTTCGCGCCACGGTCGTGGCCGTCGAGACCTGGTTTGGCGACGAGGATGCGGAGCTTGCGGTCGGACACGGTCCGAACGTATCAAATCCCCGCGCGAAGCAGGTTCCGCGCGATCACGATCCGCTGGATCTCGGAGGTCCCCTCGTAGATTCGCGTCACGCGCACGTCGCGGAGCGCACGCTCGACGGGGAAGTCGCGGACGTAGCCGTAGCCGCCGTGAACCTGGAGCGCGATGTCACAGATCTTCCAGGCGTGCTCGGTGGCGAACAGCTTCGCCATCGCTGCCTGCTGGGAGAAGTTCTGTCCCTGCTGCTTCGAGTATGCGGCACGTAGCGTCATCAGCCGCGCCGCGTCGAGCCAGGTCGCGGCGTCGGCGAGCATGAAGCCGACCGCCTGGTGCTTGATGATCGGCTCCCCGAAGGTCTTCCGCTCGCCGGCGTATCGGACCGCCGCTTCGAGGGCACCGCGCGCGATGCCGAGCGCTTGCGACGCGATCCCGATCCGCCCGCCATCGAGCGCCATCATCGCGAGCGCGAAGCCGCGCCCGACCCCACCGAGCACCGCGTCGTCACCGACCTCGACGCCGTCGAGCACGAGCTGCGCCGTGGTCGAGCCGTGCAGGCCGAGCTTGTCCTCGAGCCGTGCCGCGGACAGGCCCTTCGTGCCACCAGGAACCAGGAACGCCGTGATGCCCTTGTGCCCAGCCACCGGGTCGGTGGCCGCCCACACGACCAGCACGCCTGCGCGGTCGCCGCTGGTGATCCATTGCTTGCTGCCGTCGATCCGCCAACCCGTGGGCGTCTTGACCGCCAGCGTTCGCAGCGAGGCCGGATCGCTGCCGGCCTCGGGCTCCGACAGGGCGAACGCACCGGCGACCAGCGAACCGTCCGCGAGCCCGGGCACCCACTTGAGATGTTGATCCGGCGTGCCCTGCTTCCAGATCAGCTCCGCCACCATGTTGGTGACCGAGACGGCCACGGCGACCGCCGCATCGCCTCGCGCGAGCTCCTCCATCGCGAGCGAGTACGCGACGATGCCTGCGCCTGCGCCACCGAGCTCCTCGGGCAGCGCGATCGCGAGCAGGCCGAGGTTCGCCAGCTCCTTGAGCTCGGCAGAAGGGAACTCTGCACTGACGTCGCGTGCTGCAGCACGTGGCAGGAGAAGGCGATCCGCGACTTCGCGCGCCGTGCGCTGCACGAGCAGCTGCTCTTCGGTCAGGGCGAAGTCCATCGACCGTTTTTTGTAGCACGCACCGCTCCGTGAAAGCTCGACGCTCGGACCTCCCAGGTCGACCAGGGAGCTGACTCCGGCGCGAAGCCGCGACCGGCCGTCGGTGAATCGGGTCGCGAGTGGTTGCTCGCAGCTCGGAGCTGGCTTCTGATGATCGCGTGTCGATCGCCGCGAACCTGCCTGCCCGTTCGAAGCGCCTGAGTCTGCGGCTCGCCGACATCGGGGTGGTGATTCCACCGCGCATCACCGCGTTCCTCGACGGACCCGAGGTCGCCGCCCTCGACGGTGCGCTCGCATGGGGCATCGCGGAGATCGATTCCGACTCGAAGCTCAAGCTTGCGTGGGCGTCGGGACGGTTGCCCGATCTGCTCGACGTCGCGGTCGAGAGCGGTCACGCCGAGCCGACGCGCTACCTCCCGATCGCGACGATCGGCACCACGCACATGTTCGCGGTCGACACCGCGGATCCGCAGCTCGCCGTCTACACCTGGGAGGCCGACGCGGGCTTCAAGAAGTGGGCGGACGACTTCGACTCGTTCACCAAGAAGCTGCGCAAGCGCGGCGAGAAGAGCCCGTCGGAGAAGCTCGAGGCCGCCCTCGAGACGGCACGCGAGCACGACAAGGCGGCGAACTTCGCCGGTGTGCTCGCCGTGCTGACCCCGGCGATCGCGGGGTTCCCGACGTCGCTCGGCAACAACGACGATGGGCGCGACGAGCTCGGGGAGGCCTACGATCTCCTCGGCAACGCGTGGAAGGCGAAGGACCCCGCGAAGGCGCGCGAGCACTATCGGATCGCCATCGACCTCGGCAACGAGACCGCGGTCCTCGACCTCTGCGAGCTGCTGTTCGCCGCCGGCGACTACGAACAGCTCGTGGTCGTCGGCGACAAGCACCACCACGGCGGCGACTCGTGGTTCCGGCTCTGCAACTACCTCGGCCGCAGCTACTTGCTGACGGAGCGGCCGCGGCTCGCGACCCGCAGGTATCACCAGATCTCCGAGCTCGCCGCCGAGCACCCCGACAAGATCCGCGAGGCAGTCGCCGATCTCGCGAAGCTCCGCGATCACCCCAAGGCCGACGCCCACGCCGTCGACCTCATCGTGCGCTGGCTCGACGTGCCTCCCGTCGAGGTCCCGGCCGACAAGCTCGCCGCGCTGCGCGCGTGGTGGCCCGCGTTGCCCGAGGCAGTCCGCAGCGCGATCACCGAAACCATCACGCTCGCCGACGAAGCGCACCCCACCGACGACGAGCTCGCGCGGATCTCCCGGCTCAGCGAGCTGACGGTCACCGAGGCCGCGCTCACCGATCTCTCGTGGGTGACGCAGCTCGAGCGCCTCGACGACCTCGACCTCGCCGAGAACGAGCTCAACGACCTGTCGCCACTCGGCCGGCTTCCCGTGCTGACGCGCCTGGATCTCTCGAACAACACCATCACCACGCTGCGCGGCCTCGCGAAGTGCACGCGTCTCGAGCGCCTGCTCGTCGACGAGAACCCGCTCAACGGACTCGAGGGTCTCGAAGGCATGCACGACCTCGAGGAGTTTCACGCCTGCTCGGCGGGAATCGAATCGCTCGAGCCATTGCGCGGCCTCAAGAACCTCACCGAGGTCACCGTCTACGAGAACACGATCGCGGATGTCTCCCCGCTCGCCGACTGCCCTCGCCTCAAGGAGCTGTCGTGCTTCACCAACCCGATCACCAGCGGGCTCGCGGCGCTGGGCAAGCTGCCGCGGCTCGAGAGCGTCGATGCCGGTGACCACAGCACGGTCGCGGACGTCAAGGCGCTGCGCGCGGCCAACGCGTTCGTCACGATCGATCAGTGGTCGCCCGACAACCCCGCGGACAACGTCGACATCGCGCACGAGCCGGATCCGACGGCGCGCGCGTGGTGGAACGCGCTCCCCAAGGTGTGGAAGAAGGCGCTGATCGAGCACGAGATCTACACGAGCAAGAAGGAGCCCGACGACGATGAGCTCCAGGGCCTGCTCCGCGACGACTCGATCTCGGTCGACGACGTCCCGCTGCTCACGCTCGAGCCAATGCGCCGGATCGCGCGCCTCGACTACCTCAACGTCGGTAACACCGGCATCGTCGACCTGTCGCCGATCGCGCGTGCCCCGCGGTTGCGCGACCTGATCGTCCGCGACAACAAGATCGATCTGGTCAGCCTCGCGCCCGCGGAGCGGCTCGAGGAGCTCTACATGGAGCGCTGCGGCGTGTCGTCGCTGATCGGGCTCGCGCACTGCCGCGCGCTGCGCGAGCTCCATGCCGAGGACAACCACGTCGACGATCTGCGTCCGCTCGCCGAGCTGACCGAGCTCCGCGTGCTCGACCTCGCGGGCAACGAGGTGTCGAGCCTCGCCGCGCTCGCGAAGCTCGTCGAGCTCCACACGATCAACCTCAGCCTGACGCGCATCACCGACCTCGCGCCGCTCGGCACCTGCACCCGCCTACGCGAGCTCGAGGTCTGGGGCACGCCGTCGCTCGCGAACGCGCTCGTGCTCGCCGAGCTGCCGGGGCTCTCGCGGGTGGTCTCGCACGGCTCGATCCCGAAGGCCGACATCGCCGAGCTCCGGCGCCGCAAGCCGCATCTCGTGATCGACTGATCCGAGAGACGGATCGGTTCACGCGGCCGTCGAGCGGCGGCGTCGATCAGGGGCGATAGCGAACAGCGAGCTTCGCATAGCCGCCCTTTGGATCGGGCAGTCGCCACGCCATCGCCGTCTTCTCTGCACACTCGGCCCAGGTATCGTCGATCACGCTCTTGCTCGACGAGAAGCCGACCGACTGCGCCTTCCCTGCGGGACCGATGTAGAGCGTCACGATGACGTCGTCGGGTCGCGGGATTGGCTTGACGTTGCGCTTGCCCTTCGGCGGCTTGGTGCACTCGTCGAGCTTCGCGACCTGACCACCGACGGCGCGCAGTGCCTGGTCCTCGTCCCAGATCGCGGCCTTGCCCTTCGCCGTGAACTCCAGCGGTAAGCTGAAGTCGGCGTCGCCACCCTTGGGCTTGCCGAACGTGGCCGCGCGCGCGGTCTCGAGCAGGCACCTCTCGATCGGCCAGGCACCGAGGTCGGACTCGCTGAGCTTGACGGCGATGACCTCGCCCGCCTTCGAGATGTCCCAGTGGATCGCGACCTTGCCGCCGAGCCACTTCCGCTTGTTGACCTTCGTCATGTAGCAGTCGGATAGCGTCTCCTTGTGAGGCGCGAGCCCGGCCTCGATCACCGCCGGCTCCATGTGGCCACGCGCGTTGAGGATCTCGACCCCGTCCTCGTGCTCGTCATCCTCGATCGGCGTGCGCGTCGGCGTGAACGCCGCTTGGTCCACGGGCTTCTCGGGAGGTGGCTTCGCAGCGCTGCCCCCACCGCACGCCAGCGTCGCCGAGACTGCGAGCGCTAGCGCACGCATCACATCGCCTCGAACGCGTAGGTGTACGTGGTCGGGTACGTGTTCGGGACCGCCGGGAACCCGATCTCCTTGACCCGGTCGAGGACGCAGTCGTGCAGCGGCTTCGACTCCAGCGTCGACTTGATGATCTTGACGTTCTCGGGCTTGCCGCTCGGCGAGATCGTGACCTCGACGGTGATCTTGCCGCGCGAGTTCTTCGGCAGCTCCTTGTTGTCGACGACCATCGACAGGCAGCGCGACACCGCGTTGCCCTTGCGCTGGAACATCTTCTGGATCTCCTCCATCTGCTCGCCGGACACCATCGGTTCGCCGGTGGTTCCACTATTGTCGGGCTTGATCGACTCCTCGGTTGGAGGCGGCGTGGTGCTGCCCTTCTTGCCACCGCATGCCGCGACGCCGACGAGCACCAACAACACTGCCAGCTTGTTCATCCTCACTGCCCTTTCGCCAGGTAGCCCGCGATCACGATTCGCTGAATCTCGCTGGTTCCCTCGTAGATCTCGGTGATCTTCGCGTCGCGGAAGTGCCGCTCGACGGGGAACTCGGTGACGTAGCCGTTGCCTCCGAAGATCTGGATCGCCTCGCGCGCCGCCTTGTTCGCGATGTCCGACGCATACAGCTTCGCCATCGCGGCTTCCTTGCCGTACGGGTGCTTGGAGTCCTTGAGCCACGCGGCTCGCAGCGTGAGCAGGCGCGCCGCATCGATCTCGGTGGCCATGTCGGCGAGCTTGAACTGGATCGCCTGGTGCTGCGCGATCGGCTTGCCGAACGTCTTGCGCTGCAGCGCGTACTCGAGCGAGTCCTCGAGGCAGGCGCGCGCGATGCCGAGCGCCTGCGCGGCGATCCCGATGCGACCGCCATCGAGGGTGGACATCGCGACCTTGAAGCCCTGGCCGACCTCGCCGAGCACGAGGTCGCCGGGCAGCCGGACGTCC
>JBBQJJ010000288.1:0-11355 GCA_038325805.1 Haliangiales bacterium
CGATGTCCCAGAACTTGTTGGATCCATCAGCGGAATATTCGAATCGCATCGCAGGCAGCGTACTTACAACACGGGATCATCACACGTGCCTGCAGCGTATAGATCGCGAGGCCGGAACGAATCCAGTCGAGGGCTATCGAAGGAACAAGCCGAGCCTCGCGAGGGTCCGCGTTCGACCACTGATACATGCGTGCGAATGGCTCGCCCGACCAAGTGAAGCTGCCCACCATCCCGTTCGCGAAGCTGTCGCAGAAGGCGAAGGACGCTCGCCGAGATCTCGATCGAGCACGACGACAGCAGACGCAAGCTTCGTCGGTCGGGCTGTAGCATTCGTGGCGATCGTTACGCTCGTTTCGGCGTCTCGGGGTGTGGGGGGGGAACGAGTCAGCGAGTGGGGGCTGCTTGTCGTCTTCGCGAACGATAATGCCGCGTCTCCACACGAGGTCACGATGGCGTGGTTCGTGCTCGGGCGGCGACCCATGAAGCACTGCATCGCGCTGTCACTGACACTCTTGTTCTCCCTTCCAGCGGCGGCTGGACCAGATCCGAAGTCCAGCCCCGCCAGCGACGAAATCATCCTCGCTCAAGGTCAGATCTCCGGACTCGAGAAGAAACTCGCGAATCCCGCTGATTGGGTCACCGATCGCACCGCGCGAGAGAACGCTCGGACCAGCATCCAGAGTGTCGACAACGCAGTCGCACGCATCAAGAAGGCGGATCCCTCCTGGGACGTGCGCGCATGGCAGAAGCTCCTCGCGACGGCACAAGCACGCCTCGCGGCAGCCGATAAGGCCCTCGCAGGCGCCGCGGACGAGGTCGAGCGAGCGGAGAAGGCGTATTACCAGTTCCGGTCGGCGACCTCCAACGTGATGGGTGGGCTCGAGTTGGTCTCCCAGACCGCGAACGATCCGAGCTCGGTCAAGGCAGTGAGCGCGCAACTCTTCGCCAAGCTCGCTCCAGAGATCGTCGCGCTCGACCAACTCGCCGCAGTCTGCCGGGAGACAGGCGTCGCCACGCTCAAGACCCCACCATCGTACGTCGGGATGAAGCCCACGCCGGCGGACGCGTGCAAGCTGGCGGCAGACCGCGTGGAGCTCGGGAAGCACTACGCGCAACTACAGCTCGCGGCCGGCGTGGCCTACCAGGTCGGGCTGCTCCAGAAGGCGATCGAAAACGTGCGAAACGGCGAACGCATCGACGCCAATCGGCATGCCACGCTCGTCGATCCGAAGCAGAACGTCGATCACATCCATCACGACTACGACGTCGGCCTCGCGGTACTTGGCGCGACGCTCGATCCCAAGGACCTCGACGTGTTCGCGAAGACGGCAGCGGAGTACCCGGCCGCGCTCGCCGACGCCGTCAGGACGTTGCGCTGGGACAAGGCCGCCAAGCTGAGCGACGCCGGGATTGCTGCGGCGGTCAAGAAGGACCACGCCAAGGGTGGGTTCGTCGAAGGTGTGGTGATCAAGGTCGGATCATTCGCCGACTGGTCCGTGGAGAAGAATGACTTCGGGGTACCGATCAAACGCCAGCGTGATGCGATGGTGCTCGTTCAGGTCAAAGGAGAGTCCTACTGCAGGCTGTACTCGCGCGCGTTCGAAGCGACGTATAACGGCGGCAGTTTCGGGAAGCCGTTCAGCCGGGGCGGCGAGGCAGCGTTCACGATCTCGGGCTGCAAGTGATCCGGTGACGTCGAGCCAGCCGGCGAGCCTCGCCCGACGGATCGACGCGCATCATCGTTGGCTCGGGCGTGCCAGGGCTCGGCGGATCACTTCGCGGGCTTGATGAACCGCAGCGTGAACCGGTCGCTGGTGCCGCGCTTCTCTCCCGCGGTGCGCGGCGACGTGCTCCAGTCGCGGGCGTCCTCCGCGTGCTTGAGCACCGGCGACTCGGCGTCGAGCTTGAAGCCCGCCTTGGTGACCTCGTCGACGACGACCTTCTGCTCGATCCGGTGCAGCGTCTCGACATCCTTGACGCCGGCGCCGTCCTTCGCGCTGTGATCGACGATCGCGTAGATGCCGCCAGGCTTGAGCGCGTCGAACACGGCCTTGTTCATCTTCGCGGTGTCGGCCTTCTGCCAGACCGCGTCGTGATAGTTCAGGACGGTCACCACGGCGTCGAGGTCTTTGACGTCAGGCCCGAACGGATCGTCGATCGGACGCTCGATACCGACGACGATGTCCTTGTTGACCGGCCGCGCGGCGCGCTCGGTCCACGGCTTGCGCGCGAACTTGTCGAGGATCTCCTTGCTGTTCTGCGCGTAGACCTTGCCGGTCGGTCCGACGATCCGCGCCATGATCTCCGTCGAGTAACCGCCGCCGGCGAACAGCTCGCCGACCTTCTGCCCCGACGCGATCTTGAAGAAGCCGAACACCTCGCCCGGCATGCGACCGGCATCGAGTGCGCGATCCGCATCGGTGCGATCTGTGGCGGCGATCGCCTGCTTGATCGGCTCGGGGACATCGGCGGCCGGTGTGTACGGCGGGATCACGATCGCCGAGCCGGAGCCTGCGGCAGATCCGGAACCCGTCGAAGAGCCGGAGCCCTTGTCGACCACGACCGGTTTCTCCGCCGAGCCGGATCCCGAGGCGGGAGGTTCTTTCTTACCGCCGCAGGCAACGAGTGCGACGAACAACAACGAGGAGAGCAACTTCATAGGCGGGTCGGACCCTACCGCGCAGCCGGTAAATTGTTAGCCCTTTCGCTATCGCTTGCCGGCGCGCATCGCCGCAGTCGACTCGGCCGTCGCGAGCTGGATGCGCACGCGCACGGGCCGATTCGCAGCGTCGAGATCGAGATAGATCGGAAACACGCCGTCGCCCCAGCTGGTGAATACCAGCAGCAGCTGCGTCCCTGCGAGCTCCATCGCGCCCGCCCCATGGTTGCTCGCCCTCGCCGCCGCGAGCGCGTGGAAGTGATGGGTGTGCGGGCGCAGATCGGTCGCGAGCTTCCAGCTGTTCTCTGCCTTCTTGCGCTCGGCCAGGTCGGACTTCGCCTCGGCATCGGCGATGGAGAGATTGGTCCAGCCATAACCCTCCTTCAGCTTCGGTGCGCCGGTGATGCGCGCGAGGATCAGCTCGTCCTTGCCCCAGAACACGAAGTCCGCCTTGCCGTCGAGGCTGTCCTCGTGCTGCCAGTGATCGAGTGCGCCGTGATCCATCAAGATCAGCCGCGCGAAATCGACGCCCGCTTCACCGAGCTTCTTCGCGTGCGTGATCTCGCCGTCGCCGACGATCACGGCGACGTGGTCCCAACAGGCGCTGAATCGCCCGGTGCCAACGCGCGTGCCGATCACGGGTAGCGAGCGATCGGTCGGTACCGGTGCCTTCACGATCGAAGGCTCGAGCGCTTCGCGCGGCAAGTAGCCCATCAGCCCGACATCGAAGATCGCCAGCGTCCCTGAGGGCGTCGTGATCGCGCCGAGCACGACCGTCGTCGATGGCGCGGGTGCCTCCTGGGTCTCCCCCGTCGGTGCACTCCGCTTCTCGGAAGCGACCCTCGGAGCTGCCTTCTTGGGAGCTGCCTTCTTGGGAGCTGCCTTCTTGGGAGCTGCCTTCTTGGGAGCTGCCTTCGTCGGCGGGACCGCCTTCTTCGTCGGGGCTGCCTTGTTCGGCGTGGCCTTCTTCTTGTTCTTCAGAAACGACAAACGCGGCGTCTTGCGAACGCCGCGTTGTTTCTTCGTGGAGGCCATCGGCCTCTAGCTTCTCACTAGTCGAGGTCACCCTTGACCATCACGTAGCCGTTGTCCGCGCTGACCGACAGGTTCTTCGGCTGGAGGCCGGCGATCGAGGGGAGCGGGATGTTCACGAGCAAGGCCGAGATGTGAGCGATCTGCGCTTCGATGCAACCGCCCGCGGCGGTCTCGAGGTCGTCGTCCGACAGGCGCGTCTCGTTCGAGATGTCCTCGAGGACGTTGAACGACAGCTCCGGCTTGCCGAGCTCGAGGGCGACCGCGTAACCGTTGCCCGAGGCGGGCTTCACTTCGAGGGCGATCTTCGCGTTGACCGCGGCCTTCGCGACCGGCGTGCCGTTGTTCTTGAACGTCGCCATCATGTCGCCGAGCACGACCTGCATCTTGCCGTCGGCGCCCGCGTTGATCATCGGGGGTAGCGTCATGTCGATCTGCGTCGAGTCGAAGGTGCCACCGGCGGCCGGCATCTCGAGCGAGAGCAGGCCGATCGCCTTGGCCTGCGACATCATGCTGTTCGCGAGGTCGTCGGCGAGGCCGAGCTGGAAGCCGTTACCCGGGTCCATCGTCGGCGCGCCGTTCTGCACGTAGACGTACTTCGCTTCTTCGGCACCACCGATACCCATGCCCATCGTCATCGCGACGAGTGCACCCGAGCTGGTGAACGTGATGTCGGTCGGCTCGACTTCCATGCGGAGCTTCTTGCCGAGGACGTCGATCTCCTTCGGGCCGGCGAGACCGCCGAGCGCCGAGTTCATCATCGGCTCCATCGCGAGCTCTGCGCCCATGCTCATCACCGAGCTGATCCAACCATCCCAGCTGATCAGGCCCATGACCGCACCCGGGATGCCCGAGGCTTGCACGTTGAGACCGGTCAGCGTGATGTCTTGATCGACGAGGCTGGTCGAGAAGCCCTTCATGCCGTTCGGGCTGACGAGCAGCGTGCCGGCGACCACGACGCGGGTCGCGGTGACGCGAACGTTGGTCGAGCCATCGAGACAGGCGGCCGCGTAGTCGACGCGACCCGGAACATCGAGACCGTCGACCTGGAAGCGGAACTGGAGACCGCCGCTGGCGGGGATCAGCTGGATCTTGACGTCCGAGAACTTCACGTCGTTGACGTAGACGCGGTCGTACAGGCAATCGGGGCCGCTCTCGTCACCGGCGTGCTGCATCGGCTGCAGCGGCGCGAGCATCGCGGCGACATCGAGGCTCTTCACGATCGGGCCGGCAGCGGCCGAGATCTTTTCGAACGCGCCGGTCGACATCGACGCCGTCATCGCGTTCTCGACGGCGGAGCTCGCGTTGCGGATCGAGCCGGCGTGCACCGCGCGGGTATCGACAGCCTTGCCGCCGTCTTCGTCGAGCGCGATCGTCTCGATGAAGCTCGCGCCTTCCTGAATCTGGATGGTCGCCTGGAACGCACCGTCGGCACCGACGTTGGCGGTGACGTTGTTGACCTTCACGCTCTTCACCGGGATGCCGTCCAGGTTCGGCGTCACGGTGCCCTTGACCACGACGTCGCCAGACTCGCCCTTGACGAGCGCGCGCTCCGGCGAGGTCACGCGCAACACCGGCGGGTCCTTGAGGTCTGCGGGACCGCCCGAGCAAGCAGCGATCAGGAGGGCGGGAGCGATCGTCGTGAGGAGGTTCCGCATGGCTGACAGGTGGTTCAGCAACATGAGGACCAAAAAAAACCGACACTCGCGTCAGCATTTTATCGAGCATCTGAAACGGCTTGGACAGTTGTGTGCACGACGCAGCGCGTCTAACCTATGGAAACTGCCAACTGGATCTTCCGGCAATCAGACCTGGTCGACCCCATGGGCCGGCAACTCGACTAGCCGATCGTGACCTTGCCGACGCCCTTGTCCGTGAGCGCCGCCGCCACCCGCTGACGCAGATCGCCTTGCAGCACGATCGTGTCGTTGTCGACGGAGCCGCCGACGCCGAGCGCTTGCTTGAGCTCCTTGCACCATCTCTCGAGATGGGGCAGCGGGAGATCGAGCTTCTCGATGATCGTGGCTTCTTTGCCGCCTCGACCTTTGCGTTCCATCCGTACGACTGCCCGTGCAGGACCTTTCCTGATCAGGACGGTCTTGGTGTCTCCAGCGTTCGCGAGCCCACGTTCGGGTCCGCTCGGTAACGAATCACGCAGTCCTGCGAGTGCGCTGAACCCCTTTTTCGGCTCCGTCATCTCACATCCCAGCATAGGTGAATGCGGGTCCACGTGATCGGTTTGGAGCTGCTTCACCGCTCGTGTCGTAGAAGAAACACATGGGGAAACGCTCAATCTTGCTTGAGAAAGCGCCCTCCCAACACCAACAATGGCTCCTACGATGGGCGCATCACCAGCTATGGATCGGCTAGTCAAGGTCGGGGACGTGGTCGAGGGGCGATACCGCATCCTCAAGGTCCTGGGCGAAGGCGGGATGGGGACGGTGTTTCTCGCGGAGCACACGTTGATCAAGCGTCGTGTGGCGATCAAGGTGCTGCACACCGAGCTCGCGACCGATGCGTACGTCATCGAGCGCTTCATGAACGAAGCACGCGCCGCAGGTACGCTGGGTCATCCCAACATCGTCGAGTCGACGGATATGGGGTTCACCCACGGACACGTGCCGTACATCATCTTCGAGTACCTCGAAGGTTCGCTGCTCACCGACGAGATCTATCGCGTGGGCGGGATGCCGCTGCGGCGCGCCATCTGGATCGCGCAGCAGATCGCCTCTGCACTGCGTGCCGCGCACAACGCCGAGATCGTCCACCGCGATCTCAAGAGCGACAACATCTTCCTGACCGACAAGGATGAAGCGCTCGATCACGTGAAGGTGCTCGACTTCGGCATCTCGCGATTCCTCGACTCGGACGACGAGCAGACCCGCCGCGGACTGGTGATGGGTACGCCCGAGTTCATGTCGCCCGAACAGATCACCGCGCCGGACTCCGTCGATCGCCGCGCCGACATCTGGGCGCTCGGCGTGATCCTGTACGAGATGCTCGAGGCGCGTCGCCCATTCCCGAGCGACACGGATCCGCGCGCGTTGCTTCACCGCATCGTGTACGAGGAGCCGCCGCCGCTCGCACGCGAAGGCATCCCGCACGATCTGCACGAGATCATCCTCGAGAAGCTGCTCGCGAAGGATCCCGCGCATCGCTTCCAGTCGATGTCCGACGTCGAGGCTTCGCTGTCGACGTTCATCACGCAGGACAACAATCGCCGTCGCCGCACGCCGCTGTCGATGCCGATCGTCGACGCCGACGACCTCGCGCGACGATCGGATCTGATTCCGCGCGCGATGGGTGCACGCAACACCCCATGGCCGAACAGCGACACGTTGCCCGTGATCAAGGCAACCGATCCGCGACTGTCGGCAGATCCGACGCTGCAGCCGATCGCGCTGACCACCCCGCCGCCGGCGAAGAAGCCATGGCTGCTCTACGGCATCGCGGGTGCGGGGCTGCTCGTCGGTGCGCTCGGTCTCGGCCTCGGGATGCGTGGTGGCTCGAACAACGCTGACTCCAAGACCGCGATGCCGGCGCCTCCGCCCGCGGCTCCGACGGCGCCCGCGGCCGCGACGCAACCCGCGGCGAGCAAGATCGCGGTGAAGATCGACGCGAACGTCCCCGACGCCCGCGTCACGTTTCGCCGTCGTCTCTCGGCGGCGCCCGCGACGCTCGAGATCGCGGCGAGTGACATCATCGAGCTCGTCGAGGTTTCCGCGCCCGGCCACAAGACGGTGCGCTACTGGCTGACGTTCGATCGCACGACCTCGCTGACCGCGACCCTCACCAAGGGCACGGGCCTCGTCGAAGCGACCGAAGAGCAGACGCTCGTCGCGCTCGGTGAGGTGTCGGCGCCGACGACCGTGGCTGCGGTTGCACCACCCGAAGTAGCGAAGCCGGCCGGTGCGCCAGTCGTCACGATGGCCACGCCCGCGGTCGCCGCTCCGACCAACGCGGTGGCGATGACCGTCCCGCGGCCCGAGCGTGCGGTGGCGGAACCGGCGGCGGTCCCGGCCCCGCGCAAGATCGGCAAGGGTACCGACGAGCCAGTTGTTCCGACGTCGGTCGAGCAGATCTCGGAGACGAAGCCGGAGCCCGCGGTGGCGAAACCCGAGCTGCCGGAGCAACCAAAGGTCGCGCTCGAGCACGACAACGATCCAAAGGCTGTCGAACCAGAGAAGACCGAGCCCGAGAAGACCGTCGAGAAGCCGGTGATTCCGGAGGTCGTCAAGCCGGTGGTCGTGAGACCCGCGATCGATCAGGCCACGCTGTCGGCCGTCGTCGGCAAGAACCGTCCGGGCGTGCTCAAGTGCTTCGCCGAGGGCAAGAAGCAGAACGCGAAGCTCAAGGGCACGCTGACGCTGTCGCTCGCGGTCGACCCGTCGGGCAAGGTCTCGCGCGTTCAGGTGCAGTCGACGATCACCGGCAACCCGCTGGTCGCCGCGTGCGTGGTGAAGGCCGCGTACACCTGGCACTTCCCGGCGCGTGCCGGTGGTGAGCTGGCGAACGTCGCCTATCCGTTCGTCATCAACTGACACACGCAGTCTCCGTGACGCCGGAGACGCTGCGTTTGTCGTTCACTCGACCGTGTCGCCCGGTAGAGTCCGGGCGTGAGGCGTTTTGCGCTGTTGTTTGCCGTCGTCGCGTGTGGAGATAACTCCGAGGCGGCGCCAGAGGGGGAAGTGATCGATCCCGTCGCGTTCGTCGATCCGCGGATCGGCACCGGCGGGCTCGGGTTCGCGCACGGCAGCTGCTTCGTGGGCGCCGCCGTTCCGCACGGCCTGGTCAAGCTCGGCCCCGACACCGACGGTCCGTTCGGCACCATCAACTTCCTCCACTACTCGGGCTACTTCGCCGAGGACGACAAGGTCCAGGGCTTCTCGCACGTCCATCTCCATGGCGCCGGCGCCACCGATTACGGCGTGCTGTCGGTGATGCCCGTCGCCGCGTTCGATCCCGTGAAGACCAGCGTCGTCGACTACGAGACCCGGTTCGTCAAGGACGACGAGCACGCAGCCGCGGGCCGCTACGAGGTCACGTTCGCCAACGGCATCAAGGCCGAGTTGACGAGCACCACCCACGCCGGCGTGCATCGCTACACGGGCGCGGGCGCGGTCGTGATCGATCTCGGCAAGACGCTCTCGGGAGGTGAGATCGATCAAGCCTCGATCGACGTCGGCGCCGACGAGATCACCGGGCAGCTTCATCACCTCGGCGGGATGACCGGCGGGTTTGGCGGCTACACGATCTACTTCGTGATCCGCGGCGCGTGGATGTCGGCACGGACGTGGAGCGATGGATCCGCACCGTCGAGCGCGACCACGGCGACGGGGACCGGTGTCGGCGCGGTCCTCGAGGTCGGTCGCGAAGCGCAGCTCGCGGTCGGCATCTCGCTGGTGTCACTCGCCGGCGCGCGCGGAAACCTCGACCAAGAAGTGCCCGCGGTCGACTTCGATGCGGTCGCCGCGAAGGCGCGCGACGCGTGGACCGCGCAACTCTCGTCGGTCCTCGTCACCGGCGGCAGCGATGTCGAGCGGCGGATCTTCTACACCAGCCTCTATCACGCGTTCTTGATGCCGACGGTGATCGAGGACGCCGACCACCAGTACCAGCTCGCCGGCGATGTCGTGCGCAGCTCGAACGGCTGGCGACAGATGTCAGATCTCTCGCTGTGGGACACCTACCGCACGGTGCAGCCGCTCTACGCGTGGCTCGCGCCCGACAGCGCGAAGGACTCGGGCCGCTCGCTGGTCGCGTTCGGCGACGGCATCGGCCTGTTTCCGAAGTGGCCGCTCGCCACCGGCGAGACCGGCACGATGCTCGGCGCGAGTGCGGAGATCGCGATCGCGGACGCCACCCTGCGCGGCGTCGAGGTTTCGGCGGACACCGCGTGGCCGAAGCTACGTGCGGCGGCGATGGACGTCGCTCCACCGGTCGCGGGCCGCGGCGGTCGCGGCGGCATCGAGCCATATCTCGAGCTCGCGTACGTGCCGCGCGATGGGTCCGAAGGTCGCACCGTCTCGCTCACCACCGAGTTCGCACACGATGACTTCGCGCTTTCCAATCTCGCTCGTCACCTCGGCAACACCGCCGACGCCGATGCGTTGCTGACGCGCAGCCGAGGCTGGCAGCAGCTGTTCGATCCCACGGTCGGCTTCCTGCGCGGGCGCAACACCGACGGTTCGTTTCCCACGGATTCGTTCGATCCGCTGGAGCTCGGCGAGGACTACGCCGAGGCGAATGCGTGGCACTCGCTCTGGATGGCAGGCGCCCACGATCCGGACGGCCTCGCCGGGATGCTCGGCGGCAACGACGCCGCGGTGGCGAAGCTCGAAGAATTCTTCGTCAAGGCGAAGCTCGACTTCGACAGCGCCGATGAATCGGCTGCGAATTTTCCGCGCCCGTACTACTGGCACGGCAACGAGCCCGACATGAATGCCGCGTATCTGTTCGCGCAGCTCGGTCGGCCCGAGCTGACGGCGGAGTGGGTGCGCTGGATCCAGGACTCGCTGTATAGCGATCAACCGTCGGGCGTCGCCGGCAACGACGACGGTGGCACGCTCGGCGCGTGGTACGTGCTGTCGGCGCTCGGCGTGTATCCCATCCCCGGCAGCGATCGCTGGATCCTCGCGCAGCCTCGGTTCCCGCATGCACGCGTGCTGGTCGGTGGGCACGAGCTGATCATCACGATCGACGACAACGGCACCCCCGGAACGATCGAGCTCGACGGCATCCTCGTCGAGGGTGAGCTCACCCACACGCAGCTCGCCGGCGCCCAGACCCTGCATTTCGTGCGCTGAGTGATCGAAGTCAACCGGTAGGCGCCTCCGGGGCTCCTAACCCGCATGATGCGCCTGGTGTGCCTGGTCTCGTTCCTCGTCGCTTGTGGCCCCATCTACAAGACGTCTCCGCAACCCGTGGGTGTGGCCGTGATGACGCCGGCACCGACGGTCGCCACGGGCGGAGCACGCGTGTGCGGGGCTGGAGAAACCTGCAGCCACGAGTGCGACCAGGGCAACTGCGCGTTCATCTGCGAGGCGGGCAGCACCTGTAACTTCGAGTGCGACGGTGGTAACTGCCTGATCGAGTGCGAGGCCGGCTCGACCTGCAATCACGCTTGCGACGGCGGCAGCTGCCGCACGTTGTGCAACAGCGGCGCGACCTGCAACCTCGAGTGCGATGGCGGCAACTGCCAGCAAGCGTGCGAGGGTGGGGCGACCTGCAACCGCGAGTGCGACGGCGGCAGCTGCGACGGCTGAGCTCCTGCTTCGCCGAGCTTCTAGAATTGCGCGCTTTCGGGCGCCGGGTGCTACCGTTTTTCTCATGTACCCCGGCTTCGCGATCGGCCTGTCGATCGTTGTCGCGATCGGCATCGCCTGGGTGCTGATCACACGCGTCCGGATCACGCCGAAGCGCGTGCCGCTGATGACCAACCGGATCGCGTTCCCGGGTGGCTTGCGCATGCACGAACCCGCCCTCGCGCTGGCGCGCCTCGACGAGCCTGAGCAGATCGCGATCCCGTTCGACAAGGCGACCCTCGTGATCTCGTACCCGCTGTCGACGCCGGCCTCGGTCGAGATCACCGCCCCGATCGCCACTGGCTTCACGCGCAAGGAGCTCGTGCGCTCGATCTGCGAGGAGTACGCGAACGTCTACGA
>JBBQJJ010000289.1:0-11303 GCA_038325805.1 Haliangiales bacterium
CCACCGGCCTCCTCGTCGACTCGGTCACCTACGGCAACGTCAACGGCAATCCGTTCACCGAGACCGCGACCACGATGCAGCTGGACGCAACGTTCGTGATCGCGCGCAGGCCGTTCGACGGCAACGACACCGACAACAACAGCCTGAACTTCGTCCGGATCCCGATCCTCGCGTCGAGTCCCGGCGTGCTGAACGTGCCGTAGCTCAGCGATCTCCGTCGCACCAGCTCGCCCTCGCCGTCGGCGATCTCATTCGCTCGGGATCACGGGATACGCGGCGAACGCCTTCTTGGTCTCCGGGAACGCACGCATCAACGCGGTCGCGCTGTCTCCGATGATGTGCATGTTCGACTCCACCATCCCACTCGGGCGCTTCGCGAGCCAATCGATCAGCACTGGCGCGGCCGCAGCCCCGAAGTAGTCGACGAGGAGGAAGGCCGCCGCCGTCTGTGCATCCGAGTGATGGCCACGACTCCACTTCGCCTTCTTCGGGTCGAGCTTCGCGATCACGGTCTCGGGCTTGATCGCGGGTGGCATCTTGCCAAGAGGCTTGCCGACCGCTGCCTCCATCACCGCCCACAGCAGATCGCGCGCGGCTTTGGGCTCGAACATCGGCGACGCCTTGTCATACCGACCCTCCCAGTTCTGGTCGAGGACGTGCTCCATCATCGCGAGGCCTGCGAGCAGATCGAGGTCGTGCTCGTCGACCCCGGCGAGGAGCTGGGCGACGGCCTGCTCGGTGCCACGTGCGCAATACATCGGGTTGCTCCAGCTGCCCGCGCTGAGATCGCGATCATCGGACGCTCGCGCGAGCAGATTTCCGACCACGCAGAGCGAGAGCAGGCTCTGGTCACCGGCGTCCCACGACCATTTCGGGCGGGGTCCACCACCGTAGGAGGGCGGTTCGAGTGCCTCGAGTTTGAGCGTGAGGTTGGCCGCGTTGGCCGCGGGGCGAAGCTTGTCGAGGAACGCGCGGATCTTCTTGCGATTGGGTCGCTCGGCGTCGGGGAGACCACGCACGTGCGTCTCGTCGTTGACGAGATCGCTGATCGACTCGCCGTCGGTGGAAAGCAAGAACAGGTGATCGCCACTCGCCATCACGTCGCCGATGCCCTTCGCCGGCAACTCGATGCGTTCGACGCCACCCCCGAAGGCCTTGCGATGGACCTCGCCGAGCGCGGCTTGGTAGACGATGCGGGTACCGTCGAAGTCGGCCGAGCCGAGGCAATCGACGACCTCGCGCGCGACCTTGCCCCCGGCGATCAACGCGCAGTAGGCCTTGCCCTGCGCGGGATGAAACACCGACACGAACGCGCCGAACGTGCCCGCACGCAGGTGCACGACACCCTGCGGCCGTGCGAGCGGCATCGTCCACGTCTCCTCGATCGTCGGGGCTTTGGCCCCGGACCCGGTGCGCTTCTTCTTGGTGCCGGTGAGCCTGCCGCCATGCAAGCCGGTGGCGTCGAACACCACGAAGGTTCCATCCGGCCCGGTCGCGACCTGGGTATTCGCGCCTTGCACGACGGGAAGTGCCGGGCCGAGGTCGATGCCCTTCAGCTTCGTTGGCTTGTCCAGCGTCGCCGTTCCGAGCGCCTTGCCATCCAGACCGTAGAACGACAACAGCGTCTGCTTGACGGTGAACGGCAAGCCATCCGGGGTGACGCCGACCGCGGTGCTGTACGTCAGATCGGTGTTCCAACTCGAGATCGGGACGACCTTCATGTCGGGCACCGTCATCGCGAACCGGTTATTGCTGACCACGCTGTGACCGACGAGGAGCGCACCGTTGTGGGCGAGGAACCGCCCGACGACCTTCTTGTTGTGCTTCGACTTTCCGGTCGAGAGCGTCAGCCGAGTGAGGCCGAACGGGTCGAACACGATCAACGCATCATCGACGAAGGTGTGCATGAGCGCTGCGATCTAACCCGACTCCGCTCTAGATTTGGGGCGTGCCGCGCTTCTCGAATCACGAGACCCACGAATTCTGGCAGATCGAACGGGACGGTGACCTCGCCTTCCGCACCACGTTCGGAGCGCTCGGCAAGCCCGGCGCGTCGTCGAGGAAGACCTGGCCCGACTCCGCTCGCGCGACCGCCGAGTACGACAAGCTGATCGCGTTCAAGCAAGCGCGCGGCTTCGCCCTCGACGGCGCACCTCGCGCGAAGCAGCCACGCGTCACCAAGCAGGTGCAGCCGGGGGCGGCACGCAACCCAGCCCTCGAGGCCGTGATCGCCAAGGACCTCGAGGACGTCGAGGCCTTCAAGGTCTATGGCGACTGGCTCACCGAGCAAGGCGATCCGCGCGGGACGCTGATCGCCCTCCAGACCAAGCGCGGCCAGGCCGCTGCGGCGAGCCGCTTGATCGACGAGCATCGCGAGCACTTCCTCGGCAGCCTCCACGAGATCTCCGACGAGATGATGCAGCTGACCTGGCGCAACGGCTTCGTCGATGCCGTGCGCTTCGAGAAGGTCCCCGGCGGCGCTGATGCCGAGGAGCGCACCGTCGGCAAGCTCGCGCGCGCCCTGCTCGACCATCCTTCGGGTGCGTTCCTGCGCTCGCTCACGGTCGGGACCGGCGACGGGATCAACGACGGCATGATCGACTACGAGAGCATCCCCACGTCGATCGCACCTGCACCGCACCTCGAGTCGATCGCGATCGGCGATTGGCGCGAATGGCAGGTCTCGTGGTCGAAGCTCGGAGACGCCTCGGGCTTCTGGAAGCTGCCGCGACTCGCCAGGCTGTCCCTGCGGGTTGGCTCGATGAAGCTCGGTACGGTCGCGTCCACGTCGTTGCGCAGGCTCGAGATCGTCACGGGTGGCCTCACCAAGGCCAACCTCAAGTCGCTCGTCACGGCGAAGCTGCCGGCGCTCGACACACTCGAGGTCTACTTCGGATCGCAGCACTACGGCGCGAGCGGCGGCGTTGCGGATCTCGCGCCCCTGCTCGCCAACAAGACGTCCCTCGCGAAGCTCCGCCGCCTCGGATTGATGAACGCCGAGTTCACCGACGAGCTGTGCGCGGGGCTCGCGAGATCACCGCTGCTGCGCCAGCTGACCTCGCTCGATCTCTCGCTGGGCACGATGTCATCTGCCGGAGCGCGAGTGCTGGCCGCGAACAAGCGGGCGTTCGCGCATCTCGACGAGCTGGACGTGTCGGACAACTTCCTCGAGAAAGCCGACCTCGCGTCGTTGAAGGGCGTCGCGAAGAAGCTGGTGTCGAAGCGCCAGCGCAGCGACGAGGAGCGCTACGTCGCGCTCGGCGAGTGATCCGATCGCACGGCGGAGCTCAGGAAACGCCGCCTCGAGTGACGACAGCGACCCACGTCACGGCCAGCCTATAGAGGATGGGCCTCCATCTGCATGCAGAGCTTGCTCGACACGAAGCCGGCGATCGTCGAAAACGTCTCGGGGGAACGCTGGTACGACGCGCGAAGCTCGTCCTGGGAGGCGATGCTCGTTTCCCAGTGATAGAAGGCCTTCTCGTCGGCCTGGCGGTTCCACTCGGCGATGAACACCTCGAAGTTCCATGGCTCCTGCGGCATCCAGGCAGCGTAATGCCGCCCCGGCGAATCCCCAAGCCCCGGGCAGGCCGTGACATCGGGGCCGTTGCGAGTGATCCCATCGCAGGCAAAACTCTATCGCACCGTCGGGGATCGCCGCGGCGAGGCGATGGGTGGCATCGCGACTAGGCGATAACGGGCAGCCGGATCGTGAATCGCGTCCCGTGTCCGACATCGCTCTGCACCTCGATCGTGCCGGCCGCACGCTCGACGAGGATCCGCGCGGTGGCGAGGCCCAGCCCCGTGCCACGACCGACCGGCTTGGTCGTGAAGAACGGCTCGAACAGGTGCGAGAGGACATCACCGGGCATCCCGGCGCCGTCGTCCTGGACATCGATCACGACGCGCGCGTCGTCACGCGTCACCCTCACGGCGATGGTGCCCTTGCCGGTGATCGCGTCGTTGGCGTTGAAGACGAGGTTCGCGCAGATCCTCGTGAGGTCGTTGGCTGCGATCCCGACCCAGGCATCGTGATCGGCGCGGATCTCGAGCGCGACGGACATCGGCAGGGTGCGTCGCACGAGCTTGGGGAGCGCACGGATGGCCCCGATCAGCGCCCAGGTACCAGCCATCGCCGGTAACCCGGTGACGACGGTCAAGGCGAGCAGCGGGATCGCGACGACGAACGTGCGATCGACCTCGGCGAGGACAGGCTCTGCGCTCTCCTGACTGGCCGACACGGCCGACATGCTCACCTACGAGTAAATCGACCGGTCCGGCAGCGGATCAGGTCGCAAATGACGCAGGCGCGAAACGCTCCCGTGATCTGCAGATCGAATGCACTGGTTCTCGCAGCTTGCAGCGCGTTCAGAGAAGAGCTGAGTCGACGTCGAGCCCGAGCAGCGCTCGTCCCGCCATCGTCAGCGCGGTGCTGCTGACCATCAGGTGATGTGTGACCACGTGAGCATCGCGAAACTGCCGCTGCAGTGGGTGCTTCGCGTAAACCGCCGCACCGCCACCAAGTTCGTACATCGCGGCCGCGACCGCCGCGGATTCGGTCGCCGCGTGACACGCCGCGATCCGCAGGTGGGCACGCGTCTCGATCGTCTGCGCTGCGAGCGCGTCGGCGAGCGCGCTGAACAACAGGCCTCGCGCCGCGCGGAGGCGGGCGTCGGCACGCGCGATCTCGATCTGCACGAGCTCGCGATGCGCAAGCGTGCGCTTGCTGCCGGGTGGTGACTTCGTTTGCACGAACGATGTCGTCGTCGAGATCGCCGCCCGTCCGATGCCGAGCCCGACTGCCGCCACGCACGAGGCGAGCACACCGAAGAACGGAAGCTCGTAGCCCGCGATGCGAGGCGTGTCGGTGAGCAGCGAGAACGTGCGCTCGCGCGGAACGACGACGTCGGTTGCCGAGATGTCGTGACTGCCCGTGCCGCGCAAGCCGGCCGTGTCCCAGGTGTCGTGCACCTGCGTCTGCGCGGCGGTGAACAGCACGCTGCGGACATCGGGCGCACCACTCGGCAAGGGCGCATCGCCGTCGACGATCGTGCCGCCCATCCGCCATCGCGAATGCTCGCAGCCACTCGCGAACGACCACCGCCCGCTGACGCGATAGCCATCGCCCTCGCGGAGAGCTCGCCCCATCGGAGCGAACACGCCACACGTGATCGCGTCCGCGGGGCCATAGACCTCGCGCGCAACCGATTCCTCGAGGTAGACACTCATCAGGCTCGACGTGATGCCGACCATCGCGCACCAACCCACGCTGCCGTCGAGGGTGCCGAGTGCTTCGAGCACCTCGAGCGCGGTCAGCGGGCTCGCCTGCGCACCGCCATAGACGCGCGGCACGCAGAGCTTGAACACGCCCGCCGCGATCAAGCCCTCGACCACTGGCGCCGGCAAGCGGCGTTCGCGCTCGATCACACTGCCATCGATCAACTCGCCGAGTGCACGAGCTCGCGCGACGACGTCATCCATGGGCGGACCATACCGTTGATGCGGTGCGTTCGGCCAACCTTGCTGTGGGCATCCTCCACACGCGCGCGTTCACATCGCCGGAAACCACCCCAGGCGTGGTGTTTCGAGATGAGCTGGAACCTCGAGGTTCCAGCGCCGCGATCTGGTCGTGTGCAGATCGGAACCTCGAGGTTCCAGTCGCGTGCGGAACACGGGTTGCTGTTGCCGCACACATGCGAACACTCCCTCTACTCCTCCTCCTCGCCGCCTGCGACGCCGACCAGGCACCCCCCGAGACCACGATCGCCTCCGAGCTGGTCACACTCGACCAGGCCCTCGCCGCGCGTGACTTCATCGTCCAGCCAGGCAGCTTCGAGTTCCTCGACCTGGCGTCGTGCTGCGACACCTTCTGCTCCGGCAATAACCCGTCAAGCCCGTACGCCGCGTTCTACGTCCCGCCGGGACCGGGCCAGACCGCGCCCAACCCGTCGCCGCGCCCGGATGGTCGCGCGAGCTCGTACCGGCTGCGACACGACGAGGCGATCGTGTTCGTCGGGCCCACCGCACCGGCGGCAGCGTACTTCGGGTTCACGCCATACCTGATGACCCGCGTGGCGCCCGATGGGTCCGACAAGCTGATCTTCGCGAGCCTGTCGGAGACGCTCAATCACCTGGTCATCCACACGACCGGCGGCGCCTTCGAACAACCCGCAGCGATCATCGTCGCCGCCGATCGCAAGACCTCCGATGCAGCGCGCGCCGCGCTGATCGACAGCGGCGTGCCGGGCTCCGCGATCAACCTGATCACGCTCGATCCCGCGCTTGGCAAGTTCGGGCTCGGGGCGGGCACGGACACGTTCGGCGTGCTGTTCCGGATGGCGCTCGTGACCGATCCGGTGAAGGAGCTCGCCTACCTCACGAAGCCGGGCGGCACCGTCTACCGGATCACGCCGCGGATCACCGGCACGTTCGCGAAGCTGGAGTCGCCGCCAGTGCGCCCCAAGGCGACCTCCCCGACCGAGACGTCGCTCCGCCCTGCGGTGCAGCGGCTCGGCGACGCGATCGTCGCTGCACATCCGGGTTACACCGCGCGCGCGATCAGCGTCGACGAGGGCGTGCCCGATCCGGTCTCGTGCATCACGAACCTGACGTTCTGTGGTGGCGACAACCGCGACACCACCTACCCGGGAACGAACGTGCGAGTGGTGTTCTCGAATCCCGATGACTTCTACGTCGTGTTCGGGGTCGATCACGCACGCAGCGGTAAGACCGTCTACGCGAACACCAGCGTCTACGCGCTGGACAAGCTGGTCGGGCTCGCCAGCGTCGCGAGCGACGAGTACGCAGACAGCGCCCGCCGCTACCGGCCGAACGCTCCCGAGGCGGACAAGCTGTATGCATGGAAGCTCGCACGGACGTGCCACGGCGAGCCGTTCTGTCTCGAGATCCCGTACGGAACGTGCCCGACCGGCATGCCCGATGGCGCGCTCGGCACGATCAACTTCCGGACGTACCTCGAGCCTTCGTCCAAGACGGCGCCGCTGCCATCGACGCTCGTGCGCGACCGCATCCTCGCGTTCAAGCGAGGTTGACAGCCCAGAATCAGGCGACCGCGCGGAGCGCCCAGACCTCGTCGAGGAACTCGAGCAGCGATGCGTCGAGGCGCAGCGGCGCGATCCGCCACTCGTAGATCGAGCGCGCGGTCACCAGGCGAGCGTTGGGAAGCTCGCGCGAGATCCGGTCGGCGTCGGAGAACGGGTGGATCGGATCGGATGGGTGGCCGACGACCAGGGTCGGCTGGGTCAAGGCACGACGCGCCTCGATCGGCGGCGCCACGCGACCGAAGATCAGACCATCGAGCACCGCGAGCGACGCGTTCGGATCGCGGCGCAGGAAGTCGATCATCATGTCGACCAGGTAGTGGGTACGCGGGACCTTGCGCGTCAACCACGCGACTCCGCGCATCGTCCGCTGGCTGATCCGCAGCGCCAACGCGAGCGGCACGAAGGCGGCAGCAGCGGCCGGCAGAGCGTTCTCGAGCACGGGCATCTCGATCACCAACCCGCGCACCCGGCCGGGCGCGGCGACCGCAACCTCGAGCGCGACGTTCGCGCCGAGCGAGGTGCCACCGATCACCGCGTCGGGGAGATCGAGGTGGTCGAGCAACGCGATGACGTCTTGCCCGAACTGCGTCATCGAGTAGGCCGTCATGTCGTGAGGCTGATCGGAGTCTCCATGACCGAGCATGTCGACCGCGATCACGCGATACCCTCGCACCGCGAGGATCGGCCCGAGCCGTGTGTACATCCGACCGTCCATCAACAGGCCGTGGGTGAGAACGATCGCACGCGGCCCCGCGCCATATTCACGGTATGCGAGTCGCCGTGCGCCGCGGAGCGTCACCTTGGTTATCGTCGACGTCATCGTGCGAGTGTACGACGTCCTCGCCGACACCGTGGTTCGCGTGCGTGCGGCGCATCAGCTGTCCGGTCTTCGGACATTCATGCCGCAGTCGAGGCCTCTGCGACCCGAGGTCTGGAGGCGGGGTGGTCGGTGCCGGACCATCGCGCTGAGCGGGATCGGCAAACACATCGCGCTCCGCGAGCCATCGCTCGGCTGGTGTTCGATGTGTGAAAGCCGATCCGTATCGTGATCTGGGAGCTGATACCTTCGGCGGGTCAAGGTATGGAGCCACCGAAGCCCAACCGCGCGCAGACCGAGGCGAGAGAGATCGACCCGCCGACGCCGGTGCGGCGGTTTCAGCTCCGCGTGATCGAAGGGGTCAGTGAAGGCACGCGCTATGTCGGGATCGGCGAGCGCGTGGTCGTCGGCACCGATCCGACGGCTGACTTCCAGCTCGCCGATCCCACGATCTCGCGGACCCACTGCGAGATCGCGTTCACGGGTGGGAAGGTCTTGGTCCGTGATCTCGGCAGCCGGAACGGCACGTTCGTGAATGGTGTTTCGATCGTGGCCGCGCACCTCAGCACGGGGAGCGTGATCCAGGTCGGACGGACCAGGTTCGTGTTCGAGGCGGGGCATCCAGACATCACAGCGGCGAGAACCCACCGCGATCGCTTCGGCTCGCTCGTGGGCGGATCACCCGCGATGCAGAAGGTGTTCGAGATTCTCGAGCACGCCGCAGCGAGCGACGTCACGGTGCTGATCCAGGGCGAGACCGGGACAGGCAAGGATCTCGCGGCGAACTCGATCCACAACGCCAGCCAGCGCCGGAGTGGTCCGTTCATCGTGGTCGATTGCAGCGCGATCTCGACGCACCTGCTCGAGAGCGAGCTGTTCGGGCACGAACGCGGGGCGTACACAGGCGCCGAGAAGACCCGTGCGGGCGTCTTCGAGGCCGCCGCGGGTGGCACGATCTTTCTCGACGAGATCGGCGAGCTCGCGCTCGATCTGCAGCCAAAGTTGCTCCGCGTGCTCGAGCAGCGCGAAGTGCGGCGCGTCGGCGACACCCAGGTCATCCCGCTCGACGTACGCATCATCGCGGCGACCAATCGCGATCTGGCCGCGGAGGTCAAGGCGCTGCGTTTCCGCTCCGACCTATACTATCGACTGATGGTCGCGGAGGTGACCATGCCGCCGCTCCGCGAGCGCATCGAGGACCTTCCCCTCCTGGTCGGTGCGATCTTGCAGCAGCTCGGAGCTGAAGCCAGTCACGACGCGCTGTTCGATCGCCCAGAGTTCATCGCCGAGCTGCACAAGCACTCGTGGCCGGGCAACGCGCGCGAGCTCCGCAACTATCTCTCTCGATGTATTTCGCTGCAGCAATACGTCGCGCCGGCGTTACTCGGGGAGGTGAATGAAGAGACCAGCCCGATCGACATCGACGTCCCACTACGCGAGCTTCGCGAGCGCTGGATCGAGAAGTTCGAGAAGTTGTACCTCGAGAAGATCCTGCTCGCCAACGGAGGCAACGTGACCCTCGCTGCCCGTGCAGCAGGGCTGAACCGAGCCCACTTTCATCGCTTGCTCGCACGCCACGGGATCCGCGGCAGGTAGACTCGTTACCTCAGAACGTAAACCCGGCGGCAAAGTTCTTCTGGACCTCCGGAGCCGTGAGGTTGCGACAGTACACAGCGGCGAGGAAGATCTTGCCGAGCCACGGTCGACCACCGTTCGTCTCGTTGCCGAACGCGAGCTGGTACGCAGGATTCCAACCGTTCTGGTCGGTCGCAGGCGGTGGCGGCGGCGGCGGGTCGTTGTTATCCGGTGGAATCGCGACGCTGCCGTTGACGTAGATCGTCGACGTCGTCTGGTCACGCGTATACACGATGTGTTGTGCCGCGACCGCTGCGGCGTTCTCATTGGTCTGCACCCTGTTGATCACGTCGAGCTCGGTCGACATCGGATCTGGGTTCGAGGTTCGAACAGCACCGTTGTAGCGGGTCGTGTTGACCCCCAGCGTCACGTTGCGATCGTTCGCCTTCGAGTAGGTGAAGATCGTGCCGTCTTGGGTCACGTTCTCTGGCTCGACCCAGACCTCGAGGCTGACCGCGTTCGCCTGGACGCAGGCGACGAAGACCTTCTCGGCGACCTCGGTCGAGGTGATGACCGCCGGGCCAACGATCTGGATGCCGTTGCTATCGGGCAGCCACTTGTTGGTGACGAAGTTATCGAGCTGGAGATCGAAGGCCGGCTCGATGCCGCTACTGTCGTGGACCACCAGTCCGTCGCCTTCATCGAACATGTAGAGGGCCTGGAGGCCGTCGAGCACACGAGGTGATTCAGGCACCGGTTGATCGGCTGGTTCCTTGGGCTCGGCACAAGCCGACAGGCCGACGAGAACCGCGAATAGACGATTCTTCATATGGTCCTCATTCAGATCGGGTCCGTTAGGGTCTTGTAGCCCGGTGGTCCACACAGCCCAGCGGCGAGCGTCGCACGGGTCAGCTTGTAGAACCGATCCAGGTACTCGACGTACTCGTCGTCGACCGCACAGCTCGGATGGAGGTTCGCGCCGCTGCACTTACTACGGAGCTTCGCGGCGGTCGGGACAGCTTCTGGCGTCGCACCAGCGGCAGACACCTGGAAGAAGCTCCCGATGCCGAGTGCCGTCCGTTGCTGGATGAACATCGTGTCGCTCGTCGCGTTGGCGTGAAACCCATACTCGCCGTCCGAGTGGCAGCCGCCGCACGTCGCGTCTTGATCCGTCTGCTTGTTCGCCCACTCGCCGATCCGCGAGTCATTCCAGTTCTCGATCGTCATGCAACCGGCCCATTCGGCCAGCACATCCGGGATGCCGTTGTCGCCAAAATCGGCGAGCTCGGCGTCGAGCCAGGCCGAGAGCTTCGACAGCTGACCCGCATCCCACCACGTCGACCCGGCGTGGCTGCCCTTGGTGAGGAGCAGTGCGCTGGTGGAGTTGAAGTTGCCGACGACGCGCGAGTTCGAGAGCAGCTGGAGGTAGTCATCCCCTGCCCCGGCTTCACCAAGGAACGCCGGACCCGCCCCCGCACCCTCATGACAACCCGCACAGGCAGAACGCAACATCGGAGAGACGGTCGACGCGAACATCGATTCGCCCGGACTGCCCGTGTCACCTCCATCGATGCTGCCACTACACGCGCCGAGCGCGAAGATCAGGAGTGCGGTCTTCATCGGCGCGCTCCCCGACGGCGGAGCCATGCGGCACACGCGAGGGCGAGCCCGAAGGTCACCGCGCCACTGTTCTGGCGGCCCGGAATGGAACAACAACCCGCGGCCTCGGTGCCATCATCCGCCGTCGGATCGATGGTCGCGTCGAGCAGCGAGGGCACCAGGACGATGTCGAGGCCTAGCTTCTCCGCCATCTGGCCGCTCGTATTGGGGACGCGCGAGGTGGCGGG
>JBBQJJ010000290.1:0-11227 GCA_038325805.1 Haliangiales bacterium
GCCCGGCAGGATGTCGGTGCGCGTGCGCGGCATCGAGGTGCACGGCGGTGCCGTCGACAAGGCGATCGCCGGCCATCGTGCCGCGATCAACCTCGGTGGCGTTGCGGTCGAGGAGCTCGCGCGTGGCGATGTCCTCGCGCACCCCGAGCGCGTCGCGCCGTCCCACATCCTCGACGTCGAGCTGCGCTATCTGAAGTCCGCGCCCGGTCTGCTCCCGACGCGCAGCAAGGTGCTCGTCCATCACGCGACGACCCAGGTGCTCGCGACGCTCGTGCTCGTCGACAAGACCGCCGAGCTTCCCGAACCGGGCTTCGCAGCGTTTGCCGCCGAGGTCCTCGACACGCCCGAGAGCAAGCTCGAGCTGCGCCCCGGCGAACGCGCGATCGCGCAGCTCCGCATCGATGCCACCACGCCGCTCGCGGCGCTGCCCGGCGATCACTTCATCGTGCGCGGCTTCGCGAAGGCGAAGTCCCAGGGCTCGACGATCGGTGGTGGCAGGATCGTGCGCGTCCAGGCGCCGAAGGCACGCACCAGGACCGGCGCGGCGCATGCGGGCGTGGTCACCGCACTCGCGGGCGCGCGGCTCGAGGAGCGGCTCTCGGTCGAGACCAAGTCCGCTGCCTTCGCCGGCCTCGGCATCGCGCAGCTCGTGCAGCGCCTCGGGATTCCTGCCGACGCGCTTGCCGAGACCCTCGTCACCCTCGTCGCCACCGGCGAGCTGCTCTCCACCGGAGAGGGCGGTCATCAGCACTATCTCCACGCGGTGATCGTCGCCGAGCTCGAAGCCAAGATCGCCGCGCAGCTCGCGGCGCTTCCCGACGGCGCGGTTCGCGAATCGCTACGCACCAGCCTCCCGGCGGCCCTGCCCGCGCGCGCATACGACGCCGTGCTCGCGGGGCTCCAGACACGCGGCAAGCTCGCCACCGAAGGAGATCGCGTCACCAAGGCGAACGCACCGCCTCGGCTCGCACTCACTGCGGGCGAGCAGAAGCTCGCCGATCAACTCGCCGGCTGGAAGCTCGAGCCGCCGCGTCCGAAGGACATGCCGGGCATGACCGAGCCACAGATCATGGCAGCGCTGACGAAGCTCGTCGCCGCGAAGCTCGCCGTCAAGATCAAGCCCGACTACTACGCGCACGCGAGCGCGATCGACGAGCTCCGCGCCAGGTTGCTCGCGTACCTCGAAGCGAACAAGACGATCGACGCGCAGGGCTGGAAGGATCTGACCGGCACGAGCAGGAAGTTCTCGATCCCGCTCGCCGAGCACTTCGACGCCGAGAAGCTCACGCTTCGCATCGGCGACGTTCGTCGGAAGCGGTAGCGCGCGAGCCGCTAGAAGAAGTACGCGCCGGAGATTCCGAAGAACAGGAAGGTGCGGATGCCGCCCTCGATGTTGATCGTCATCTTGTCCGTCGGCTTGATCTGGGCACCGATGATCGCGTTGATCACGGGGAACACCGGCGGGATGTTGTACTTGACCAACGTGCCGCAGGCGGTGCCGTCCTCCTCGCACGGCGCGTTGCCACCCCCGCCGAACTGCGACGGTTCGCAGGGCGTGGGGTTGTCGTTCGTCGCCCCCGTCCCCGCGCACTGCATGTTGAGGTGATCGAGCCGGCCGGCGACGATGCCGATGCCGGCGCCGCCACCGTACCGGATCGAGACGTACTTGTTGATCGGTGCGTGGTTGAGGAACGTGAACTCGAGCGTGTACCACTTGAGCTGCTTGTCCTGATTTCCAACCGGGAGCACGTAGTCGGCGACGTCGCCGGCCGCGAGGTTCTTGCCGCTCTCGATCCAGATGCCGGAGCCGGGCTTGATCGCCTCGGTCTCGAAGCTGAGCTGGAGCTCGACGTTGCCTCGGCGGCGAATGAACTCGATGCCGGTCCCGAGGGTGCTCGAGCCGTCATCGCCGGCGCGCTCGAGGAAGAGCTCGAGCTCGGCCTTCGGAATGCGCACGTTGCGAAACCGGATGCCGACGCCGTACTCGACGGGTTTCTCCCCGGCGGTGGCCGCAACGGCGTTGGGATCGGTCGTTGGCGACGGCGAGTTGCCCTCGTCGAGAGCCGCGCTGCCGTCGGCGCGTGCCGATCCGCTCGCAACTCCAAGAATCGCGGCAGCCGCGCACACCAAAGTCACAGGTAGTCGCATGGTTAGTCCCCCGAAAGTCGGCGCCATTATATACACTCGTGACAGGCGCGCGCGATGCGGTTCTGCACACTCTCCTTGATCGCTGTCGCACTGACCGGATGCCCCGGCAGTGACGGAGGTCTTGGCGATGAGTGCGGCGGTCATGGCGACTGCGATGGTGTGCTCCAGTGCAGCAGCGGCGTCTGCGTCCCGCGCTGTGGGCGCGCCCCCGAATGCGGCGATGGCTTCGCGTGCGACAACGACGGGATTTGCCAGCTGGCCAGCGGCCAACCCGGCGATGGGTGCCGCAGCGAGGTCGAGTGCGCGCCCGGGCTCGCGTGCCGGATCGATAACGACACCGTCAAGGACGGCTACCTCCTCGCGAGCTGCACGGCGCAGCAGGACGGCAAGCCCGCCGGCAGCGCGTGCGTCGACGACGTCGACTGTCGCAACGGCACGTGCGCGCTCGGTCAGTGCGTCGATCTCTGCACGTCCACCCGCGATTGCACCTCCGGTGCTGCCTGCATGGAAGTGCCGCGGGTCGAGGCGAGCGGCTCGCTGTTCACCGGGTGCTTGCCGAGCCAGGGCAACCTGGTGTGGACGATCAAGTCGTCGGCGCCGTCGCCCTCGTTCTTGTTTCCGGTGCCGAGCGCTGCACGCTTCGCATCCCTGATCTTTCGCGTCGACGATCCGCTGCAACGCGTCGGCGCGCAGCGCTTGGTCTCGCCGGGTGGCCAGGCGCTCTACGTGGCGCCGTGTGATGTGCTGACCACGCCGAACTGCGATCCCGTCGAGGACTTCTACGAGAACTTCGTGCGCCACGAGCCGGAGTTCGGGCAGTCGGTGCTCGCGTTCCCGTCCACGCCGTCGGCGCAGCTCGAGACCGGCGCATATCGCGTGCAGGCTTCGTCGATTCGTCGCAACGGCCAGACCGGCTCGGCGATCCCGCACATCACGGCGATCGTGCGCATCGACGCCGCGACCCTGCTCGATCTCCGTTTCCACTTCCTCGACCTCGACGCACACGTCTGCCAGTCCGAGATGGGCGGCATGAAGTTCGACGCGGCGAGCGCGGGGACGGCGCCGTTCTTCCAGGAGGACTTCGTCGAGGAGCTGCGCGCGATCTTCACGCACGGCGGCATCTCGCTCGGCAACCTGACCTACGACGACATCCGCGCCCGCCCGGATCTCGACGAGCTCGACGTCAACGACGCCGGCGCGCTGCTCTCTCTCGGCACCGGCACCACCGGCATCGACGTGTTCTTCGTTCGCGCGCTGTCGCCCGTCGGCTTGCAGGCGTTCGGTCCGAGCCCCGGCCCCTCGGGCGTCTCGAGAACGCGGCAGTCCGGCATCGTGATCGGCCTCGACACCCTTTGCTACCGCTCGTGGAACCAGCTCGCGCGGCTCACGGCGCACGAGATCGCGCGCTACATGGGGCTCGCTCGCAACGTCGAGCTCGATGCGAGCGGCACGCCTCGCTACGACAAGATCGACGACAGCCCCGAGGACGCAGGTGCGGCGAACAACCTGATGTTCTACTCGGAGGTCGGCGGTGTCGACATCACGCCCGGCCAGCGCGACATCCTCTCGCGCAGCGGAGTGCTGCGATGATCAAGCGCGCACTGCCCATGATCGCGGTGCTGTCGCTCGGCGTGCTGCCGGCACACAGCGCCGATCCACCAGAGGTCGCCGAGCTCCACACCATGACGCCGATGGACACGCTGCCCACGCGTGGGCAGATCCTGGCGTTCACGACGGACCCAGTGCCGCGCCTGTCGGTGCTCGCACTGTCGAGTACCGCGGATTTCGGTGTTCGGCTCCGCGCCACGCGAGCCTTGCCGCAGTTCTGCTCGGCGTCGGTGCCGACCTGCAAGGACGACAGCGACGCGCAGATGCATCCGATCCGCGCTGCCGTGCGCGACGTCATCACGAGCGTTGATCCCGAGGATCGCGATGGCAAACCCCTGCTCCAGTTGCGCGCTGGCATCGAGGCCCTCGGAGCGATCCAGAGTGGAGAGCAGAGCGACGTCGACCTGCTGGTTCCCTTCCTCAGTCACGGGAGTCGCGACATCCGGTTTGCCACTGCGCATGCGTTGCGCGACTTGTGCATCGCTTCAGCAGAGGCAGCCCTGCGAAATCGTTACGAAGACGAGCCGATCGCCCAGGTTCGCCTGGCGATTTCGGCGGCGCTGGGCGACCTCGAACAATGTAGCCAGTAGCACAAGCAACCTGGTGAAATTGTTTGGTTGCTCGGGGTTGGTTTCCGATCGTACAATTGCCGTCACGCTGTCCGGTCTCGGTCGGTGGCGGGACGGCTCATGACGACACGCGATCCGCGTTCACGTGACTCGATGTCGGGCATGCCCGGCGGGAGAGATCCGACGCAATCGCTATCGCTCGATGCCGACGAGATCGACGATCCGGACGAGCCGTCCCATCCTTCGCTCGCGCTCGGGACCAAAGACGCCCAGCGTCGCGAACGGACCCGCGTCGAATCTCCCAGCGGCCACAAGCGCTCCCCGTCGAACCCCCCGGTCTCGAAACCCTCCGCGAAGTCATCCGGCCCGCAGCGCCCGCCGCCCACGCCCGTTCAGAAGGAAAATCCGAACGAGCTCCTCGGCCAGCAGCTCGGCAGCTATCGCCTGATCGAGGTCCTCGGTAAGGGTGGCATGGGCTACGTGTTCCGCTCCGAGCACGTCAAGCTCGGCCGCGAGGTCGCGCTCAAGCTGTTGCGCAGTGACTACGCGAAGCGCCGCGATGCCGTCGCTCGGTTCTTCCAGGAAGCACGCACCGTCAACCGCGTTCGCCATCGCAACATCGTCGACGTCACCGACTTCGTCGAGCTCGAGGACGGCACGACGTTCATCATCATGGAGCTGCTGGGCGGGATCTCGCTCGGCAAGTGGGCACGCTCCGGGATCGACATGCCCCGCGCGCTCGCAGTGCTCGTGCAGATCTGCGATGGCCTCGCCGCCGCGCACAACGTCGGGGTCGTCCACCGCGATCTCAAGCCCGACAACATCATCGTCGTCCCCACGTCGGATGGTGCCGAGCTCGCGAAGCTGCTCGATTTCGGCGTCGCCAAGCTGCTCAACCGCGACGACGAAGACGTCGGGTTCCAGACCGCGGCTGGCTCGGTGATCGGCACGCCCGCGTACATGTCTCCCGAGCAAGCGGGCGGCATGCTGGTCGATGCCCGCAGCGACATCTACTCGCTCGGCGCGATCATGTACGAGCTGTTCTGCGGGCAACCGATGTTCCGCGGCCGCTCGTTCGGCGAGTACGTTCGCAAGCACCTCACCGAGATGCCGATCCCTCCGCGCCAGACCGGCGGCGGTCACTTGATGGATGCGCACCTCGAGGCGCTGATCATGAAGTGTCTCGAGAAGGATCCGAACCAGCGCTTCTCGCACATCCTCGAGCTGCGCGATGCTCTGCTCGGGATGCTCGGCGGCATGGAGACGCACCCACCGACGATGAGCGCCCTGACGGCGAGCTCGATCCGTCCCCCCCCACAAGCGCCCACGTACGTGCCGGCAGCGATGGCGACGATCCTGCCATCGGCACCGATCGCACAACACATGACTCCGGCGTCGGGCATGCACCCGTCGCAGTTCTTCAGCGCCTACCAGAGCCAGCTCGCCGGCAGCCAGATCGCTGTGCCTGCGCAACCGGCGACGCCATGGTGGGTGTGGTTCGTCGGCGGCATGGTCGCGGTCGGTCTCGGCATCGGCGCAGCGGTCTGGTACGCGGGTCGCGGCGAGGATCTCCGTCGTCCGGACGTCGCGCAGCCGGTCGTCGAACCGCAGCCCAAACCTGTCGTGGTCGCGCCGCCCGAGCCGCTGCCTCCAGCGAAGATGATCGAGCTCAAGTTCGATTCGCTGCCGACCGGTGGCGTCTACGAGGACGGTCACTCGGCCGAGCTGTGCAAGACGCCGTGCACGTTCAACGTCGAGACCGGCAAGACCGGTCGCCGCACGTACGTGATTCGAGCCGACGGTTATCGCGATGCCTCGCTCGTCGTCGATCTCGCGGCTGCGAAGCGCGACTTCCAGGCCACGCTCGAGCGCGTCGAGCCCGTCGTCGAGGACAAGCCCGTGCAGACCACGGCGATCAAGATCGGTCGCGTGATCAAGAAGGGCACCGGCGGTACCAAGACGGTCAAGAAGCCGCTCGACGAGAAACCAACCGACGAGAAACCCGATCCCACCATCAAGAAACCCGATCCGAACGACGGCAAGAAGCCGGATCCCGATACGACGAAGATCGATCCGACCGACCTCGCGGATCCGTTCAAGCGCAAGCGCTGAGCATGCATCGCTCCGTCTTTCTTCTCGCGTTCTGCCTCGGTGTTGCCGGTCCGGTCGTCGCGCCGCAGCACGCACGAGCCGACGATCCGGGCGAGCGCTCGGCGAAGCGGCACTACGATCGCGGCAAGAAGCTGTTCGAGCTGCAGAAGTTCGACGACGCCCTCGAGCAGTTCCAGAAGGCGTACGACGCGAGCCCGATCCCCGACTTCCTCTACAACATCGGCCAGTGCCAGCGGAACCTCGGCGACTACAAGGCCGCGGTGTTCAGCTTCAAGCGGTACCTCAAGCTCGATCCCGAGACCGAGCGACGCGAGAAGCTCGAGGCCCTGATCGAGGAGCTCGAGCGCAAGATCGACGAGGCCGACACCGAGCGGCTGGAGCTCAAGCCGAAGCCGACGAAACCCGACCCTGGACCGGAGACGGGCAGCTCGCCCGTCTACAAGAAGTGGTGGTTCTGGACGGGCATCGCCGTCGTCGGCGTCGGTGCTGGCGTCGGTGTTTATCTCGCAACCCGATCGAGTGCACCGGACACCGATCTCGGTAACATCCAGTTCCGTCGGTGATGCGCACCTGGCCCTTCTTCCTCGGAGTTCTCGGCTGCGGTGGCAGCGAGACGTTCATGATCGTGACGATCGATTCGGTGCCGGCCGTGCATGACGTCGCGAAGATCCAGGTCGATCTCGACAACGACGGGCTCACCCGCGGTGATTCGTTCGCGACCACCAACCTCGACTTCCCGGCGACGTTCAGCATCTCGCCGGGAGTCCGCACCGGCAACCTCGACATCTCGGTCAGCGCGTTCGACGAGGACGGGCTGCTGGTCGGCCGCGGCAAGACCACGACGATGCTCGAGATGCCCACGGCCGCGCTCACCCTCGACAGCGCCGATTTCGTGATCAACACCGACTTCGCCGACGATCAGTTTCCGTCGGGCGACTTCGAATCGCACGGCGTCCAGCTCGGTGCGGCTCCCGACGGCACCTGGACGGCCACCTACCGCGATTCGTGCGACGACCCCTGCAACATGCTCGCGCGCCGGTTCGACGTCACCGGCGTGCCGGTCGACTCCGCACTCGCCGCCGGCACCAACGGCTTCGCTGTCTCGACCGAGCTGTCCGACGGCTTCTTCACCACGCCGACCACGGCCTCGACGAGCGCCGGCACGGTGGTGCTGTGGAACTTCGAGGACGTCGCGCCGAGCACCGAGAAGGGCGTCGCCTGTCGCGCGATCGATGCCTCGGGCAACGGCGTCGGCAATCAGAAGACCATCGCCACCGAGCTCTCCACCGCGTTCGCCGTCTCGGCCACGCCGCTCGGCGCCACCACCTTCGCGGTGACCTGGAACTCGTCGAATCCCGACAACGTCACCAAGGGCGCGATCGTCGACACCCAGTGCGGTGTCACCGGTCTGGTCACGGTCTCGACCGTGCCCGGCTCGCTCGGCGCGATTCGGCCGTCGATCGCCACCAATGGTGACCGCGTCCTCTACAGCTGGACGCTCGACGACACCGCTCGCATCCGCGTGATGTCCAACACCAACGCGCCGGTCTCGGGTGATCTCCTGCTCATCACGCAGACCGCGACGGAGAACGTCGAGTTCACGCACGCCACCAAGCTCGGCGCCGGGTTCGGCGTGTTCGTGCGGTGGGCCGCGGTGCCGACCACGGCGCCCGGCAAGATCGAGCTCTATCGCCTCAGCAACACCGGTGCGGTGCAAGGCACACCGATCCTGATCACCAACAAGACCTCGAGCACGTTCGACAGCGCGCAGGCGTTCTCGGTGACCACGCGTGCCGAGGACGGCTTGATGCTGGTCGTCTGGCACACCTGCACGGCGTTCGCAGACGACAGCGGATGCGGCGTGTTCGGCCGGTTTGTCGGGAGCGACGGCAACCCCATCGGTGAAGAGTTCAGCGTCCCCACCACGACACAGATGGATCAGACGGATCCGTCGGTGATCAGCCTGCCCGGTGCGTTCGCGGCGATCTGGAAGGACGAGAGCCTGCAGCCACCCGATGTCGCCGGCTCGGCGGTTCGCGGTCGCGTGATCTACTCGACCACCACGGGGAGTGGTCCGAGCTCGAAGCCAGAGCCGCGCACCGTGTTGCCGACGATCGTCTTCTGAAGACGGGCCGCTACGCTTCTTCGTCAGCGCGGTGATCGATGCCGAGCGCGCGCATCTTCTTGTAGAGGTGACTGCGCTCCAGCTGGAGCTCGCGCGCCGTGTTCGAGACGTGGTGATCGTTGGCCTCGAGGGCGGCGATGATGATCTCGCGCTCCGCCGCGGCGACCAGATCCTTGAACGGCGTGCCGCGCGAGAACTCGGCCTTGACCGCTTTGACTCGCGGTAACGCGTCGCCGACGTCCGCCTCGGTGATGATCTCCGCATCGCCGGTCAGGATCGCGAGCCGCTCGACGACGTTCTTGAGCTCGCGCACGTTGCCCGGCCACTCGTGCTGCATCACCAGCGTCATCGCACTCGACGCCAGCTTCTTCAGTCGGCGGCCGTTGTCGGTGCAGACCTGTTCGAGGAAATGCTCGACGAGTTGCGGGATGTCCTCGCGGCGCCCGCGCAACGGCGGCAGCTCGATGGGCACCACGGCGAGCCGATAGTAGAGATCTTCGCGAAACCGCCCGCCGGCGATCTCGGCCTGCAGATCCTTGTTGGTCGCCGCGACGACACGAACGTCGACCTTGATCGTCTCGCCACCGCCGACGCGCTCGAGCTCGTTCTCCTGAAGGACGCGCAGCACTTTTGCCTGCGCACTTGGATTCATGTCGCCGATCTCGTCGAGAAACAGCGTCCCACCGTCGGCGAGCTCGAACTTGCCGCGGCGCTGCTGCGTCGCACCCGTGAAGGCGCCCTTCTCGTGTCCGAACAGCTCGCTCTCGATCAGCTCGGACGGGATCGCCGCGCAGTTGAGCTTCACGAACGGTCCGTCGACGCGCTTGGAGTGCTCGTGCACCGCGCGCGCGACGAGCTCCTTGCCGGTGCCGTTCTCGCCGGTGATCAGCACCCGGCCCGTCGTCGGGGCCGTCTTCGCGACCTTGTCGAAGATGGCGCGCATCGCGGCGCCCCTGCCGATCATCGCGAAGTCGGTCGCGACGCGGCCTCGGAGCTTCTGGTTCTCGTTGCGAAGTTTTGCGAACTTCAGCGCGTTCTCGACGGTGAGCAGCAGCTTGTCGCCCGACAGCGGCTTCTCGACGAAGTCGTGCGCACCACTTTTGGTCGCCTGGACCGCCGTCTCGATCGTGGCGTTGCCCGACATCATGACCACGACGGTGTCGGGGCTCGCGACGCGGATCTTGGGCAGCGTCTCCAGGCCGCTCTCGCCGGGCATCATGACGTCGAGCAGGACGAGATCGATGTCGTGCTCGCCGACCTTCGCGAGGCCGAGTGCCCCGTTGCCCGCCACGTGGACCGCGTACCCCTCGATCTCGAGGGCGCGGCGAACCGTGGTCAGGATGTTCGGTTCGTCGTCGATGACGAGGATGGTGCTGCGCGCCACGACGGCAAACGTACCACTTCCGTCTTGGCCCGGAGACCGCCTCGGTCACCCAGACTGGTGACCCTGCGTTCTCTGGGCCTACGTCGCCGACGGACTCGGTTGGCTCGAATCACCAACCGAGCCCTTGGGTCAATTGACTCTGGTGCCTGCGGCCTTTAGGTTCCAAGCATGAGAGTCGGTCCGATCCTCGTCGCTGCGGCCGGCATGTTGATCGGTCTTGCAGTCAGCTGCAGTGACCCGCCCAAGAAGCCCGGCTGCAAGGGCGACAAGGACTGTAAGAACGGCCTCGTCTGCTCCGAGAACAAGTGCGTCGAGTGCAAGGACGACAGCGGGTGCAAGGACGGCAAGCAGTGCAAGGCGAACGCTTGTGTCGCCTCCGCCGAGTGCACGAGGGATGACCAGTGCACGCTGGGCAAGGTCTGCCAGGCCGGCAAGTGCAAGCCGTGTGCAGCGGACTCCGAATGTGGAGTCGGCGGCACGTGCGAGGCCGGCGCCTGCAAGCGCGCGAACAAGTGCAAGACCGAGACGGTCGGCGTGGATTGCGCCGACGATGAAGACTGCGTCGACGGGTTTTGCAAGAAGGCCGGTCAGGCCTCGAACCCGGGCGATGTCGGCTGCACGCTCGCCACGATCTACTTCGGCTTCGACGAGGCCAACATCCAGCAGAGCGAGCGCGAGCGCCTCGACGCGAACAGCACCTGCCTCGACAAGAACAAGGCCAAGCAGGTGATGCTCGCCGGGCACACCGATTCCTCGGGTACCGAGGAGTACAACATCGCGCTGTCGGAGCGCCGCGCGCAGGCGGTGGCGGATTATCTGTCACGCCTCGGGGTCGATCCCGCGCGCATGCAGGTGGTGCCGAAGGGTGAAACCGCATCGACGGGGCTCGGCGACGACAAGGATCGTCGCTGCGAGTTCCAATGGAAGTGAATCCATGACCCGTGCCGCTCTCTTCGCCGTTTGTCTGACCGGTTGCTTCTGGGCCACCACCAAGAGTGAGGGCGAGAAGCTCCGCAAGGATGTCAGCAGTCTGCAGACGGGCCTCGGTGCCAAGCAGGCCGAGCTCGACAGCAAGATCGCCGAGCTCAACAAGGTGCTCGACGACGCGACCAAGATCCTCAAGCGCAATAGCGCCGATCTCGGTGCGGATCTCGACGGGCTTCGCAAGGACGTCCAGTCGGCGACGGGCCTGGTCGCCGCGTTGACCAACCAGTTCAACGAGCTCAAGACGGGCTTTGACAGCTACAAGAAGCAGAACGACGCGCGCCTCGATAGCCTCGA
>JBBQJJ010000291.1:0-11218 GCA_038325805.1 Haliangiales bacterium
ACCGACCGGTACGGGATCCGGGATGGTGGCGGTCGCGACGAGGGGCCCGACGACCACCCGGGCATGTTGCTTCGGCTCGACCCTGGATGACGCCAACCACTCGCGATGACCGCGGAGGCTGACGCGGATCGAGTAGCTGTCGGGGTCCGTGATGGTGGGCGTGTTCCAGCTGCCGGGGTCGACGACGGCATCGTTGAGGTAGATCGATGGCCCGAGCGCCACGATCTCGGGCGGCACGACGATGGTGAGCGTCGAGAGTGGCTCGAGTGCGGTGATCCGGCGCGCTGCCTCCGCCGCGCGAGTCCTGTCGCCGGTTTGCACGGCGAGAGCTTTCGCCTGGATGAACGTCTTGCGTGCGGTGGCCGTCTGACCGCGTTGCTCCTGGCAGTCACCGAGATTGAGCAACGTCCCCGCCTTCGGTTCGAGATCGTGACTCTTCGCGAAGGCGGCACATGCCTCGATCAGGAGGTTGGCCTTGAGCAACCGCTTGCCTTCGTGGAACTGCTGCTCGGCGGCGGGGTTCGCGTCAGCACGTCCCAGCAGGAGGCTGACGAGGAAGACCCATGCCAGACGCATGCTCCCAGGGTACCAGTCGACGATGAGAGAATGATGAGAAACCTAGTCGGTGGTCTCGTCGGATTCTTCGAGCTCGAGCACGGTGCCATCGCCGTCGACCTTGACCTCCCAGAGCAGATCTGGCGCCAGCACCTGGATCTCGCGAGCGCACGCGACATCGTCGTCGGGGATCGCGGCGATCACCGTACCGCCGTCCACCTGACCCTCTGCGATCCCGATCGCGTCGACCAGCGAGATCGAATCGGGGCACGTGTCCTGTCCGCTGCCGACGACGGCCGAGGACACGATCACGCCATCGACCGTATCGATCTGGATGTCGTGCAGAGAGCTCTGACCGGTCAGCGTGTACTCGTAGATGCCGATCCCGCCGCGCACGCGCAGCTCGGCGGTGATCGCGCGACCTTCGGGCATGCTGCCCTCTGCCACCGTGGCCATGTCGGACATCGAGACCACAGAGTTGTCGATGGCCTCTCGCAGGGTCGAGATGTCGCGGTTGCTGGTGCCGCAGCCGATCGCGGCGAGGGCGAGGAGGATGGTTGCTTTCATCCGACGACCGTACGCGTCCGAGGATGAGAGCATGATGAGCTCAGATCATCCCCACGCGATCTCGACGACGAATCGATCGCCAACCCGCTCGGCCGTGATCGTGCCCCCGAGCAACTCGACCAGCTTCCGGCACAGCGCGAGTCCAACGCCGCCATGCGTCCCCGCGGCCCGCGCCTTGTCTCCGCGCCAGAACCGATCGAACACGTGCGACAGATCGTCGTCGCTCATCGTGCAACCGGTGTTCGAGACGACGATGCGGGCGGCCGTCAACTCGATCCTGATGGTGCCGCCTTCGTCGACATACGTGGTCGCGTTCTCGATCACGTTGTCGAGCACGACGCGCAACTTGTCGCGATCGGTTCCGCGCGAGACTTGCGCCAGCTCGGTCTCGAGCACCAGCCTCCGGTCCGCGATCCGAGCGGTATGCGGGACGACCGCTTCTCGCACCAGCTCGTCCAGCTCGACCGGCGTTCGCGCAGCCGCGACCATGCCCGCATCGAGCCGCGCCAGCGACAACAGCGTCTCCACGGTTCGCGCGGTCTGCACGCAGATGGCGAGACAGTCGCCGAGTGCCGCGCGGTAGCGATCTGGAGTGCGCTCTCGGTCCAGTGCGAGCTCGAGCGTCGCGCGCAAGCCAGCCAGCGGTGTCCGCAGCTCGTGCGCGACCTCCGCGGTCAGCTCGCGCTCGCGCACGAACGCGCGCTCCAACCGTCCCAGCAGGTCGTTCAACCGGTCCACCACGGGCCGCAGCTCGGCAGGTGATCGCGCAGCGTCGAGCCGCACCGCGAGATTGCTCTCGCGCAGCTCCGCGATCGCCAGCGCCAGCTCGCGAACGGGGTGGAGCCCGAAGCGCACCGCCGCTGCGAGTAACCCCAGCGCCAGGAACGTCGCAGCGAAACCGACCAGGACGAGCACGCGACCGAGCGCCGCGATCGTCGCATCGGCCTCGCGGGTAGGCTTGGCGAGGGCGAACGTCAGCGTCGACGGACGGGCCAGCGGTCCGTCCTCGGGATCCTGATGGGGATGGAACGTGAAGGCGACCTGGCGACCAGCGGCTCCGTCGGGCATCGCCACGTTCGCGACCACCAGCTCGGTGCGCACCAGATCGCCCTTGCCGAGCGACTTGCTCCTCTGCAGGACCTGTCCGTTCGCGTCCCAGAGCTGGAAGTACTCCGAGTCGATCTCCTGGCGATCGAGCTCGGTCTCGATCTTCGTGCCCTCCTGTTCGACCAGCGCCGACAGTGCGCGAGCACGCATCTCGAGCGCGTCGTCGAACTGCGCGTAGATCTGCGAGCGCGCGAGCAAGTACACGAGCACCCCGGAGACCGCGAAGGTCACCGCGACCCCGACCACCGTTCCGGTCAGCAGGCGTGCACGGATCGAGTGCAACCTCATCCTTCATCCTTGCCGAGCACGTACCCCTGACCACGACGCGTATGGATCAGCTTCGGAAGCCGATCGGGTCCGAGCTTCTTCCGGAGATACCCGATGTAGACGTCGACGACGTTCGAGTGTGCATCGCTGCGAAAGTCGTAGACGTGCTCCCAGATCTCCGTGCGAGTCACGAGCTCTCCCGTCCGCACCGCGAGGTACTCGAGCAACGCGTACTCTCGCGCGGAGAGCACCACGAGCTCGCCGCCGCGCTTGACGACGCGTTTCACGGTGTCGATCTCCAGATCTTCGATGAGGATCGTCGGAGTGCGCTTGTCATACCGCCGTCGCACCAGCGCGCGAACTCGAGCCAGGAGCTCGGCGAACGCGAAGGGCTTGACCAGATAATCGTCGGCCCCGAGGTCCAGGCCGGTCACGCGATCGTCGAGCGTGTCTCTCGCGGTGAGCACGAGCACCGGAATATCCGTGCCCGCCTTCCGCAGTTGCTTCAGCACCGTGAGCCCGTCCAGCTTCGGCAGCATCACGTCGAGCACGACGACGTCGTACGGGTTGTTCTGCGCGAGCCACAGCCCTTCCTCACCGTCCGAGGCGGCGTCCACGGCAAAGCCGTTCTCGGCGAGTCCTTCGGTGACCGCAAGGCGCACCGGAGCGTAGTCCTCGACCACGAGCGCCCGCATTCAGTCAGTCACTCTGCAAAGCGCTGCGATCACGCGACGATCATGCCCCCTCCTAGATGAGAACACGATGAGAGCCCCAGGAGTGGACCGCGCGTCCACCCGTGCAGCCGAACTACACCCAAGGTGAGTACGAAAACTTGCCGCGCGGTCTCCCGGCGCGGGAGAATTTTCGCGATGCGTGGCCTAGCTTTCGCGGCGCTGCTGATCGCCGCTACCTCCTGTGATCCGGATGCTGCGCGCGCCGTCGAGGCGTGCTCGGTGATCTGCGATTGCCAACCTGCCGGTGGGGACGAGTGCTTCACCGGCTGCGTCGACGACGTCGCAAATCAGTTGTCGCTGTCCGACGCGTGCCTGGCCTGTGTCTCGGATCACCGAGATCGGTGCCTGTCCCTCGAGGTCGATTGCAGCAATCTGTGCGGCGGCGACAACCCACCACCTCAGCCCGGGGAACCTCCCGTGCCTGTCGATGCAGGTGTACCCGTTCCCGATTCGTTTTAACCAGGAAGGATTGAGATGAGAACGAAGACTCTATTAGTCGCCGCGAGCCTGCTGCTCGCAGGCACCGCGGGTGCGCAGCCGCTGCCGGATCCGGAGAACCCCAACCCGAACCCGACGCCGCCGACACCGACGCCAACGCCGACACCGACACCGATGCCACCGCCGACGCCGCAGCCGATGCCTCCGCCGGTGGTGGTCGCACCCGCACCGGCGGATTCCATGGATCCCCGCCCGTCCGAGCTCGCGGTCGGGATCGGGATCGGCTACGTGTTCCCGACCTCACTCGAGGCGCCGAACATCACCAGCGTGCGATTCCGGCTCCCCACCGGCCTGACGTTCGAGCCGCGCGCGGTGTTTCGTCGCGTCACCGATACGGTCGATACCGGCGTGGCGGTGGACTCCACGACCACGACGATCGGACTCGGCACGCTGGTGCGCTATCCGCTGGTCAAGCACGGTCGTGTCGACTTCGAGTTCCTCGGCTCGTTCGACATCAACAACGTCAAGCAGGACCCGACGGATCAGGACGACGATCAGACCAGCACGACCACGACGGCGCTCGGCTATGGGCTCGGCGTCGGCGTCTGGGTCAACCGTCACTTCCAGGTCAGTGCGACGGCGGTCAACAACCTGCTGGTGTTCGAGAAGCAACGGCAGGAGCAGGGCCCGATGAACGTGCTGGTGACGAGCCGCACGACGATCGCACTCGAATTCGACCCGACCGTGTTCGTGATGGCGCACTTGTTCCACTAACCCAGGGTCGGGCCGATCCGTCGACCAATCTTCCGACGTAGGCGGAAGACCGAGGTAGCTCTGGGGTTAGTCTCGCCATGTGAAGGCGATCGCGCAGGCCGTCGTCGCGCACTATCAGACGGTGCGCCGCGACCTGCCGTGGCGCCGCACGCGGGACCCGTACGCGATCTGGGTCAGCGAAGTGATGTTGCAGCAGACGCGGGTCGCCACGGTGATCCCGTACTGGGAGCGCTGGATGGCGAGGTTTCCGACGGTGATGGCGCTCGCGGCCGCACCGCTCGACGACGTGCTCGCGCTGTGGGCGGGGCTCGGGTACTACGCGCGCGCACGATCGCTGCACGCCGGCGCGAAGGAGATCGATTCGCGGTTCGCCGGCAAGCTGCCTTCGAGGGCGAGCGAGCTGCTCGAGATCAAGGGCATCGGGCCGTACACCGCGGGTGCGATCGCGTCGATCGCGCTCGGCGAACGAGCGCCGCTCGTCGACGGCAACGTGGCGCGCGTGCTGTCGCGCGTGTGCGGGATGTCGGAGGACATCAAGTCCACCGCGGGCAGCAAGGCGTTGTGGAAAGCCGCCGGCGAGCTGATGACGGCGCTGCCGGAGACCTCGGCACCCGGCGATCTCAATCAGGGCTTGATGGAGCTCGGCGCGACGCTGTGCTCGCCCACGTCACCGCGATGCTTGATCTGCCCGCTCGCGGCGCACTGTGTGGCACATCGCGAGGGCAAGACGGATCAACTGCCGGTGATCGCACCGCGCAAGAAGCAGGATCAGCTCCCGGTACTCGAGCGAACGCTCGTCTGGATCGGGGTCGATCACGTCGTACTCGCACGTCGCAAGCCCGATGGCTTGTTCGGCGGGCTGTGGGAGCTGCCGGATCGCGAGCTGATCGAACGACTAGGCGGCCAGTGCGAAGACGACGCCGTGGCATTTCATGACCAGGTGTTGTCGCATCGACGGTTGAGAGTTCGCGTCGTGCGCGGAAGCTTGGCGGCGCACGCAAGCCTCGCCAAGGATGATCCGAGCTACGATGCCGTCACGCGCATCTCGGTGGCCCTAGCCGGCACACTCGGTGTCGCCGCAGCGACAACCGCGATCCTCAGCAAGTACCAGGACACACCATGGAGCTCGACCCCAAAGCCCTCGCTCTCTTCACCGAGGGCTACGCGAAGATCCTCGAAGGCATCGGCCAGCTCGGCTACGACGTCGGCGACGAAAACTTCGCCGACACGGCCAAGCGCGCGGCGAAAGGCTTCCACGAGCTCGTCCACGACTCGCGGCAAGTCGAGACCGAGATCAACGGCCTCCTCGCGAAGACGTTCCCGGCCAAGTACACCGAGATGGTGATCAGCAAGGGCAACACCGCGTTCGGCATCTGCCCGCACCACCTGCTGCCGGTGATCTATCGGATCTCGATGGCCTACATCCCGACGTCGAAGGTCCTCGGCTTGTCGAAGCTGTCGCGCCTCGCGCGGTTGATCGCGCGTGGTCCACGGTTGCAAGAAGACCTCACGCACGAGCTCGCCGACATCCTCCACGAGCAGCTCGCGAGCCAGGGCTCGGCGGTCTACATCGAGGGCCTGCACATGTGCATGGCTGCCCGCGGCGTGGGTGCGCACGAGGCGCGGCTGGTCACCTCGGGTGTCCGCGGCGTGTTCCTCGAGCTCGCAACCCGCGAGGAATTCATCAAGCTCGTCGTCGCACCATCTGCACATCTCGTGTGACCGCAACCAAGAGCGGCTCGCGCTGTCAGTCGGCCATGCGGCTCCTCGCCCTGACCCTCGTCGCAGCCTGCTCTGCCCCCAAGCCGCCGGTGGCGCCACTCTCGCCGGTGGTGCAGGTGAGCGTCCCGGTCGCGACGTCGCGCTGGCCAACGCCGGTGCGTGTGATGGCGTGGAACGGCGACGGCATCGAGCAGCTCGGCACCCTGCCCGACGCGCCACCGACGACCTATCCGGCGCTGTGGTTCATCGAACCGATCGGGAAGCTCGACGCCGACGGCTTCGCGAGGCTCGTGCGGATCCTGCGCGAGGACAAGATCCCCGGGCTGTCGCTGCATGGTCAGTCCGCATCGCTCCTGGGTGCGCTCGTCGAGCTGCCCGAGCTCAAGGCGCTGCTGCTCGATGATCTGCCACTGCTGTCGAGCGACCTGGTGTTCACCCTGCCCTCGCTCGAGCGGCTGTACCTCGCGCGCACGCAGATCGACGACCGGGCGACCGATGCGATCAAGCGTCACGACAAGCTGCGCGTGCTCGATGTCGAGGACACCGCGCTGACCGATCTGGGGCTCGCGAAGTTGGTGGGTCTCGATCTCCACGCCCTCAACGTCGCCGGGACGCGGATCACCGACGCGGGTGGTGCGGTCCTCGGGAAGTTCTCGAAGCTGGCGATCCTCGACGCAGGTGGCACGCAGATCGGTGCGAAGACGGTGGAGGCGATCAGCAAGCTCGCGATCACCGAGCTGTTCATCGATCACACGTTCATCGGCAAGGAGATCTCGAGGTTCTCGGCGTTCGCCCCGGGCATCGTGCGCTTCGATGCCTCGCTGCTCGCGACCTACAAGCCGACCGACGCGGATGTCGAGTGGCTCGCGAAGGCACCCCACCTGATCGAGGTCGGGCTGTCGAACGCGAAGGTCCACGACAAGCTCGTGCTCGCGATCGCGGCGAAGCCTGGGTTGAAGGAGCTCAAGCTTGCGAGCACTGAGATCTCCGCTGCCATTCCGGTGATCGCGAAGCTGACGAAGCTCGAGGAGGTCGACCTCGCGAACCTGCCCGTCGACGACGCAGCTGGAGCCGCGCTGCTCGCGATGCCGCGGATGCGCGTGCTGCGGCTCGACGGCACCAAGATCACCGACGCCGCGATGAAGACACCGTCGCCAAACCTGATCGAGCTCTACGTGTCGAAGACCAAGGTCACCGATGCCGGGCTCACCATCCTCGACGCGACGCCGAAGCTCGAAGCGCTCGGGCTGGGTGATCTCGGCGTGACCGATGTGACGCTCGCGCGGATCGTCAAGTTGCGCGCGCTCCACACGCTCGTGCTCTCGAAGGCAGGCGCGAACCCCACCTCGCTCGCACGTCTGGGTGGGCTCACACAGCTCGGGCGGCTCTACCTCGACGACACCCGCACCGATGACGACACGATCGCCGCGTTCGCGAAGCTCGTCGACCTGCGTGCGTTACACCTCGCGGGCACGCAGATCTCAGACGCGTCGCTGCCGATCCTGCGCAGCTTTCGCGGCCTCGACGAGCTGACGATCGGCGACACCCGGTTGACCAAGGCCGTCGCGGATCTCGAGGCGTGGCCGCAGCTGCGCACGCTGTCGATGTTCGGACTGCAAGTCAAAGACTCCGAGCTACCGTCGATCGTGCGGCGGAGCTCGCTGGTCACGCTCGATCTGTCGGCGACCGACATCACCGATCCGTCGCCGCTGATCTCGATGCCGAAGCTGCGGTTGCTCGGGCTGTCGAACACGCTGCTGTCGCCGCAGGGCCAGAGCGCGGTCGGCACGTTCGCGACCAAGGGTATCGAGGTCGTCCGCTAGTCGTCGTCGTCGGGTGCCGAGCCGCCATCGAAGTCCTCGACATGATCGAGGTCATCGTCGGGTTTCGGCAACGCCAGCGGATCGTTCTCACCGCAGGTCTCCGGGAGAGCATCGCCCGCGGCGAAGTCGGGCTGCAGCGGAGCGGCGAGCAACACGTCGAGGTCGTAGACGCCGACCCGACCGTCGTAGAACGACAGTGCGAGCTTCTTTCCGTCGGCGGAGATCGCGAGGTCCGTCGTGCCGGGCCACGGCAACGTGCGCGTACCCTTGGTCGGCGACCACAACACCACGCGGTCGTCGAAGCGCAGCACGAGCTCCGCGCGCTTCGGCACGAAACTCGCGGTCTCGGCGCGGCCTACCTTGATGCTCGCGAGCAACTCGCCGGTCTTGCGATCCCAAAGCGCGAGGTCCTTCTGATCGAAGGTCGCCGCGCGGTTGCCAGTCGATTCGAGCGCGCCGGTCTGCCAGATGGTCTCGCAGTGGGGAACGCGCAACGTGGCGATCGACTTGCCATCCTGCCCGACAACCGCAACTCGCCCATCCAACGTGAGCAAGATGTCGCCGTCGGGATCCACGGCCAGCGTCGAGGCGTCGTAGTTGAACTCGAACAGCGGCTCGAGCTTGGTTCCCTTCGCGCGCAGCACGCGCTTGTGATCGTCGTGATCGACGGTGAGCAGCAGGGTTCCATCGCGACCGAGGTAGACGTCGTCGATCGGGGTCTCGCTGGTCACCGTGCGGATGGCCTTCTCGCCGAAGGTGTGAACGTCCAACGTGGCTGTGCGTTCGTCGCGCTTGACGGCCACGAAGTGCCGCGCGTCGTCGCCCCGATAACCTTCGGCACCGACGTCTTGTGCGAGCGTCTCCGTCGCGGTGATCTTGCCGTTGGACATCGTCCACACCTCGGGATCGGCACCGGAGAGGACGACACCGTCATTGCCGACGGCGAGCCAGTCAACATGACGTCCGATCACCTTTGGTGTGATGTCGCCGGTCTCGAGATCGACCATGCGAACGACGCCGCGAGACGCCATTACCGCGCGCTTGCCGCTGATGGCCACGATGCTGCCGTGTGCATCCGGGAGTGTGATCCGCTTCTTGATCTCGCCACTCGGGAGGTCGTGGACTCGGAGCTCGTGCTTCGCGGTGGTGATGAACCGCTTGCCGTCGTACGCGTGCAGCGAGCTCACTTCCTCGGGTAAGTCCACCGTCGTCTTGTTCTCGAGGAAGATCCGGAGGATCTTCTTGTTGTTATCGGTGACGCGCACGACATCGGCGCCTTCGCCGACGACGAATCCGCTGGTCAGCGACCAGCCGAGCGCGCGCTGTCCGTTGGTGGTGAGGTCGAACCGCTTCAGGTTGCTGCTGCGCTCGGCGAGCAGGATGTCGCCACGCACAGCAAGGTTGCTCCAGTTGCTCGCGTTGTCGAGGGTGCTGCGAACCGAGAGGTCCTTGGAGTCGTAGATCGAGAGCGGCAGCCCCGCGCCGGTGATCACCACGCCACCGTTCGGGACCGCGGCGGCCTTCGGGATCGCCAGCGTCTTGCCGAAAGCGCGCACGACCAGCACGACCTTCTTCGGCTCGAAGGCCGCGTCGAGCACGAACGCCGCCGGCGGTGCAAAGAGCCCATCCGCGGCGAAGCCGACGACGAGGATTCGCCCGTCTCCGAGATCGACCAGCGACGTGACCGTGCCCATGTCGAGCTTGCGCGCGCGGATCGGCTTGCCGGTCTCGAGGTCGAACTGGTGCACCCACCCCTGTGACCCACCGAAGGTGGCGCGATTGCCGTCGACGACTCCGGCGTTTCCCGCGTGCAGCACGCGCCAGGGCTCCGCAGCGGTCTCCCAGACCACGCCGGGCGCATTCGCGTTCACGGGTTTGTTGGGAGCTTTTCCACCGCCCGAGCACGCGGCGACCGCTAGCAAGATGACGCGCTTCACGGGCTCACTCTATCATCGCGGCGTGCGCGCTCTGTTACTCCACGGCTTCGCAGGTGACCCGCAGGCATGGGACGGGTTCGAGGGCGACGCGATCGCGATGCCCGGTCACGGCACGCCGCTCGCGAACTCGTGGCAGGCGAACCTGGATGCGATCGACACGAAGGGAGCCACGCTCGCGATCGGCTACTCGTTCGGGGCCCGCGTCGCGCTCGGACTCCTCGCCTCGAAGCGGATCGAGCGCGCGATCCTGATCGGCGTCAACCCGGGCATCCCCGACGAGGATCGGCCGGCGCGTCGTACGGCGGATGCGCGGTGGGCGCACCTACTGCGCGAGCGCGGCATCGAGGCGTTCCTCGAGGCGTGGGAAGCACAGCCCCTGTTCGCGACCCAGGCGCGGGTGCCGGAGCGGGTCGCAGCTCGCCGAGCCCGGCGCCTCGCACTCGACCCGGAGCAGCTCGCGCGCTGCCTCGAGACGATGGGGCTCGCCGAGATGCCGGACTACCGAGGCGTGGTGGGACGAGCGACGCTGATCGCCGGTGCCGACGACGCGAAGTTCCTCGCCCTCGCAGGCGATCGAGTGATCGCGATTCCCGGTGCGGGTCACGACGTGCTGCTCGAGCAACCCGAGGCGCTCGCCGCCGTGCTCACGCGAATAGTGCGCGCAGGTGATCGGGGATCTTGACGGGGCGACCGGTGCTGAAGCTCAGCATCGCCCACGTGGTCGCAGCCTTCGCGACGATCTGATCGCCGCGCTTGAGCTCGGTCATCCGGATGCATGAGGCGAGCTTCCACGTCGGCACCCAGGTCTCGCCGACGAGCTGCTCGCCTTCGCGGACCTGCGCGACGTAATCGATCTCGTGGCGGCGGACGACGAAGATCGAACCGAGGGTGCGGTACTCGGCATGTCCCCAGCCTAGCGAGGACGAGTGGGACGTGGCGATCTCGAGCACCCAGCGCAGGTAGACGAGGTTCGAGACGTGACCTAGCTCGTCGATGTCGGCCGCGGAGGGCGTGATCGGCAACGTGAAGCGGGACGACACGGGTGCGTGCACATTACAGTCGAGGACATCATGAGTGAACTGCTCGACGAGACTAACGCGGAGCGGTTGCGCGCAAGGCTCGAGCATGGCGAGACCACGGCGGCGGATGCGATCCAGCTGCTCGCGATAACGGCGATCGATGCACCCACGCGCAGTGGTCGGCTCGATGCCTGCCGGTTACTCGGCGATCTCGCGGGCCGGGCGCTCGGTGCGGAGTGGGAGATCGCGGAGCGTGCGGCGTTCGCGTTGCTCGA
>JBBQJJ010000292.1:0-11184 GCA_038325805.1 Haliangiales bacterium
GTGGTCGAGGAATGCAGGCTTGGTGTCCGGGAGCGTGTCGTGTCCCGAACCCATTTTATCGGGACCGTGTCCCGAACCCATTTTATCGGGACCGTGTCCCGAACCCATTTTATCGGGTCCCGAACCCATTTTATCGGGACCGTGTCCCGAACCCTTCTTGACGTCGAGCGGGATGATCGGGTTGTCGAGAGGAATGACCGACGGCGTCGTCGGGCGGTGCTCGATGATGTCCATCATCGACAGCGGCTGCGTCTTGTTCTCGACGACTTTCGGAGGCGGTAGCACCGGCGGCTTGATCTCCTGGCCGAACGGGGTCATCCCCATCATCGTGTGGTTGTGCAGCTTGACCGGCGACGGCTGCAGCGGCGCGGGGACGGCGGCGGAGGGTGGAATCACCAGGGGGGCCGGCGCGGCAACGACCGGGATCTCGTTCGCGATCCACTTTGCGATCGCGTCCGTCCCGTCGGGATAGCCGGCGTCGTCGAGCACCGCCGAGATCTCGGCGGCCATCACCTTCGCGCTCTGATAGCGACCCGCCGGATCGCGCGCGAGCGCCTTCGTGCAGATCGCGCCGAGCTCCGCCGGGACGTTCGCGTTCATCTCGTTGACGGGCACGATCTCGGCGGTCTCGACCGCCTTGCGCAGCGCTTCGTCGGTGGTGCCCTCGAACAAGCGCACATGCGCGAGCGCTTCCCACAGCATCACGCCGAGCGACCAGACGTCGCTGCGCCGATCGCCGGAGCCTCCTCGCAGCCGCTCCGGTGCGGTGTATGCGATCGCCCCAGCCCCTGGGAGATCGAGCACGACGTTGCCGTCGCGCATGGACAGCGCCTCCGGAACCAGCTTGCCGATCGGCTGGCCTCCTGACTGCGCCTTGTGAACTACTTCTGCAGCCGCTTCGATCCAGCGCGCTGTACCGAGCTCGTCGAGACGACGAGTCGCCTCGATAGCCGATCGCAACGAGACCGCGCGGCCTGCATCTCCGCTCGTGGACACCGGCATATCCTAGCGTAGGCGGCTGCCGAAAACGGCCTGACTGACAGTGACACCAGCCACCTGTGCAGACTTGGGACAGCTCCTACCGGCTGTTGACCAGGATCGAGCCGATGTAGCCGTACCTGCCAGCGCGGGTGCCAGCGGGTGCCGCGAACAGCCGGACCTCGAACTCGCCGGCGTCGAGGTCGCACGTCACCGTGGTCTTGCCCGCGGTCGAGCTGTCCTTGCAGGTCACCTCGGTGCCACCGCGCTCCGGCTTTGCCGAGGCCAGGAGCTGCGCGCCGTACGGGTTGGCGAGGATGATCTCGACGCGCCCCGACACGCTAACCTGCGACCGATTCGGCGACTCGAGCGTCAGGCCGTAGCGCCCGATCTCCGGTGCGATCATGGGTAACCGCGCGAAGTCACCCTCGGAGATCGGCTTGAGCACCAGCTGCCACGCCGGATCCTCGGGCAGGTGGTCGTAGGCGAACAGCTTGGGAGGCGTGAACAGATACGTCGACCGCACCGGCTTGTCGGCGGACCCTGAAGGATCGTCCCACGTGGCGTCGATCAGGAACCATTCTCCGTCGAGAAGCACTGCGTTCCACGCGTGGCCGTAGCCCTCGAGCGCCGCCTTGATCGACGCGTCCGAGCCGAGCGCCACCCGCCGTGACGCATCGCGGATGTAGCCGGTGACGTACTTGATCTCGATGTTGGCGGCCGCCCCGATCGCCGTCATCAACCGCGCGTAGCCCTCGCACACGCCGGTCTTCGCGGCGAACACCGCTTCGGCGGTTTGCGGCGGCACGTTCGCGAAGTCGCGCTTCAGGATCCCTTCGAGCGCCTTCTCGTCGTAGACGAGCCGCAGCGCCACGAAGTCGTGGATCGCCTTGACCCGCAGCTTCTTGTCGCTGAACTGCTCCTTCATGTACGCACCCACGGTGGCGATGCTCACCTTCGCTGCCTCGGGCATGTTCGTCACCTTGTCGTCGGGTGCGTCGTCGAGTGGCCAGCCGATCGTGGTCTTCGGCGGTGTCACCTCGCCGGGCTTCACCGGTTGCGGGGTGTCCTCTTCCTTGAGCATCGTCGACTGGGGAGCCTCGTCGCTCTCGCCGTAGCGATCGCTCGGCGCGAGCTTCTTGCCATCGAGCTGGTCGGCGATCCCGAGGAGGAAACCGCGGATCGTGCTCGCCACTGGACCGTCGTGCCCGTCGAGCATCCAGTCACCGCGCTGTCCGAGCGCCGTGAACGCGGTCGCCCGCGAAAAGTACAAGATGACTGCGAGGAACACGCCGTTGACGATCAGCGTGCGCAGCACGAGCCGATCGATCCGCGTCAGGTACTGCTTGCCCGGTTGCTCCTGCCGGCTCCGCCGCCACACCGAGATCAACTCCCAGCCGACAGGCACGAGCGGGAACAGCGCCAGCCCGAGCAGCAGATTGAGCCACTGCGAACCGTTGTTGTAGGCGGCGAGCGACGACGCGAGCCAGAACCCGAACAGCGGGGTCAGGATCATCAAGCTCAGCCATGCGCCACGCAGGATGATCAAAGTCACGAAGCGGGCGACCATTCCTGCCCGACTCGCGGTCGGCTGAGCCATCCCTCGTAGTAGCGCGGCGACCCGGGTTACGCGACCACATTGCAAGCCGGCCCACGGGCGTTGCCGCGTCGGGTTCGCACGGGCAACAACCGTTGTTGCCGATCGCAACGATCGAGGGTGTCTGTCATCAATAACCTGTTGATCCTGCGGGCCTTCCCGGGGCACGAATCGTGCTCGTCATGCACCCGATGTCACGTCTCGTTGCTGCGATCCTTGGCTCGGCGTTGCTCGCCTGCGGCGGCGCCAACGATCTCGAGCACCCGGCGGACTCGCCCCACCAGGCCAACGTCGGCCTCGACTGGCGCGATCAGGTCATCTACCAGATCATGATCGACCGGTTCGACAACGGCGATCCGAACAACGATATCAACGTCGCGCCCAGCATCCCCGGTCGCCACCACGGTGGTGACTGGCAGGGTGTGATCGATCGGCTCGATTACCTCCAGGAGCTCGGCGTCACCGCGCTGTGGATCTCGCCGGTGGTCAAGAACACCGAGGAGGACGCCGGGTTCTCCAGCTACCACGGCTACTGGACGCAGGACTTCCTGCGCCCGAACGCTCACTTCGGTGACCTGACGAAGCTGCGCGAGCTCGTCGACAAGGCGCACGCGAAGGGGATGCTCGTGATCCTCGACGTCGTCACCAACCACGTCGGTCAGCTGTTCTATTACGACATCAACGGCAACGGCCAACCCGACGACACGATCAGCGGCGGTGGCTTCGCGCACTCGTGCTTGCAGATCTGCGAGCAGAACCCGGCGCAGTGCTCGATCGACGAGCTGACCTATTGCACCGACGGCCAGGGCTACCTCGAGCGGATCATCGAGTGGGATCCCGACTACGACCCGCGGGGCATCCAGGGCTGGACCTCGCTCGGCTACTCGGGCAGCGCCGACATTCGCTTCACCGATTGGCCCGAGGTCAATCGCACGCCGCCACCGCGCCCGCCCGACTGGTTCGGCTGGCCCGAGGACAAGCCGTGGTTCGACGACGCGGATTGGTACAACCGCAAGGGCCGCGTCTATGTGTGGTGGCACGAGCAGGACTACACGAAGGACTTCGTCCGCGAGCAGGAGACCCGCGGCGACTTCCCGGGTGGTCTCAAGGATCTCAACACCGACAACCCCGACGCCAAAGAGGCGCTGATCCGGTCGTTCGAGTACAGGATCGAGGTCGCCGACTTCGATGGCTTCCGGATCGATACCGTCAAGCACATCGATCGCCCCGAGACCGCCCGCAACCTGCGTGGGTTCTGGGGCGAGTTCAACGATCGGATGCGCAAGAAAGCGCACGATCTCGGTAAGGAGAACTTCTTCATCTTCGGTGAAGGCTTCGACGGCAACGACGAGCTGATCGGCTCGTACACGTGGGGCGGCAGCGACGCCGACGGTTCGTTCGGTCGCTTCGACTCGATGTTCTACTTCTCGCAGAAGTACCGCGGCATCGACGCGGTGTTCGCGCAGAACCAGCCGACCAAGAACCTCGAGTGTCTCTACAACTCGCGGATGGGTCGCAACTCGGCCGATCCATTTTGCTCTACGAATGGCTACCCGGCGGGTCCGACGTACCAGGACACGCCGCACGCGATGCCCGACAAGGGCGGCGTCGGTCTCGCACCCGCGAGCCTGATGGTGAACTTCCTCGACAACCACGACCTGCCGCGGTTCCTGTTCGAGAAGTCCGACCCCAACGTGCTTCGCGCCGCGCTGATGTACCTGATGACGTGGGACGGCATCCCCTGCATCTATTACGGCACCGAGCAGCTGTTCGCCGGCGGCGTCGATCCGAAGAACCGCGAGGACATGTTCGGCGGCAACAAGACGATGGGCTACGCGCCGTTCGCCACCGATCACGAGACGTTCAAGCTCGTCCGGGGTCTGATCGCGATGCGCAAAGATAGTGAGGCGCTGCGCCAGGGCACCGTCGCCCCGTTGTGGTCGACGACGATCGCCGGTCCGCGCCGCGATGCCGGCATCTTCGCGTTCGAGCGCAAGTCCCCGAACGAGACCGCGCTCGTCATCCTCAACTCGGGCGAGGTCGACAGCGAGAGCTGCGCGCCGGCCGACGAAGGCGGCGACTGCGTGCTCTCCACGTTCCCCGCGGGCACCGTCCTGAAGGACATCATGCCGGGCAACGACGGCAAGACGTTCACCGTCAAGGCGAACGGCACCGTCGCTGTGACGGTTCCGGCACGGTCGGGGCGAGTCCTAGTTCGCTGAACGGGTAGGAACCGGGTATGATTTTCGGCGATGAGGGTCATCGCCGTCGCGATCGCGATCTGCGTGGCAGGTGCCGCGCTCGGCATCTGCCTGCCCGTCGATGCCGCGCCGCAGAAGAAGGCTCCCGCACCGAAGAAGCCACCGAAGCCACCGGATCCGCCGGTCACGCCCGAGAAGCTCCGCGCGGACAAGCTGTTCGAGGACGGTCGCCGCTACCTCGCCGCGAAGGAGTACGCGCTCGCGTGCACCGCGTTCGAGCAGAGTCAGGCCTCGGATCCGGCGATCGGGACGCTGCTCAACATCGCGCTCTGCTACGAGACCTGGGGCAAGCCCACGGCCGCGTACCGCTGGTACGTCGAGGCCGAGCAGATGGCGAAGCAACACGCTGACGATCGCTTGAAGGGAGCGCAGGCGAAGGTCGAGGAGCTCGCACCGAAGGTGCCGTACCTGATCGTCGAGATCCCGAAGGACGCCGACCCCGCGACCACGTTCATGCTCGACGGCAACGAGATCGAGAGGGCGAAGATCGTCGAGGAGCAGCTCGTCGAGCCCGGCAAGCACACGATCCTCGCACGGCTCGCCAACAGACCACCGAAGGAGACGATCGTCGACGTCCAACCCGGCGAGAAAAAGAGGGTCACGGTCGACGTGCCTCGCCCCGAGGTGAAGCTGATCGTCAAAGGCGGTCAGCGCAAGAAGGGTACGTTCTACGGCGGCGTCGGCATGCTCGTCGGTGGGGGGGTGGCGCTCGGCGTCGCGGGCTACGTCTCGTTGGTCGCGCGGCAGGACTACGCCGATGCACTCGTCGGGTGTCCGATGAACACCTGCGAGACCCGGGATGCGTTCGATGCCACGAGGAGTGCGCGCAACAAGGCGAACGCGATGACGTTCGTCGGCGCAGGAGGCGTCGCGCTGGTCGGCGTCGGCTTGTGGTTCGTGCTGACGAGCAAGACGCCCAAGATCACCGAGAAGCAGATCGTGCTGTCGCCGCAGGTCGGGCCAGACAGTTTCGGCGTCACGCTTGGAGGCAAGCTGTGAGGCTCGCGATGGCGTGCTTGCTGCTGCTGCTCGGAGGTTGCGCACAGGTGCTCGGCCTCGACAAGACCAAGCTCGGCGAGACCGACGCGGGAACCGATGCGCCAGGGGTCTGCGATGGGGAGCCGGTGGCGTGCACGTCGTCGACCGGTCGCTCCGCGTGCGGCCAGGTGTTCGCGACGGGCGGCGAACCGCTGCGGGTCGCGGCACCGACGGGCGAGGCGTGTGTTGCCGGCAACGTCGAGGGCCCGTGCGCCCTCCAGGTGGCGGGACTTCCCGCGCAGGCGTTGTTCGAGGGTGCAGCGGAGAAAGCGATCGCCGGATCGATCGACGACTGCGGGCGGTTCGTGGTGCCCGATCTCGACAGCACGGTGATCGATATCGCGGTGACGTTCAACGCGCTCAGCGGATTTCAACCGAGCGCGCGGCTGGTGCTGAACCGACCCGCGGAGGTCGGCGAGGACCGCGGGCTCGCCGCCTTCGCGGTGCTGCAGTCGACGACGGTGGAGTGGGCGACGCAGCTGGCGATTCCACCCGACAACACCACGGGCGGATATCTCGTGCAGTACACGTCGACGAACCTCACGCCGGTCGCCGGTGAGGCGGTCGCCGTCGACTCGGGATCGCCACTGACGAACCCGCCGGGCACGATCCCGTGGGCTGCGTATTTCGGCGCCGAGCCGTTTGGAACGCTCGATCCAGCCGCGATGGCGACCGGCGAGAGTGGGACGGCGTTCGCCGGGATGCCGGCGGGGCCGTTCAGTCTCGAGGGATTCCGCATGGGTCGGCGGTGCAAGCTCGAGAACCTCCGCTCGGTCAGCAACGTCTTGATCCACATCGTCGAAGAGGGTTGCTGACGCGCCGTGCGTGCGCGTAGCATGGACATGATGGGGCGTGCACTGGCGATCGTGTTGTGTCTCGCAGCGTGCGAGATCCACGTCGCGGAGCGCGCCGACGACCAACCCTCGGCACTCGACCCCGAGTGCGGCAACGGCCTCGTCGAGGGCAGCGAGGTCTGCGACGACGGCAACACCGCCGATGCCGACGGGTGCAGCGCCGAGTGCACGAGTGACGAGACGTGCGGGAACGGCGTGATCGACGAAGCCGCGGAGGAGACCTGCGACGACGGCAATCTGCTCGGCGGTGATGGCTGCAGCAACGACTGCAAGAGCGACGAGACCTGCGGCAACGGCGTCATCGATCTCGCGAAGGGCGAGACCTGCGACGACGGCGATCTGCAAGGCGGCGATGGCTGCAGCGCGAACTGTCAGTCGAACGAGGCGTGCGGCAACACGATCACCGACGTCGGCGAGGAATGCGACGGTGGAACGTCGGGCACGGCAGCTTGCGACGTCAACTGCACCACCGCGTTCTGTGGTGACGGCACGGTCAACGGGCTGCGCGGCGAGCAGTGCGAGGATGGCAACGCGAACAACAACGATGCGTGCGTGAACTGCCGCGTCGCGTTCTGTGGTGACGGCTTCGTGCGTGCTGGGGTCGAGCAGTGCGATGGTGGCGCAGGCTGCAACGGCAACTGTAAGTTCGATCCGCGGTCGTTCACGATCGACGCGAGCTTGCTCCTCAATCAGGGGTCGTCGTGCGACGGCCTCGGCGAGAACGTCTACGACGGGTGCAACGCCCAGCCCTATGGCTTCCAATGGAACGACGCGTCGCCGTATCAACCGTCGACGATCCAGATCACGTTTAACCGCGGCATCGACTGTTATCCGACCTACTACGGCGTCAACCAGTACACGACGACCGGGCGACTCAACGGTCAACCCTCGACGATCACGATGAACGCCGACGACTCCTCGTGTAACTGCGTGCCGAGCGAACTGCTGCACACGATCACGATCTCCGCGGCCGGCTACAACGCGAACGGCAACAACCAGTTCCTGCTCGACGGTGTGATGGATCCCGGTGGATCCACAGGCATCTGCAGCGGCTTGTCGCCGGATCCGAACCTCGGCGGCTTCGCGCGCATCACGACATTCCCGTAGCCCCACCTACACTGGTGCGACTGTACGGCTTCGTTCACCACGCTTCCGATCGTGGAAGGGCGCTAACGGATCGCCTACAATCGAGGTCGTGGGTCGAGAGTTCGACGAGATCGAGACGCAAGTGGTCCGAGCCGAGCGCTATCCCGCACCGGGAACGCTGCTCCTCGGCAAGTTCCTCGTCGTCTCGTTGATCGGTGAAGGCGGGATGGGCGTGGTGCTCAAGTGCAAGCACATCGACCTCGAGGACTTTGTCGCGATCAAGTGCCTGCTCCCCGAGATGATGGAGCGCCAGGAGATCGTCGCGCGCTTTCTTCGCGAGGCGAAGGCCGCGGTGAAGCTCAAGGGCACGCACGTCGCACGAGTTCACGACGTCGGGCGGTTCCCGGATACGCAGGTCCCATACATCGTGATGGAGTACCTCGAGGGCGCCGACCTCAACGCGATCATCAAGCACCACGGCGCGCAAGATCCGTCGATCGCCGTCGATCTGATCCTCCAGGCCTGCGAAGCGATCGCCGAGGCGCACTCGCTCGGCATCATCCATCGCGACATCAAGGCGTCGAACTTCTTCGTCACCCAGCCGCCGAACCAATCGCCGGTGCTCAAGGTCCTCGATTTCGGCATCGCTACCGCACCCGAAGGCACGAGCGATCTGACGAGCACGCAATCGGTGATCGGCACGCCGTCGTACATGGCACCCGAGCAGATGCGGTCATCGCGCGAGGCCGATGCACGGAGTGACATCTGGTCGCTCGGGGTCGTGCTCTACGAGCTACTCGAGGGCGCACGACCGTTTCGCTCCGAGGTCTACTCCGAGCTCTGCCTCAAGGTCGGCATGGATCCGCCGGTGGCGATGGAGTGCCCCGACGTTCCCGACGGGCTGCGCCAGATCGTATTCCGCTGTCTCGAGAAGCCGATCGAGCGCCGCTATCAGACGGTCGCCGAGCTGTCGTTCGATCTGATGCCCTTCGCGTCGGACCCGGTCGCAGCGCGGGCTGCCGTCGAGCAGACCGCGCGGTTGCTCGGTCGCCGCGGATCGCGCCCTGTCGATGCGCGGATGACGGGCCCGGTACAGGCGGCGCATCCGATCTCGAGCTCGCAGCCGTCGCTGTCGTCACCCGAAGTCGCGACGATCCTCGGTCGGCCAACGCCGATGCCGACGGTCGCGAATCCGCAATCGAAGTCCTCGACCAGCATCGGCGCGAGCAGTGGCCAGGTCGTGGCGATGCCGGTGGAGAAGCCACGGCGCCGTGGGTTGGTGATCATTTCGACCGCGGTGATCCTGCTCGGGCTCGGAGGTGGCGGTGCGTTCGTGGCATCGTCGCAGGGTTGGATCGGGGGTCACACCGAGAAGGTGGTCGACACCGCCGTGCAGCCCTTGCCGACGCCGCCCGAGACGAATCCGACAGCGGATCCGATCAGGGTCGAGTCGAAGGTCGAGTCGGCACCGGTCGCGAGGGAACCCGTCGCGAAGGACCCGGCCATCGTCGACAACAACGCGCCGATCACGAAGGAGCCGCCCGTGGTGGTTGTGAAGCCGCCCGTGGTGGTTGCGAAGCCGCCCGTGGTTGCGAAGCCGCCCGTGGTTGCGAAGCCGCCCGTGGTTGCGAAGCCGCCCGTGGTTGCGAAGCCGCCGGTGGTCGCGCCTCCAGTGAAGAAGCCCGAAGAGCCCGGCGGCGATCTCTACAAGAAGCGTCGCTGACTCAGCGCTTGCGCGTCACCGTGATCATGCACGCGTTGTAGCGCTGCATCGTCTTCGCCGTGTCCTCGACGTTGTCGCGTACCGCCTTCACCTTCTTGCTCCACGCGGCCATCTCGACGACGACCGCCTTCGCGCAGGCGGCATCGCGACATGCGCACATCTTGCTCTCGAAGGTCTCGAGCGTGGGCTCTCCTCGAACGGTGGTCCTGTTCGGTCCATCGCCACACGCGAGAAGCAGGAGGAATGCGAAGCGCATGGGCGCCGACGGACATGATACACGCGTGGTCTAGTGCTGCCGCGTCGCGCCGTGCTTGGTGCCGAGCTCCCCGACGACCGCGAGGCGTTCCCCGGCGATGGTGTGCGGCTCGCGGGAGTCACAGAGACCGGCATGGCGGCGGCGGCGAAGCTCGAGGGTGGTGATCTGGTGCTCTCGATCTCCGGCCGACCGGTGCGCGATCTCTGCGAGCTGACGGCGGCGTTGCGGCACGCCGGGGCTGCGCCCACCACCGAGCTCGTCTATCTCCGTCACGACGACCGCCACGCCGCGATCGTCGAGACGATGCCCATGCCCTTGCGACCGAGCGAACGCGCTGGCGAGCTCGCCGTGCCAGGCGCTCGACTCCGGATCATCGAAGTGGACGCGTGCACCACGCGCGGCCTGGTGCTGGTGCTCCAGGGGATCGCGTGCGAGTCGATCGAGCACACGCTCGCAGTCGAGTCGCCGCTGGATGCGCTGGTGCGAGGATGGGCCACGGCCGGCTATGGATCGATCCGCTTCGACAAGCGCGGCGTGGGCGACAGCGAGGGCGGACCGTGCCGGGAGATCGACTTCGAGACCGAGCGCGGCGATGCGCGCGCCATGCTGGAGTACGCCCGTGGTCGCGCCCGCGCCGAGCAGGTGCCGCTGTTCCTGTTCGGCCATTCCGTGGGCGGGATGATGGCGCCGCTCGTCGCGGCGAACGTCGACGAGGTCCGAGGGATCGTGGTGTACGGCGCTCCGGTGATGCCGTGGATCGACTGCCTGCTCGACAGCGTGCGGCGTCAGCTCGAGAGCCATCATACGCCCGAGCACGAGATCCTCGAAGCACTCGGCTCGATGCAGCGGCTCACCGTGACCGGCGAGCTCAACGGTCGTTCTGCGAGCTATCACGCGCAGCTCGCCGGCCTCGAGCTCGAGGCCGCCTGGCGTGCGATCGACGTCCCGGTCCTCGTCGTGCGAGGTGAGTATGATTGGGTGGTCGATGCAGCAGATCAGGCGCGGATCGCCGAGCTCGCTCGCGGTGCGACGACGATCCTCGACGTGCCGCATCTCGATCATCTACTCGGCCGTCACGCCGACCATCCCGCCAGCCTGCGCGACTACGGCGACGGGGCGACCGACGATTCCCTGGCGATCAAGGTCTCTGCCTGGCTCGACTCGATCAAACCCCAGAGTTCGCCTGTGTCGATCCTGCGACCAGGCGACTGATGGGGAACGGGGTGGCTCGTCCTCGAGCCGGGGACCCCGGAGACAATCGACCGGGTGAGCGCGATCGCGCGAACCCTACTTCCAGAGCTCAGCCTGGAGGACCGAGTCTTCCGGCGAAGCCGGAAGACTCGAGGTCAACCGAGGTGAGCTCTGGGGTTAGAACTCGCGGTGAAAACGGA
>JBBQJJ010000293.1:0-11115 GCA_038325805.1 Haliangiales bacterium
GCGAAGCGGTTCCCGTCGATGATCGCGCTGGTCAACGCGCTCGGCCTGGACCCGGCGACGCGGTGGCGACGGCGTGCGTTGGTCGGCGTTGGAGTCGCGGGGCTCGCTGCCACGGCGATCGCATTCACCGTCGGCAAGACCCAGCAGGCGGTCGATCCGTGCGAGGGCGCGGCCGAGACGATCGCGGCGAGCTGGGGACCGGCGCGTCGGGCGGCGGCGACGGTTCACTTCGCGGGGCTGTCGACGTACGCACGCGAGACCACTCCGCAGATCGCGGCGAGCCTCGACAGCTATGCGACTGGTTGGGCGTCGCTACACCAGGCGTCGTGTCAGGCGCATCGGCGCGGCGAGCTGTCGCCGGCGTCATTCGATCGCCGGCTCGCGTGCCTCGCGATCCGCAGCGCGGCGCTCGCGAAGGTGGGCGACGTGTTGTCGTCGGTGACTTCGGAGGGCGTGCCGGATCTCGTCGTTGCCACCGGTAACCTTCCAGAGCTCGCCGTGTGCGGTCGCGATGATGTCCTGCTGTCTCCGGTCGAGCCACCACCGATGCCGCAGGCGCAGGAGGCCGCTGCGATCGCTGCGTTGATCGCGCAGGTCGACGTGCAGCGCGATGCTGGTAACGTCGAGCCGGCGATCCGCGACGCCGACGCCGCGCTCCTGCGTGCCCGCGCGCTGCGCTACTCGCCGTTGATCGCGCGGGCCGAGCTCGCCCGTGGGCGGATCGACCTCGCGTTGTCGCGCGCCGATCGCGGTGCCGCGAGCTTTCGCGAAGCGATGCTGCTCGCGATCCGCGTCAACGACGAGCCACTCGCCGTCGAGGCGTTCGCGAGGGGCTCGTGGGCGGCAACCACGACGACCGACGCGCGGGACTCGACGGACGGCCTCGCGGTGATCGAAGCAATCACCGCGAGGATCGGGGATCGCGTGCCGTTCGTCCGTGCGCTGCTGCACAACAACCTCGGAGGCATCGCGCTCGCGCGTGGTGATCGACCGGCGGCGCGGGCGGCGTTCGAACGAGCGCGTGTCGAATCGACGAAGCTGACGGGACCAGGTGCGAACGAACTGACCGTCGTGTTGCTCAATCTGCTGCTGGTGACCGACGACCCGGTGCGCCAGAGCACGATCGGTCGCGAGCTGATCGAGGCCCGGACTCGACTCCTTGGCCCGAACCACCCCTCGGTCTTCCAGGCCCGCATTCTGAGCGCGATGCTCATCGATTCGCCGGGTGCTCGAGAGCAAATGAAGGGACCGTGTTTCGCGTTGCGCGAGCTGCATCCCGATCATCGCGACGAGATCGGGGAATGCATGTACGAGCTCAGCTGGATGGCGGTCGTCGATCGTGACCAGACGACAATGGATGCGGCGATCTCAGCGGGGCTCGAGGCGAATTTGACCAACGAGCCGGAGCGGCGCGACGTCCTGGCGGCACTTCGTCTGGTCAAGACTGCACCTAAAGAAGTGCTGACATTACTCGCGCCTCGCATGATGGTCGCCGACGACGCGCCATTCTGGGTCAAGGGCACGGCGCTCGACGCCAGCATCGTGTCCGCGTTCGCTCACCGCGCCCTCGACGATCGTGCTGCGATGGAGCGTGATCGCGTGCGTGCTCGCGACCTGCTCTCGAAGATCTCGTCGATGGATTCACCAGCGATCATGCATCGACGGCGACGTGTGCTCGACGCGTTGTGAGCTATGGCATCGCCGGGCTTGCCGTCATCAAGTAGGCCACCCCCGCAGGGATCGAGATCTCGCTGCACTTGGCCATCACACGACAGGTGGGAGGGGTGTTCGTCGCGCCGTTCCTGATCATCCCCTCGAGCGCTGCTTCGTCGGGGTTCGTCGAGCTGGCGAGACGGTGGCGATCCATGCAAAGAGCACCATTCTCGTTCCAGTACGACTCGAACGAGTTGAGGGTCGGGCCGACCGGTCCGGCTACTCCGGTGCTGCTCACCCACCGCATCGGGGTCCCTTGTACGGTGTACGTCGTGCCGTCACCGCAGAAGTCCCCGGTGTACATCTTCAACATTGCCTGGCGCTGGGCACGGGTCGTGACGATCGCAGAGCCCGACTGACCAGCTGTGGCGTGGCGATTGAGGAGGAGCTTGGCAGTGACACTGCCGGAGCACGCGATATTGAACCAATCACCGGCTTCGGCGTAGGTGCTAGCGGTGACCGTCATCGTGTCCTGGTTGTAGCGGTCCCCGGTGTAGAAGAACGCCTCGAACCGGCGGAGCCACGGGTTGCCTTCGCCATCGATCACGCTGGGTGAGGTCACACACAGCGGGCCGCGGACGATGCCAGGAATCTCGTAGACGAGATCGTAGGAATCGAGCGGCTCGTACGGGTATTGCCAGAACCGCGCCGCAGTGGAGTAGGTGTTGAGATAAATCCTCGCCTCGCCAGCTGGAATGGGTGGAGAGAAGTTGAGGTCGCCGGGTTGCCAGACCTGGAGATAGCCTCCGACCAGCGCGCCAGCCGTCATCTGATTGCCGTAGATGTCCTTGACGAACATCTGGTAGCCGCGCACATCGACCTTGCATTTCCGGCTGACGGTGCAGTTCGTTCCGGGCTTGATGTAGCCGAGCAGCCTCACACGAGAGCTGTTCTCGACCCCGGCCTCATTGAGCTCTTCCGCCTTGAATGGACCGATCAGCGGCGAGTTACCGCCGCACCTTCCAATCGGGCACGAGGCTTCCTGTTCGGTGGCGCCGAGCTCGGGCTCGTCAGGTTGGACGCAGGAGACGACGGCGGTCGCGATCAGGAGAGTTCGGAGCATAGGCAGTCTGGATAGAGTCACGTCGGCTGAATCGTGACGAGCGAATTCATAATCTAATGAAATCACAGGTGAAATGCGCAACACTCCTGTACGAAGCGCTACCGAGCGCTGATATTCTGACGCTCTGGCGGATTCCGAAGAGCTGCTGCGCACCGCCCCCGCGGTCGCCGATCCGGTGGATCGCGCGATGGTGCGCGCGCGCACCGAAGCGGCGCTGTTCGGCGACGTGCCGGCTCCGGTCAAGGTCGGGCGCTTCACGATCCTCGAGCGCGCCGGTGCGGGTGGCATGGGCGTGGTGTGGTCGGCGTGGGATCCCGAGCTCAACCGCGCCGTGGCGCTCAAGCTGGCGACCGCGGGCGATGCCACGGCGCGAGCCCTCGCACGAAAGGAAGGGCAAACACTCGCGAAGCTTTCGCATCCGCACGTGGTGCCGATCTACGACGTGCTCGACGCACCGGAGGGCGTGTTCCTGGTGATCGAGATGGTGCGCGGCAAGACGCTCCGCGAGTACGCGAAGGACAGCACGGCCGCGGCACTGGTCCGCGCGTATCGGCAGGCCGGTGAGGGACTGGAGGCTGCTCACTCCGAAGGGCTGGTGCATCGCGACTTCAAGCCCGACAACGCGATCGTCGGCGCCGACGGTCGCGTGCGCGTCCTCGATTTCGGACTCGCCCACGCCCTTGGCACCCAGCCATCGATCGGCGGCACGCGCGGGTACATGGCGCCGGAGCAGCAGCAGCCCGGGCCGGTGACCGCGAGCGTCGATCAGTTCGCGTTGTGCGTCTCGCTGCGCGAAGGCCTCGGCGACAAGGTGCCGCGATGGATCGAGCCGATCCTGCGTCGCGGCACCGACGACGATCCGACCAAGCGGTTCCCCTCCATGATCGCGCTGGTGCAAGCGCTCGGGCTCGATCCTGCGACGCGCTGGCGGCGTCGCGCGATGGTGGGCGCCGGTGTCGCGATCGCGGCGATCTCCGGTGCGCTGGTGATGCGCGGCGCGACCGACCAAGCCGAGGCGGACTGTGATGGGGGTGTCGAACGGGTGAGCGCGGCGTGGAACGACAAGCGCACCGCTGCAGTCCGCGCGGCCCTGCTCGCATCGAACAAGCCGGGGGCCGCGGAGACCTTCGAGGTGGTGGCAGCCCGCCTCGATGCCTACGCCGGCGCGTGGTCCGCGATGCACCGCACCACCTGCGAGGCAACCAAGAGCAGGACCCAGAGCGAGGCGTTGCTCGACCTCCGGATGAGCTGCCTCGATCGTCGGCTCGCCGAGCTCGCGTCGCTGGTCTCGATCCTGGAGCGCCCCGATCCGGACACCACCTCGAATGCCCCACGCGCCGCCAACGCGCTGTCGCGAATCGAGACCTGTGCTGATCGCGAGGCGCTGCTCGCACCAGTCCCGGTGCCCGACAACCCAGTGACGCGCGCGACGGTCGATCGTCTCGAGACTCGACTCGCCGGCAACCGCGCGCTCGGGCTCGCCGGGAAGTATCGTGTGCAGCTCGCGGAGCTCGACAAGATCGTGCCCGAGGCCAAGGTCACCGCGTACGCTCCGACGCTCGCACACGCGCTGTTCCAGCAGGCGAAGACCCTCGACAACCTGACCGAGTTCCAGCGTGCGGCCGACGTCATGATCGAGGCCGGCTACGCCGCCGATGCGGGCGGGGACCGCGCATTGGCAGCGACCGCACGCGCGGAGCTGGTCTGGCTTGTAGGCCACAACCTCGGCAACCACGACCGAGCCTTCGAGTATCAGCGCGACGCCGGGGCGCGCATCCAGGGCCTCGGCGGAGATCGCGAGATCGAGGCGCTCCTCGCCGGGAACGTCAGTGCGATCTTCACGGACCTCGGAAGGCTCACCGAGGCGATCGCGCAGACCGAGCGCGCCGTGCAGTTGCGCACGCAACTGTTCGGCCCCGACGACATCATGACCGGGATCTCCACCGCCAACCTGGGTGTCGGGTACAGCCGGCTGGGACGCCTGACCGAGGCGCTCCGGTACTTCGATCGCGCGGCCGAGATCTATCGCACCCGCGTCGGCGAGCATCACCGGCTCTATGCCCAGACCTTGTTCAACATCGCCAGCACCGAGTCCGACGCGGGACGCATCGCCGACGCGAAGCAGCACGCGACGCGCGCTCGCGAGCTCCTGGTCGAGACCGTCGGCACGGCGCACAACCTGATCGCGTCGGTCGACAACGTGATCGGGGAGATCGCCTACCACGAGGGCCGGATCGCGGATGCTGCTCGAGCGTTCGAGGCCGCTGCGGCGTTGTCGACCAAGCTCCGCGGGGTCGAGCACCTGTACACCGCGAACTACACGCTCGCGTTCGCCACGACGCTGCGGATGCTCGGGCGCGTTGACGAGGCGAGCTCCAACGCGACGGGAGCACTCGCGACCTACGACAAGATCGGCAACCGCTCGATGCAGGGACGAGCACATACCGAGCTGTCGGAGATCGCCGCGGTCCGCAAGCAGTTCGCGCAGGGCGTCCGCGAGGGCGAGCTCGCGGTCATGCTCCTCGATCGCTCACCGCCCGAGGACCTCCTGGGACTCAGCGCCGCACGCTTCGCGCTCGCCAAGCGGCTGGTCGAGAGTCCGGTCGCCAGCACGCTGGATCTCACCCGCGCGCATGACCTCGTGACCCGCAGCCTCGCCGAGCTGCCGGCCGACTCGGTCGAGCGACCAGAGCTCGTGGCGTGGCTCGCCAAGCATCCTCGCGTGGCCCGCTGATCAGCGGCTACGGCCGGAACGTCAACAGCGTCTGCTCGTCGCCGGCCATCTTCTCGCGCAGCTGAGCGCGGGCGCGGCTGAGCCGAGCACGGATCGTCTGGTTCTCCACCTTGAAGACCTCGGCCAGCGCGTCCGCATCCATGCCCTCCCAGTAGTGGAGCTCGAGCAGCGTCTGGCTGTCGACCGAGAGGGTGCGCAGCGCATCGCAGAGCCGCCGGTGATCGTCCTCGCGAGCGAGGCGCGAGCGGATCGACGTCGCGATCTCGGCGATCGAGGACAGCGCGGGATCGAAGTCGCGCTCGCGCACGATCGTGCGGAGCTGCCGGTGCAGGACGTTGCGCGCGATCGTGAACACGTAGGTCCGGAAGGTCGAGCGGCCCGCGAACTGATCGCGCGACTTGACCAGCGCGAGGAACGTCGCCTGGACCATCTCGTCGGGCTCGGTGCTCTTGTTCGAGAAGAACCGGTAGAGCTGATCGAAGTAGCGCGCGAACAGATCGCGACCTGCTTTCTGATCGCCAGCGCGCCAGCTCTCGAGGAGGTCTTGATCGGCATCGCCGGACACGAGGCCATCACGGTAACCCGGGACGGGGTCCCGTGACCGGGGGTTCAAATCAAATCCACCCAGATCTCGCCGTCCTCGATCGTGATCTTGTAGCGGCGCAGCTGGAAGCTCGGGTTGTGCTCGCACGCACCGGTGCGGACGTCAAAGCGATAGCCGTGCACGCGGCACCGCAGGTAGTGATCTTCGACCACGCCGTAGTCGACGAGCGAGACATCGTCGTGCGGGCAGACACCGGGAAACGACACGAGCTCGTCGTCGACGGTGGCGACCATCACCGGCCACGTCACACCCTCGACCGCGAAGCCGTGCATGCGCCCGTCCATGACCTCGGCGAGGGGACACACGCGCACGCGCAGCGCCATCGTTGCGAAGGTACTAGAAACCGAGGCCGAGCATCAGCGAACCAGCAACTCCACCGACGCCACCGCCGGCGTGTAGGTGATAGGGCCGCTCGAGGACGGCTCGCACGCGGACGCGATTACCGCCATCGAGCGTGAGGCGCGGGGCGATCACCGTCGAATTGAAGGTGTCGAAGGCTGCTTGCTCGGAGGGCGCTTCGGTGACGGGCTTCGCGATCGGCCGGCCTCGCTCGTCGAACTCGACCCGATCGTAGCGACCACGGTGAATTCCGACGTCGATCCCGACCGACGCGCACAGCATCCCGCCGCGCATGCAGTTGCGCCCCTCGACACCGGCGCGTGCCTCGACGTACGTCCCGCGGCCGGGGTTGCCCTCGACACTGGTGTTGCCGCCGTGAGCCATGCCGCGGATGAACAGCGGCGTCTCGCGCAGCCGGCCGAACCGGCGACCCGCCTCGATCACCACACCGCCGTAGCTGAAGTGATCCTTGCCGATGATCGCACCGGAGGAGATGTACACGTTCGGTTCCTGGTCGAGCTCGCGCCCCGGGAACACGTCGCTGCTGTCGTCGGCGAACGCCGGCGACGAGATCAGGGAAAGCACGAGGAGCCCGATGACGCGCATGCCCTGTCGTACCACCGCGAGGTCACGCCTGCGATGACATCTTGGTGACCGCCCGACTTTGCCTACTTGAGCTGTGCGCCGTCGAGGATCCAGCGGCCAAGCTCGGCGCGTTCCTGCGGCGTCATGCCGGTCTTGTTGTTGAACGGCATCTGGTCGCTGTCGACGGCGCGCGCCTTGATCCGCGGCGCCATCAGCTGGATCTCGTCGGGCTTGTCGAACCGGATGTTGACCGGCGCGACCTTGAACTGATCGTCCGTCGGCGACGAGCTGTGGCACGGCGTACAGCGCTTGCTGATGATGTCGGCAGCCTTGGCGTACGACACGGGGTAGTCGGCGATCTTCGACTCGATCTTGATGTGGCTGATGATCAGGATGCCCGCCACCGCGATGCCTGCCATGCCCGCCGCGGGTGCGAGCACTGCCCCGGTCGGTCGCACGAGGCCACCACCGAGGTAGCGGGTGTTCATGAAGTGGCGGATGCCGGCGCCGCCCACCATCACCGAGATCAGGATCAGCCAGTTGAGATGGTGCTGATACGTCGCCGGAAAGTGGTTCGAGATCATGATGAACAGCAGCGGGAACGTGAAGTAGTTGTTGTGGATGCTGCGCTGCTTTGCCTTGAGCGACAGCGAGGCATCCTGCTCGGTGCCGTTCTTGGTGGCGTTCACCAGCGCGTGCTGCGACGGCACGATGCACATCCAGACGTTGCCGGTCATGATCGTGCCGATCAGGACGCCGGTCTGGATGAACGCACCGCGGCCGCCGAACGCCTGGGTGAAGCCGTAGATCGCACCGAACAGCATCGCGATCGACAGCACCGTCGCTGCCACGGGGTGCTGCTTGCCGTAGCTGTTCCACAGCCCGTCGTAGACGATCCAGCCGCACAGCAACGAGCCGGCCGACAGCGAGATCGCGACCGCCGGCGTCAGCTCGGCGACGCGCGGATCGATCAGGAACGACGCGCCGTGCATGTAGTAGACGACGATCAGCAGCGCGATGCCGGAGAGCCACGTCATCAGGTTCTGGTACTTGAACCAGTGCAGCGTCTTGGGCATCGCGCCGGGCGCGAGGAGCTTCTTCTCGACGTCGTAGAACGCGCCGGAGTGGACCATGTAGATCTTGCCCTGCGAGAGCTTGTCCAGATCGACGGACTTCTCGAGGTTGCGATCGAGCCAGTTGAACAGCATCGAGTTGCCGACCCACATGATCCCGGCGATCAGGTGGACCCACCGGAACGCGAGGTCGAGGAGCTCGTACACACCCACGGAGTCCAAATTATAGTGGGTCCCGGGCGGGCTGCGCGTTTCGTGCCGTCGATAAGTTCGGGAGACAGTCGCGGGAGGTACCGTCTCCCCTGATGAAGGAAGAGCGTCGGCTCCTCAGGGCTGCACGTCGGGTGCGGGTTCCGATGTTCGCGAAGTTCTTGATCGCGTGCCTCGCACTCGCCGGCTTGCTGGTGTTCGGCGGCGCCTGGCTGGTGCGCCAGAAGTCGCAGTTCCAGGATCGCGGCAACTTCCTGGTCAAGCAGCTGCGGCGCTACGAGTTCTATCAGGAGCGCTTCGGTCGCGCGCTGACCGGGACGGCCGAGTTGGTCGCCACCGATGATCGGCTGCGCGCCGCGCTCACCCGGCGGACCAAGGGCGAGACGGCCGACGACACCGAGGTCGCGTCGGCGGCGATGGCGCTGGTCGAGCGTCTGGGCTCGAAGAACTCGGTGGAGCCCGATGCGATCGCGGTGTTCGACCCGAAGGGGCGGCCCGTGTGGTCGCCGAAGGACTCGACGCTCGACCCCAAGTCCTTCGCGACGATCGCCGCCGTCCAGAAGGCCCGGCAGGGAGATCCGGTGATGCATCGGATCCAGCTCGTCGACAAGACGGCGTTCCTGATGAGCGCGCTGCCGGTGCGTGCGGTCGGCAGCACCGACGTGGTGGGTGGCGTCGTACTCGCGGTGAAGTTGCAGCGGCTCGTCACCGAGTACGCCGATCAGACCGACGACAACGTCGGGCTGCGCTATCGCCCGGTGTTCGTCGATGGCAACACGGTCCTCGCCAGCGCCTTGCCGGGCGAGCTCAAGGACGTGGCGAAGGCGATGCAGCCCGACCGCTACGTCAACGTCACCGTCGGCACCGACACGCGAGCGATCATCCGGTTGTCCGACGGCGACTACGACTTCTACGCCGAGGACGCCGACGGGTATCGCGACGGTGATCCGGTGACGATCGGCAAGCTCTACATCATGCGAGGCCGCACGCTGGTCGTCGATCCCGCGAGCTCGCTGCCGTGGATCGAGATGATCGTCGGCGTCGGGCTGTCCCTGCTGGTCGCGTTCGCGATGGGGTTCTTGATCACGAGACCCATCAAGCAGATGGTCAAGCAGTCGCGCGAGCTGCTCGCGGGCGAAACCGATCTCACCCAGCGCATCGCGATCAGCTCGACCGACGAGACGGCGGATCTCGCCGAGAATATCAACCAGGTGTTCTCGCGCGTGCACGGCCTCGCGTCGGGGGTGCAGTCCGCCGCGCTGCACGTCGGTGCGTCGAGTGCGGAGATCAGCGCAGCCGCACGCCAGATGTTGTCGGGCGTGCGCGATCAGACGCTGAAGATCGAGAGCTCGAGCGCGGCGGTCACCGAGCTGTCGGCTTCGATCCAGCAGGTCGCCGGGAATGCGGCGCAAGCCACGCAGGTCGCGGAGCAGTCGAGCATCGCGGTCAACTCGGCGGTGGTGCGCATGTCGGAGATCCGCGCGTCGGTCGATCTCGCGGCCGCGAAGATGAAGGAGCTCGGTGCGAGCAGCAAGCGGATCGGCAACATCGTCGAGGTGATCCAGCGGATCAGCGAGCAGACGTCGATGCTGGCACTCAACGCGTCGATCGAGGCCGCACATGCAGGTGAGCAGGGCCGTGGCTTCGCCGTGGTCGCCGACGAGGTGTCGTCGCTCGCGCGCCGGGTGGGGCAATCGGCGAAGGACATCGAGGCGCTGATCCAGACCGTCAAGGAGCAGACGCAGGAGGCGATCGCCGCGATGGATAACGGTGCGCGCGACGTGATCGGCGGCTCCGAGCTGGTGACGTCGACGCTGACGGGACTGTCGCAGCTGATCACCGTCGTCAAGGACACGGCCGTCGCGGTCAACGAGCAAGCGGTGGTGTCCGACGAGATCGCGCGCAGCATGGACGCGGTCCGCGTGATCGCGGGGGAGATGGTGCACGGCTCCGAGGAGTCGGTCGTGCAAGCCGAGCGCCTGCACGAGCTGGCGTTCTCCCTCGAGGAATCCGTCGCGGGCTTCAACCTCGATGGCTCGAAGATGACGCCGCAACGCACGCTCCCGTCGGGGGCTACGAAGGCGTGACCGACGAGCTCGTTCGTCGACGGATCTGGAGGTTCGTCGCCGCGAGGGCGCTGAACACGTTTGGTCGCGCGATCATCAACACGACCGTGTTGTGGGAGCTCTACGATCGCACCGACGACAAGCTCGTGCTCGCCGGTGTCGGCGTCATGCAGGTGCTGCCGGTGCTCGCACTGTTCATCCCGGTCGGGATCATCGTGGATCGGTTCGATCGTCGACGGTTGGCGATGGTCGCGGCGCTCGGGACGGGGGCCGTCGGCATCGGGCTGGCCTGTGCGTCCGCACTCGCGGCACCGGTCTGGGTGTACTTCGCGCTGCTCGTCGGTCAGGGCTGCGTCTCCGCCATTCACTCACCAGCGACCAGCGCCCTGCTCGCGAACATCGGGCCTCGCGAGGAGCTGCCTCGCGCGAATCGCTTGCTGTCGAGCGTCTCGGAGACCGCGCAGATCTCCGCGCCCGCGTTCGCCGGCCTCGCGCTCGTGCTCGTCGACCCGCAGGAGATCTACGCCGTCGTCGGCGCGACCGCCGTGATCGCGTCGCTGTGCTACCGCTCGCTCCCCACGCCACCTCGTCGCGCGGTCGCAGCGTCGAACTGGCGCGACGGCTTTCGCTTCGTGTTCCGGTCGCCGCTGTTGCTGTCGGCACTGACGCTCGACATGTTCGCGATCCTGTTCGCGGGGGTGGTCGCGCTGCTTCCGGTGATCGCGACG
>JBBQJJ010000294.1:0-10970 GCA_038325805.1 Haliangiales bacterium
ATCGGCTCCGGAGGCCACGCGCAGACACTCGCGGGGAGCACGCCGATCCTGGCTCTCGACATGTTCGAGCACGCGTATGCCCTGGACCATGGCGCCGCCCACGCGAAATACATCGACGCCTTCTTCGCGAACCTCAACTGGTCCGCGCTCGACAAGCGCTGGCAGACCCTCCCGTCCTAGCGATTGACGACGTACGCGATCAACACGCAGATCGCGATCACGTGCGCGATCAACAGCAGCGTGCCGCGGTGCGAGGGCTTGTCCTCCTCCATCAGTGCACGTGATCGTGGTGAAGGTCGGGAGCGTGCTCGTGGTCATGCGCGACTCGATCGTGATGGTGAGGATGCGCGTGCTCGCCGACGAAGGCTGGCTCGTGATCGTGCGTGTGGTGGTCGTCGGGGTGCCGGTGCAGGTGGTCGTGGTTGGTCACCTCGTGGACGTGAGGATGACCATGATGCTCGGTGACGTGGAGGTAGACGCCGAAGGCGAACAGCCCCGCGGCAACGATCGCCCCCATCCCCCCCGATCGATCGCCGAGCGCGAACGAGATCAGCGCACCGATGAACGGCGCGAGCGCGAACACCGACCCCGTGCGACCCGCCCCGATCCGACGCTGCGCGACCAGATAGAGCCGCAGGCTCAGCCCGTACCCGGTCGCTCCGCAGCCGAGCAACACGGCGAGTTGCCAGCCGTCCGGCCAGGGTTCACCGGCTAGCACGGCGGCGAGCGACGTCACCAGCGCACCGATCGCGCCCTTGCCCAGGATCACCTCCAGCGGGTCGCGCTCGGCGAGCGGACGCGTCAGCGTGTTGTCGGCGGCCCACGCAGCCGTGGCCCCGGCGACGCCAAGGATCCCCAGCACCCCCCAGCTCGCATCCTGCCAGACGTCGATCGTCAGCGCGGCACCACCGGCGACCATCGCGACCACCGCGAACGCGACACGCGGTCCGATCGGTTCGTGGAAGACCGCGCGTGCGAGCAGCACGGTGAAGACGGCCTCGAGGTTGAGGAGGAGTGCGCCGATCGTCGGGCCGGATCGTTGCAGGCCCCACACGAGCATCGTCGGTGCGATCGCACCACCCACCACCGCGACGACGATCACGCGCGGCAGGTGACTGCGCCGCAGTGGCGCATCCGACCTGCCTTTGATCGCGCGCAGGACAAGCGCGATGATCGCCGCACCCGCGTAGAGCAGCGCAGCCGTCGTGAAGGGACCGATCGACCGTCCAGCCCACGCGACGATCGGCGTGGTGACACCAAAGGCGAGCGCGGCGGCCGCTGCCAACAGCACACCGGTCGTGATCGCGTGCCTCACGTGCCTACTATTGACGATAGTAGGGACGTCGTCTACCGTCGACGCGGATGCACACGTTCTCCAGCGCAGCGCGGGTGCTCGGTGAGCTCGAGACCCGCGTGATGGACCTCGTGTGGAGCGAGCATCCCCTCTCGGTGCGCGCTGCGTGTGATCGGCTCGGCAAGGAGCACGCGTACACGACGATCATGACCACCATGGATCGCCTCCACAAGAAACACCTGCTGCGTCGGCGCAAGGACGGCAACGCGTTCCTCTACGAGCCTGCGATGGATCGCGCCGAGTACCAGAAGCGTGTGGTCGAAGCGGCGCTGACGCCTCTGCTCGAGCAGGGCGCGTCTCCCGTGCTTGCGGCCTTCGTCGAGGTTGCTGCGGATCTCGACGAGTCCCATCTCGCAGAGCTCGAGGAGTTGATCGCGAACCACCGGAGACGCAAGTGACGCTCGTGGGCTTCGCGCTGGTGTTCGTGGTCTGCGCCTGGACGCTGTCGGCCATCGGTGGACTCGGCCTCGCGATGTTCGGTGCCCGGATCGCTCGGATCGGTCCACTGTTCGAGCGCCGGGTCGCCGTGGTGGTCGCGATCGTTCCACTGCTGCTCGCCGTCGCCGTGACGGTCGCGCTGCTCGTCCAGTCGAGCCTCGGTGAGGATCACTGCATGGTGCACGGCCATCATGCCCACCTCTGTCTCGTCCACGGGACGGGCTGGCTCGAGCTGCCGTCGGCCGTGGTCACGCTGTCGCTGGTAGGCGCGACGATGCTCGCGCGGGGCGTGCTCGTCGGACTCGCCGTCGTGCGCGGGTTCGGGAACATTCGAGCGCTCCATGCGATCAGTCAACCGCTCGACGGGGTTCGCCTGGTGACGTCCGAGCGCGCGTTCTGCTTCGTCGCCGGCTGGACTCCATCCATCTACGTGTCGACCCGCGTGTGGAACACGCTCTCGGCAGATCAACGCGCCGCGCTGGTCGCGCACGAGCGCGCGCACGTCACGCAGGGTGACCTGCGGACACGGGGTTGGTTGGAGCTCTGTCTGCTGGTTGCAGCGCCGCTGGTCGGTGATCGCGCGCGTGCGACGTGGCTGGCCGCGAGCGAGCGCGTCTGCGACGCACGTGCAGCCCAGGCGAGCTCGCCGGAGGCCGTCGCGAGCGCGATGGTGTCGCTGTTCCGACTGCAGACCACCCGGCCCACCCTCAGCTTCGGGCTCACTCCGAGCCAAGCCGAGCTTGCCTCGCGGGTCGAGGCCGTCCTCGGCGATCGCCCGCTCGGAGAACGAGTCACGCGGCTGACCGCCAGGATCGTCGTCGCGACGTGTGCCGCACTTGTCGTCGGTGTTGCGTTCGCTGCCGAACCCCTTCACCACGCGTTCGAAACGCTGCTGGGATAACCGATGCGCCTGATGCCACGACTGCTGGTTTGCTCGTTGTTACTATCGTCGATAGTAGGTAGCGCCGACGCCGAGGTCCCGTCGATCGACGAGCCCACGTTCGTCACCGCCCTCGCGAACGATCCTCGACGCGCAGGGTTAGCGGCGAACATCGAGGCCGCGCGCGCCGAGGACGCGGCCTCACGCGTTCGTCCGAACCCGAGCATCGGCTACGAGCGAGAGGAGCCCTTCGTCGATGGGACCGGCTCGCCGACGAACTACCTCCGCGTCACGTTGCCCTTCGACATCTCGGGTCGTCGGGGTCGCGAGATCTCCGCGGCCAAGGCCGGGGTGGGCGCGGCAACGAGCGCTGCCGTGGCAGGCGAGCTCGAGCTCGTGATCGAAGCGTTGCGCGTGTTCGACGATGCCGCCCGGGCGCGCCAGCAGGTGGAGTTGCTGGTCGGGGCACGTGCGCTGCTCGCCCGCGTCGTCGAGGTCGCTCGGCAGCGCGGCAACGCCGGGGACACAGCGGGCTACCAGGTGCAGCGGTTCGAGGTCGAGCTCGCCACTCATGACGACGAGATCACGACGGCGAACATCGAGCTCGGACGTCTCCGCGGCAGGCTGGCGGCGCTGGTCGGCCGCACCGGCGAGCTCGACGCCACCACGACGCTCGAGCTCCCCGCCGTACCGGCGCTCGACGCCTTGCTCGCCAAGGCCGTCACCCGCGGCGATCTCCGCGCGGCGCGGCTGCGCATCGAGGGAGCCGCGCGGCGCGTGTCGGCGGCAGAGCGCGGATGGGTTCCGCAGCCGTCGTTGATGTTCGGTGCGATGACGGCCGACCTCGGCGACCAGACCGGGACCGGTTACGTCGCCGGGTTGACAGTGAGCATCCCGATCTTCGATCGAGGGCAGGGTGCGCGTGCGCGAGCCGCGGCCGATCGCACCGTCGCGACCGCCGCTTCGCGCATCCTCGAGCGGGAGATCCCGGCGGCAGTCCGAGTCGCGTATGCATCGCTGGTCGCGCGAGTCGAGCAGGCTCGCAAGCTCGAGCGCGGCCAGTTCGATCAGCTCGACGGGATCCTGCGTGCGGTGGAGACGGCGTATCGCGAAGGCAACGCCAGTGTCGTCGAGCTCCTCGACGCACATCGTGCCGCCCGCGCGGTCAGGCTGCGTGCGCTCGAGCTTCGCTACCAGGTTGCACGTGACAAGCGCGAGCTCGAGCTCGCAGTGGGGCAACGACTATGAGAATGGCGGTCCTGATCGCGACCACGCTAGCGTGCGGTCGTGGACACGAGCACGGTCCCGAGGAGCATGGCAGTGGCGCTGCCGCGGAGCTGCCGGGTCAAGCGGTGACGGTGTGGTCCGACAAGACCGAGCTGTTCATGGAGTACAAGCCGCTGATCGTCGGCCAGGAGACGCGGTTCGCTGCGCACGTCACGGTCGATGCCAATGGCAAGCCGGTGATCGCAGGAAGCGCGACGCTGACCCTGAGCATGCAGGGCGGCGCACCGCTCGAGGGGCACGCCAAGGAACCTTCGAACCCCGGCATCTTCCGCCCGATCATCAAACCGACCGTCGCCGGCAAGTGCACGCTCGCCTTCACCATCGACAGCCCGCAGCTGAAGGACTCGTTCGCGGTCGGCGACTGCGAGGTGTTCGCTAACGAGGCTGCCGCGAGGGCCGCGCTCGGTGACGAAGAGGATGCGCCCGGTCGCATCACCTACCTCAAGGAACAGGCCTGGAAGACCGACTTCGGTACCACCGTCGTCGCCGAGCGCGACCTTCAAGGAGGTGTCCGCGCCACCGGAGAGATCCGACCCGTGGGCGGCAAAGAGGCGCAGCTGACGGCGCCGTCGGCCGGACGGGTCGCGCTCGTCGAGCCGGTTCCACTCCTCGGCATGCCGGTGAAGAAGGATCAGGTCCTCGCGACCATCACGCCGCGCAACACGGGCGGAGATCGCCCGACGATGGCTGCCGACGCCACCGCCGCGGAGGCGGAGGTGGCCGCGGCACGCACCGAGCTCGAGCGCGCACAGCGCCTGCTCGCAGCGAACGCCGCCGCGCCGAAAACCGTCGACGAGGCCAAGACCCGGCTCGCGATCGCGGAGGCGCGACTCGGCGGAGCGCGGGGTCGCCTCGGCCAGTTCGATGCGGGCGCACGCGGCGCGGGTGGCGGTCGGCAATTTCAAGTCCGTGCACCCGTCGACGGGACCCTGGTGTCGATCGAGGCGGCATCGGGGCAGGGCGTCGACGAAGGCCAGAGGCTGTTCACCGTGATGGACCTCGATCGGGTGTGGCTGGTCGCCAGCGTCTTCGAAGCGGATCTCCCGCGAGTCGAGAACGCGCGCGCGGCGTGGTTCACGATCGACGGCTACGAGCAGCCGTTCACGGTGGATGACAAGAACGGCAAGCTCGTCACGGTCGGTCGAGTCATCGACCCGAGGACCCGAACGGCACCGGTGATCTTCGAGCTCGACAACAAGCTGGGCAAGCTGCGGATCGGCAACTTCACGAAGACGGTGATCGCGACCGGTGCCCCGAAGAGGACGCTCGCGATCCCGGAGATCTCGGTCGTCGAGGATGCCGGCAAGGCGATCGCGTTCGTCATGGTCGAGGGCGAATCATTCGAACGTCGACCGTTGCGGGTGGGCATTCGATCCAATGGATGGGTCGAGGTGCTCGAGGGGGTCAAGGCCGGCGAGCACGTCGTCACCAGGGGAGCCTACGAGGTCAAGTTGGCGTCGGCTTCCGGCGCCGTGCCTGCCCACGGACACGCGCACTAGCCATGGACCGCATCATCCACTGGGCGATCGTGAACCGCATGCTGGTCGCGATCGCGACGCTGGGGCTCGTCGCCTACGGCACGTACGTCACCGTGCGTGCTCCGATCGACGTGTTCCCCGACCTGACGGCGCCGACGGTCACCGTCGTGACCGAAGCGCATGGGCTCGCTCCGCAGGAGGTCGAGACCCTGGTGACGTTCCCGATCGAATCAGCAGTCAACGGTGCGAGTGGTGTGCGCCGCGTGCGTTCGTCATCCGGCATCGGTATCTCGATCGTCTGGGTCGAGTTCGATTGGGGGACCGATATCTACGTCGCGAGGCAGATCGTCAACGAGAAGCTCCAGCTCGTCGGCAGCCAGCTGCCTCCAGATCTCGCACCGCCGACGCTGGCTCCGATCTCGTCGGTGATGGGCGAGATCCTGTTCGTCGCGCTGCGCAGCGACAAGCACGAGTTGGTGGACGTTCGCAGTACGGCGGATTGGGTGCTGCGCCGGCGCTTGCTGGCGTTGCCTGGGGTCGCCCAGGTCGTGCCGATCGGTGGCGGCGTGCGGCAGTACCAGGTGCAGGTCGATCCCGACCGACTACGCGCCTTCGATGTCACGCTCGACCAGGTCGAGAAGGCACTCGAGGCGTCGAACCAGAACTCGACGGGTGGGTTCTTCGTGCGCGGGGGGCAGGAGTCATTGATCCGCGGTGTCGGGCGGATCTCGTCTGCCGCCGACATCGAACAGACCACGATCGTCGCGCGCGAGGGGGCGCCGATCCTGATCGGCCAGGTCGCGAAGGTCGAGGTCGGGCCGGGCATTCGCCGTGGCGAGGGCTCGTCGAACGGTCAGCCAGCCGTCGTCGTCGCGATCCAGAAGCAACCCGGCGCGAACACGCTCGAGCTGACGGAGCGCATCGATCGCGAGCTCGACGCGATCCAGGAGACGTTGCCTGCTGGGATGACGATCGAGCGCAACAAGGTGCGCCAAGCCGATTTCATCGAGACGGCGGTCGGCAACGTCGCGGTCTCGTTGCGCGACGGCGCGATCCTCGTCGCGATCATCCTGTTCTTGTTCCTGCTCGACGTTCGGACGACGCTGATCTCGCTGGTCTCCATCCCGGTATCACTGCTCGTCGCGATCCTCGTGCTCGATACCCAGGACGTCACCATCAACACGATGACGCTCGGTGGTCTGACGATCGCGATCGGCGCGCTGGTCGACGACGCGATCATCGATGTCGAGAACGTGTTCCGGAGACTGCGTGAGAACCGCAGACTTCCAGACGGTACTCGCCGACCGGTCACCGGCGTGATCTACGACGCGTCGCGCGAGATCCGCGGGTCGATCGTGTTCGCCACGCTGATCGTGATGATCGTGTTCGTGCCGCTCCTGTTCCTGTCCAACGTCGAAGGCCGCCTCCTCGCACCACTCGGGTACGCGTACCTCGTGGCGATCTTCGCGTCGCTCCTGGTCGCGATGACGGTCACGCCGGCCCTGTGTGCCTTCGTGTTCACCGAGCGCAGCAAGCTCGATCACGCCGACACGTTCCTCGTGCGCTGGCTCAAGCGCGCATATCGGCCCGTGTTGAGGCGCTCGATCCAGCACCCCAAGATCGTCGGCATCGCGGCCGTCGCGTTGCTCGCCGCGGCCTTCGCGCTGGTGCCCTTCCTCGGGCGCACGTTCCTGCCCGAGTTCAACGAGGGTGCGCTCACCGTTGGCGCCATCACGCTGCCCGGCACATCTCTCGCGGAGTCGGACCGACTCGGTCGGCGGGTCGAAGAGATCTTGCTGTCGTTTCCGGAGGTGGTCTCCACCGCACGTCGGACGGGTCGCGCCGAGCTCGACGAGCACGCGCAGGATGTCAACGCTGCCGAGATCGACGTTCGCCTTCGCTCGACCGATCGGCCCAAAGAGGAGTTCCTCGACGAGCTTCGCCAGAAGCTCACGCAAGTCCCGGGTGTGGTTTGCACGATCGGCGGCCCGATCGCACACCGCATCGATCACATGCTCTCGGGCACGCGCGCGAGCATCGCGATCAAGCTGTTCGGTGAGGATCTGACGCAGTTGCGGGCGACCGCCACCCAGATCGAGACGGCCATGAAGCCCATCGAGGGCATCGTCGACCTCTCACTCGAACAGCAGGTCGATGTTCCTCAGCTCACGATCAAGATCGACCGCGAAGCGATCGGACGCTATGGGCTCCACACCGGTACGGTCGCCGAAGCGATCGAGACCGCCTTTGCCGGCACCAAGGTCACGCAGGTCCTCGAACAGCAACGCACGTACGACGTGCTCGTTCGCTACCGCGATGATGCGCGCGCCAACCTCGACGCGATCCGGAACACCGTGATCGACACGCCCTCCGGCGCGAAGCTTCCGCTCCGGATGCTCGCGACGATCCGCGACGACCTCGGTCCCAACACGATCTCCCGCGAGAACGTGCAACGGAAGATCGTGGTCTCGGCCAACACCAGCGGCCGTGATCTCGGCAGCGTGATCGCGGACATCAAGGAAGCGATCGCGCGCGACGTCAAGCTCCCAGAGGGCTACTACCTCGTGTACGGGGGCCAGTTCGAGAGCGAGCGCGCCGCGTCGAAGACCATCGGGTTGATCGGTCTCGGCGTCGTGATCGGCATCTTCGTCCTGCTCTACCTGGCCTTCCGGTCGTGGCGCAACGCGCTCCTGATCATGGTCAACCTGCCGCTCGCGCTGATCGGGGGGCTCGTCGCCGTCATGCTCTCGGGCGGTGTGCTCAGCGTGGCTTCGCTGGTCGGCTTCATCACGCTGTTCGGGGTCGCGACCCGCAACGGGATCATGATGATCTCCCACTACGACCACCTGCAGAAGCACGAGGGCGCCTCGTTCGAGGAGGCCGTCGAGCGCGGATCGATCGAGCGTCTGTCGCCCGTGCTGATGACCGCGCTCTGCGCCGGGCTCGCGTTGATCCCACTCGTGATCGCCGGCAACCAGACCGGGAACGAGCTGCAGGCCCCGATGGGCGTGGTGATTCTCGGAGGGCTATTGTCGGCGACCGCGCTCAACATGGTGGTCGTGCCGGCGCTCTACGCGCGCATCGGGCGACCGAAGTGAGCAGGACGTGCTCGGCAGACGTCAGGTCGCGATCTTCTTCAGCAGCTTGAGCAGCTTCTCGGTCTTCGGTCCGTACGGCGGATAGCCGCCCTTGAGCATGTCGGGCCAGCCTTGCTTGAGCACGGCGCGCGCATGCGAGAACGCGCGGAAGCCGAAGACGCCGTGATAGCTGCCGAGCCCGCTCGGTCCGACGCCACCGAACGGCAGGTTCGCGTTTGCGAAGTGGATCACGGTGGTGTTGATGCACGTGCCACCGGCGGTGGTCCGATCGACCACGGTGTCGATCGCGTGCTGGTTCTCGGCGAACACGTAGAGCGCGAGCGGCTTGTCGCGCGCCGTGATGAACGGCGGGACCTCGTCGAGATCCTTGTAGGTGAGGATCGGCAGGATCGGGCCGAAGATCTCCTCCGCCATCACCGGCGAGTCGGGGCTGACGTTGGTCAGCACCGTCGGCGCGATGTAGCGCTCGGCCGGTTCCGTGTTGCCGCCGATCTCCGCGCGCGCGCCCTGCGCGACCGAATCCTGGAGTATCTTGCTGAGGCGATCGAAGTTGCGCATGTTGATCACCCGCGCGAAGTCCTTCGACGTGCGGCGCGCCTCGTCGCTGGTGCCGTACATCGTGCCGATCGAGCGCTTGAGCTCGTCGACCAAGGCGTCGCGCTTGCGCTCCGACACCATCACGTAGTCGGGCGCGATGCAGGTCTGCCCGGCGTTGACGAACTTGCCCCACACCAGGCGATCCGCCGTGGTGGCGAGGTTCGCCGAGTCATCGATCACCGCGGGCGACTTGCCGCCGAGCTCGAGGGTGGTCGAGGCGAGGTGCTTGGCCGCGGCCTCGGCGACGATCCGGCCCACCTTGGTCGAGCCGGTGAAGAAGAAGTGATCGAACGGCAGCGCGAGCAGCCGCTGCGTCTCCGCCGGCCCACCCTCGACCACGGTGACCTCCTCGGGCTGGAACACCTCGGCGATCAGCTCGACGAGGAGCTTCGAGGTCGCGGGCGTCAGCTCCGACGGCTTGCACACCACACAGTTGCCCGCCGCGATCGCCGCGACGAGCGGGGCGAGGACGAGCTGGAACGGGTAGTTCCACGGACCGATGATCAGCACCACGCCCTTCGGCTCGTAGCTGATCCACGACTTGGTGCCGAACAGCGTGAGTGGCGTCGACACCTTCTCGGGCTTCATCCACGAGCCGACGTGTTTGATCGCGTCCTTGATCTCCGAGAGCGCGGGAAAGATCTCCGTGAGCATCGACTCGGTCGGGGACTTCTTGAAGTCCTCGAACACGGCCTCACAGATCGCTTGTTCGCGCCGCACGATCGCCGCTCGCAGACGCGCGAGCTTGGAGATGCGATCGTCGGCGGACGATCGCTTTACCTTGTCCTGATGGCGGCGTTGCGCCTCGAAGAGTTGCTCGATCGTGTTCGATGCTGCAGTTTGCGTGGCCACCGCCACAGCCTAGCCACAAACTCAGCGCGCGACCACGATCACGACCAGCCCTCCGAAGAACACGGCCGCGAGGACCCCTAGCGAGATCCTGTCGAGCTTCTTCGACTGGGCTTCCTTGCCCGCGTCGGTCAGGCGCACGGCGAACACGCTCTCGAACAGGGTCAAGAAGATGATCGCGTACGACAGGTTGTAGATCCGGTCGAGCAGCACCATGTAGCCGACCGACGGCAGATCCGCGCTCGCGGTCAGCTGCAGGGCGACGGCGGAGATCAAGCTGGTGATCGCGAGGCCGAGCCGTCCCTCGAAGTACTTCGACTCGATGAAGAACACGACGAAGGTGATCAGGATGACGATCGCGATCGGTAGGACCGTCTTGATCAGATACCCGACCGTGGGACGCCCGATGTGGAGCGTGAAGGTCGCGTGCGAGTAGACGTCGCCGGTGCCCTTGACGCGCGGGTCACCGAAGTTCGTCGTGTACTTCGCGTCGGAGACCTCGAGCACCGCTCTCCCGATCTCCCAACCGGGGATCGAGATCCCGGGGTGCACGCCGGTCGCGGCGGTGTCGGCGACATAGATGACGTCACTCGTCTGATTGTCCGTATCCTCGAGCTCGACGGTGATCTGCTGCGTGTCGAACGGATAGTCGTGGAGCGGGAACGGGTGCGCGAAGTTCCCCTGGACGTGGAACACCTGGTACTTGGTGCCGTCGTCGAGGGTCTCTGGCTGCTCGTAGACCGGCGCCTTGACCATGTCCCAGGCCTGCACCGCGTTGGTCATCTCGAAGCTCTTGGTCGGATCGAGGTCGCCCTTCCAGCGAAACCACAGGTAGAAGTCGATCAGGTAGCTGTTGGTCTTCAGATCGATCCACGGCACGCCTTTGAGGTAGATGCCGACGTAGACCTGCTGCGGTCGCGGCCCCTTGACGACGGGCTTCTCCGGCTCGCTCTCCTTCAGTGGTTTCGGCGCTTCGACCGAGCTCGATC
>JBBQJJ010000295.1:0-10951 GCA_038325805.1 Haliangiales bacterium
CCCGACTCATCTCCGCGTACGGAGAGATCGTCGAGATCGACATCGAGCGCCTCGAGCGCCGACTCGAGATCGATCTCGTCGCTCGCCTGCTGCGGAGGCTGTTGCCATTGATTGTGCGAGCTGTCGTCCCATGCAACGTTCGGCGGCGGTCCGGACATGCTCGATCGCTTGGTGCGTCCGGCATTGGGGTCCGCGAGAGGGATCACGTCGCTCTGATCGAACCGTCCGGGCGGCGTGAAGCCGATCTCCGACAACTGCGCGTGCGGCTCGTCGAACTCCTGCGCAGGCGTGAAGTGATGGTGTGATTCGTCCTCGTCGAAGCCGGCGAGCGCGTGACCGGCGCTGGCCGCGAGATCCAGTTGCCGTGGCGCGGCGTCGTCGTCATCGTCGCCGAGATCGAGGCGCATGGCGAAGTCGGACTCGCGCAGCGGCGGCTCGACAGTCATCTCGTCCTCGGGTGGGAGCGTGAACTCGCCATCGTCGCCGGCGAGGTCTCCGGCGAGATCGGCTGGCAGCGCGTGATGGGCCGAGACCTCCGCTTCGCCAGACGACGTCAGTAGGTCGGCATCCTCTTCGTCAGCCTCGGCGAGGATCTCGAAGTCGTCGATCTCCTGGATCTCGTCGTCGAAGCCGCGCACCGGCTGCTGGAGGACAGGCTCGTCGACGGGCTCGTCGGCGAAGCGATGGATGAAGTCCTGCTGATACTCGGCAGGCAGCGGCGTGACCTCGGCCTTCGCAGCCACCGGCTCGGGAGCATCCGCCGCATCCTCGTAGATCTCTGCCGGCGGCAGCCCGATCTTGCTGCGCAGGTAGTGACCGCTGGCTTCGCCGATCCCGAGATCGTCGTGCTCGCTCTCTTGCTCCGCCTCGGCGAGCTGCTCGTCGAGCTTGGTCTCGAGCTCTGCCTGGATCGCCGGCGTCGTCGCGATCGGGCCGATCTGGGTGTGCTCGACCTCCTCGAAATCGGACTCGGCGAGCTGGTGGATCTCGTCGTCGATCTGCTCGGGTTCGACCTCCTGCTCCGGCTCTCCCTCGAAGTCGAGCGGCACGTGCTCGCCGATCCGCGTCACCGCGTCGTAGATCTTCGGCTTGTCAACCAGCTCGATCTCTTCGTCGACGTGCTGCGCCACCAGCGCCTCGGTCGGCTCCGGCTCGATGAACGTCGCGACCGCCTCGGGTGCGAGCGGCTCCGCGAGCTTCTCCTCGAGCTTCGGCTCCGTGAGCTTCGCTTCCTTCGCCTCCTCGGGCTTCGGTTCGTCGAGCTTCGGCTCCTCGAGCTTCGGCTTGTCCTCGAGCTTCGGCTTGTCCTCGAGCTCGACCTTGACCGCGACTTCCGGCGGCGGTGCCCAGCTCGTGGGTGGTGCTTGCCCGCGCCGCACCGCCGCACCGCCGAGCTGACGCGCGAGCTCTGCGGATGCGGCCTCGACATCGATCTCGATCGGTGCCGCTTGCGAGTCGCGCAGCGCCTCGAGCTCGCCATCGAGATGTTCGCCGGCGAGGGCACGCGCACGCGCGATCACCGCGCCGACATCCACATCCTCGTCGAGCCCTGGCACGGTCACCGCCGAGACCGGACCCGACGCGCGATCGATCAGCTCTTGCAGGCCGGGGCGCTTCTTCCGCGGTGCTTCCGCCGCGAGAGGTGCGATCTGGATCGCCTTCTGAACCGCGAGCGGCCCACTCTGCCGCCGCGGTGCGGTGAGCAGCGACTCCGAAGGAGCCTCGACGGTGGTCGGACTGGGAAGTGCCGCGCTCGCCGGATCCTTGACCGCGGTGTCGACAAGATCGGAGCGGCGCGACGCGTCGATGTCCGCCGGCAAGGGCAGCGCGACGTCGGGGAGGCCCAGCTGCTTGCGCCGCTCGAGCATCCGCATGATCAAGTCGCGGCTCTCCTTCGTCACCCGCATCAGCTCGATCGCCATGCCGAACGACGCCTTCGGATTCTCCGGGTCCGGCGGCTTCGTCGCCTTGACGCGTCCGAGGCCGAGCAGCACCGCGGTGTCGTTCGACAACCGGAGCTCGAACTTGATCTCCGACCCCACGGGCTGCAGCGACTTGGTCGGCAGGAACAGCCCGGACTTGCCGACGTTCGGCGCGAACCGGTTGATCATCGCTTCGACGTCGTCGTAGCGGAGCTTGATGCGGAGCACGACCGGACCCGCCGGGCGCGCCCCGCCTGGTGGATCGGGAGGCATGGGAGGAGCCGTTTTGACGGGCTCGTCGCAAATTATCCCGCTGGATCGCCAACCACGTCAAACCGGTGAGGGTGTTCGGTGCTGGGATCGCCGTTCCCGCGAACGTACCAACCAACGGGGGCGGCTCCATGATCTCGCGAGGTTGCCCTGGCCCAGGTGGTGCGGCTCGACCTCCGGTACGCGGTTCGAATGAGGTCGGGTTGACCCGCCTCGCCGTGACGCAGCTCGGGGGTGGAGGCCCGGACCGGCTAACACTTGTCGGAGGCTGGCCGAGTCAGTTAGCCATGATGCGTCGGGCTTCGTGGTTGCTGATCGCGGTCTCGGGTGTGGGATGTGAGATCTGGAAGGCACCGGATCGGGTCCACGAGCTCGAGACCCGCGTCGACGAGCTCACCGCCGAGGTCTCCGCGTTGAGCGGCAAGCCCGTGGGTGTGGGGAAGAAGCCCAAGACCGCCGACAAGCACGATGCGAAGCCCGCCGACGAGCATGCGAAGCCCGTCGAGGAACCGGAGCACGACGCGAAGGTCGAAGACCACGGCTCCGAGAAACCGGCGCGCTCTCCGAAGGATGTCGATGCGAGCGAGGGCAAGATCGATCTCGGCTTCCATCCCGAGAAGAAGGGTTCGGTCGCCGAGCTCGCGAACAAAGCCGGCGTCGACAAGCCCGAGGAGAAGCCGGGCAAGCCGCACTGGGCCTATGAAGGTCCGCTCGGCGTCGACGCGTGGGGCAAGATCGACGAGTGGAAGGCCTGCTCGAAGGGCACGCAGCAATCGCCGATCGACATCGCACCGCACGCGGTCGCGGCCTCGGAGATCGAGTTTCACTACAAGCCGACTGTTGCGGCGATCATCGACAACGGCCACACCGGTCAGGTCAACCTCGCGCCCGGCAGCTCGATCGAGATCGACAACCACACCTACGAGCTCGTGCAGTTCCACACGCACACGCCGAGCGAGCACACGATCGCCGGCGAACACTTCCCGCTCGAGGTGCACCTCGTCCACAAGGATGCCGCCGGCAAGCTCGCCGTGATCGGCGTGCTCTACGACGCCGGCGCCGACTCTCACGCGCTCGAGCCGCTCTACCAGAAGTGGCCCACCAAGAAGGAGGTCGAAGCCAAGCTCAAGAAGCCGTTCGATCCGCTGGCGCTGCTGCCGATCACGCGCACGGTCTATCGTTACAGCGGGTCGCTGACCACGCCGCCGTGCAGCGAAGGCGTCGTGTGGAACGTGATGCGGCGCTCGATGTCCGAGACCAAGCAGCACATCGACGCGATCGCGTCGCACTACAAGAACGCCCGCTCGGTACAAACGCTCGGCGATCGCAAGGTCCAGTAGCTTTGTTGTTGATAGGTCGTGTCTGACGCCAGATGACGCGTGCTGTCGTTCGTCGGTGGAAGGCACGCTGACAACCCATGTGGACTCGTGCCCTGTGGTTGACCATCCTGCTCGTGCCTGGCCTGCAACTCGGATGTGCGTCGTCGCGCCCGAAACAAGACCCTCGAGACTCGGGCATCCCTGCGAGGTCGTGACCGACTGCGGAGAGGACATGACCTGCGCGTTCAACGGGATTGGCCAGCGGCGGTGCGTGAGGCTCGCCGAAGCCGACCGTGAGCCCGTGTCCAGCACAGGGCCCAGGGTTGGCTTGCCCGCCAACCCCGCGCCCCTTCCATTGTACGACCTGGGCCCTCGTGTCGGAGCGACTGGGGGTGCGCATGGAACCAGTTCTGCGTTGGCGCGGTCGACGGCACGACCCGGTGCGCACCCGCCGCCGAGCGCCAGCCACGGCGAGCTGCGCGGCCAATTCCATCCGGCGGCATGGGTTGCCCGCACCGCACGCAGGTGTCGCGCTGTGCTGAGGTGTGGACGCTCGACGGCGCGTGCGTGGTCATGTGGACCCGACACGCGCCCTCAAACCGTGCGCGAAGGGAGCGACGCGGACTCGGTCGCCGCCGACGTCGGACCGAGATCGGGTCGAGATCGAGATCGAGGTCCGCGGGTGGACCGCAACTGCCTTCCCTGGCCGAGGTTCGTGGCGTTACGATGGGAAGGTGAGGCAAGTCGCTGTCCTGGTGTGCGGCTGCATCGTGGCCTGTTCGTATACAGCTCCGACCGACTCGCAACCCATCGGCGACGAGGATGCTCGCCTCGATCCGGATAGCTCGACCCTCGCACTCGTCGACACGGGGCTTGTCGTCCGCTACTTCATGGACGAGGCTGGTGACGGCCAAGGGCCCACCGAGTTGATCGACTCGGCGCAGGATCCGTTGAACCTCCCGATCACGTATGGCCAGGCGGCCTATGTGGACGATGGCAACCGTGGCCTGAAATGGCCGGTCGCGCTGGGCACTGGCAAGATCGAGGCGGGGCTCGGGGTCCCCAAGTTGTCCACCCGCCTCCGAAACGCTTCGAAGATCACGATGGAGGTCGTGGTCGACGTCGACGGCGCGAATGGCACCACGCTGTGCAACATCGTCGGGATGCGTGGATCGAATCCCGACTTCATGCTGAGCGCGATCGGGCAGTCCGAGTTGCGGTTTCACCGCCCCTTCAACATCTCTGCAGCGTCGTGGGACACCATCAACGACCACCAACGGATGGTGCTGCATGTAGTGTACGACGCGACCGCGGCCGATCCCGAGCGCCGGATCGAGCTCTACAAGAACGGGCTCGTGGTGCCAAAGTCATCGAGCAACCCCCCATCCCTCGACAGCACGCTGGGTCTCGCCCAGGCCTCCGAGTTCTTGATCGGCAACCACCAGGACCAGGATCGCTCGATCGCCGGCACGATCTACTATGTCGCGTACTACGACCAGCCGCTGACCGCCGACGAGGTCGCGAGCAACGCAGCGCGCTTGCTGGCGAACGACGACCACTAAAGCTCCTGCGCGCTCGACGACGGAGCGGACATCGGATGACTCTCCGCGAGACTCGTACAGTCTGCTCACCGCTCGACGTTAGAGCGTGTGGCGGCGAGGTCTCTTCACCAAGGTCCTCTCATTCGACGATGAACGTGCCCGCTGCCTGCTGCTCGTAGCGATTGCGGACCGGATACGAGCCTGCATCGACGTTGGTGAAGAACGTCACCTCGTGCGTGTCGCCGGTGTCGAGGCAGACCGGCTCCTTGACGAAGCGACCCTGCTTCTTGTCCGCGATCTCGAAGCACGCCGGTGCATTGCTCTCGTTGACGAGTTTTAGCTGGATCTCGGCACCCTTCGGCACCTTCACCTTGTTCGGGGTCCAGCCGGCCTTGTCCTTGATCGTGAAGGTCAGCTTGCGAACCGGCCACGTCTGCTTGGTGTCGCCGAGCGCGATGCCGACGAACCCCAGCGTGATCATCAACAGGACGAGTCTCATGAGGCCTCCGTGGGTTCGGGTCATAGGGGATCCGCATCTCCATCGCGGTACAGCGACGCACCGTGATCGCCGAGGCCTTCCATGTGCAGCGCGACGTGACCGGTGTGGTCGACGACGAGCAGCTTGTCGTTCGGCGCACCGGTGAGCGCCTTCCAGTACTCGGTGCGGTGCCAGTAGTATTGCGGCTCGAGCTTGATCGTCTGCCCGGTGCCGTCGAAGCGGACCTTCGCGATCTTCTCGTTTGTCCGATCGATCACCAGGCCGACGCCGAGGCGCCCGCTGCTGTAGTGACCGAGCCTGAGCTTGACCTCGGGCGACTGCTCGCGTGCGGGGTACGCCGCGGCAACGGGATCACCTTCGCCGTGGATCTCGAAGTCGACGGTGACCGGGGGTGGAGCCGCGGCTTGTGGTGGTGCGTGGGGAGCGGCTGCGCAGCCAGCCGCGAGCCAGAACAGCATCGTTTTCCTCATCGCCTCGGAGAGTGTTCACGAGTCGCGCCAGCGGTCATCTGCGCGGACTGTCGACGCGGGTCCTCGGTGTGCTGTCTCGAATCAGGACGAGTTGTCTAGACTCTGGACAGTCGCTGCTGACGGGTAGTCCTCAGACTTCGCAGCGCTCGCAGGTCTCCTCGAGGGCGTCGGCCTCCGCCGGCCAGCGCTTGAGGAGCTTGCCGTTGGGGCGATCCCCCGGAGCCTCGACGTAGGCGCGACGGTGCTGCATCGTGTGCCCGGCATTCGAGTTCGCGATGAAGCGGCTCTCGCCCATCTCCCACGGCTCGCGATACGCACCGACGTGCGCGTCGACCTGGCGGAGATACGCCCGCTGCTGTTCGGCTGGGAGCGATTTTCGGATCACCCGGTTGATCGCACCTTGGACGTCGTCCCACTCGGTCGGCAGTGGCTCGTCCGCGAGGATCGCGGCACGCGCCACGGCGAGCTCGCCGACCTGGAGGTGTGCAGGGAGCTCGAGCAGCATCGCGTCGATGACCTCGGGAAACGGCGCGATCGACGTGAACGTGTGGCGCGCGACCTCCTGGTACGGGCATCGGATCTCGACTACACGCGGCTGGACCGGTCCGCTGCACCCGTCGTGGTGGAAGTACTCGCCTTGGCTGAGCCGCCCGCGACTCGAGCGACCGCGGACGTCGCGATGGAGGGCGTCATCGCCGCCGACCGCCTTGCAGACGACCAAGCCGACGCGATCGATCAGCGAGAAGAACTGCTCGCGATGTTCTGGTGAGAGCAGGATCTCGTTGACGTAGTCCGCCGGCGGCGTGCGCGCACCGTCGAGCCCTTCGACGACGATGCCGAGCCCCGACCACGACGCCAGGCGAAGCTTCCAGGTTCCGAAGCGCTCCTCGATGGAGTGACGACGGGCGACCACCATCACGCGTGCTGTTCGACCCAGCTGCGCGCGAGGTCGAGCGCCGCCGGCACGCCTGCGAGGTCCTTACCGCCACCCTGTGCCGAGTCGGGCTTGCCACCCGCCTTGCCACCGAGCTTCGCCGCCACTTCGCTGAGCAGCTTGCCCGCCTGCACCTTGTCGACCAGATCCTTGGTCACCATCGCGAGCAGCTTGACCTCGGGACCGCCCGTCCCCGCGAGCACGATCACGCCCGAGCCCAGCTTGTCGCGCAGCTGATCGCCGGTCTCGCGCAGCACCTTCGCATCGTCGACGTCGACGGCCACCGCGAGCACCTTGATGCCCTTGATGGTCTGGACCTCCGCCATCAGGTCGCGCCCGCCGCCACCCGACGCGAGCTTCTGCTTGAGCGCCGCGAGTTCCTTCTCGAGCGTCTTCGTCGACGCGATCAGCTTGTCGACCCGCGCATTGGCCTCGAGCGGCGCGACCTTGAACTTGCCACCGATCGCACCGAGCTCGGCCTCGAGCTTCCTCACGTACTCGAGCGCGTTGATGCCGGTGACCGCCTCGATGCGACGCACGCCTTGCGCGACGCCTTGCTCGCTGACGATCTTGAACATCCCGATGTCGCCGGCGCGCCGGACGTGGGTGCCACCGCAGAACTCGAGCGACTCGTTGCCGATGTGGATGACGCGCACGGTCTCGCCGTACTTCTCGCCGAACATCGCGACGGCACCCTGCTTCTTCGCCTCCTCGATCGGCAGGACCTCGATGACCGAGTCCTTGTTCGAGCGGATGTCCGCGTTGACGAGATCCTCGACCTGACGCTTCTCGTCGTCGGTCATCGGCGCGCGATGCGCGAAGTCGAAGCGCAGCCGATCCGGCGAGACCAGCGAGCCCTTCTGCGCGACGTGGTCACCGAGCACCTTCTTGAGCGCGAGGTTCAGCAGGTGTGTCGCCGAGTGGTTCGCGCGCGTCTGATCGCGCTTGTCATCCGCGACGGTCAGCTTGAAGTCGTCGCCGACCTTCAGCTCACCTGCTCGCACCTTGCCGAAGTGGACGAACACGTCGCCCGCCGGCTTCTTGGTGTCGGTGATGTCGACGATCGCGCCACTGCTCTGCACCACGCCGATGTCACCGACCTGCCCGCCCGACTCCGCGTAGAACGGCGTCTCGTGGAACACGAGCTGGACGTCGTCGCCGATGCTCGCCGACTGCACGCGTGCGCCGCCGACGAGGATCGCGACGAGCCTGCTGTCGTGCAGCGTCTTGTCGTAGCCATGAAACTTGGTCGCGCCGAGCTCGTTCGCGAGCTCCTTGAACGCGCCGGAGACCGCTTCCTGATCGGAGCCTGCGAACTTCGACAGCTCCTTCGCCTTCTTCATCTCGACGTCGAAGCCGTCCTTGTCGATGCCGAAGCCGCGCTCGTTCGCGATGATCTCGGTGAGGTCCTCGGGGAAGCCGTGGGTGTCGTAGAGCGTGAACACCTTCTGGCCCGGCACGTTCGTCTCACCCGCCTTCGACATCCGGCCGAACTCGTCGTCGAGCATGCCGAGGCCGCGCTCGAGCGTGCGGCGGAACAGCTTCTCCTCGTCGAGTGCGCGATCCTTGATCGTGCCGGCGCGCTCGCCGAGATCAGGATACTGACCGCGCATCTCCTCGATCACCTGCGCGCAGACCTCGTGCATGAAGGGCTTCTCGATGCCGAGCAACTTTCCGTGGCGCACCGCACGACGGAAGATCCGGCGCAGCACGTACTCGCGGCCGGTCTTGTCGGGGAACACGCCGTCGCCGATCAGGAACGTCGCGCAGCGCGCGTGATCCGAGATCACACGCATCGACGTGTCGTCGTCGGGATTGGCACCGTACTTCTTGCCGGCGAGATCCGCCGTGCGCGCGAGGATGCCGGTGAACAGATCGGTGTCGTAGTTCGTGCTCTTGCCCTGGACGACCGCGGTGACGCGCTCGAGGCCTGCACCGGTATCCACCGACGGCGCCGGCAGCGGCGCGAGCGGACCGTCCTTGACCTTGCGCTCGAACTGCATGAACACGAGGTTCCAGATCTCGAGCCAGCCCTGCCACGACGCCGGATCTTGCGTCGGCCACGCCGCCACCTTGCCAGGCGTGAAGAAGTGGATCTCGGTGCACGGACCCATCGGCCCCGTGTCGCCCATCATCCAGAAGTTGTCCTTCTTGCCGAGGCCGATCACGCGCTCGTCCGAGAAGCCGGTGACCTTCTTCCAGATCGCCCGCGCTTCGTCGTCGGGCAAGACCCCGGCGAGCTCTTTGTCTCCGCCATACACGGTGACGCACAGCCGCGAGGTGTCGATGCCGTAGACGCCCGTCAGCAACTCCCACGCGTATGCGATCGCGTCTTCCTTGAAGTACTGACCGAACGAGAAGTTTCCGAGCATCTCGAAGAACGTGTGGTGCCGCGGCGTCTTGCCGACCTCGTCGAGATCGTTGTGCTTGCCGCCCGCACGCACGCACTTCTGCGAGGTGGTCGCGCGTTTGTAGCTGCGCTGCTCGGCACCGGTGAACACGTCCTTGAACTGGACCATGCCGGCGTTCGTGAACAGCAGCGTCGGATCGTTGCTCGGGACGAGCGAGCTCGAAGCCACGATCTCGTGATCGTGCTTCTTGAAGTACTCGAGAAATGCCTTACGAACGTCGGCCGCCTTCATGACAGAAGGCAACCTAGCACCGTCTCGCTACCTTAGTAGAGGTAGCCGACGGTGAAGGCGGCGCCGATGTACATGTCCGTGGCGCCCTGGACGTCCTGAGTCTCGTCGTTGTCTCGGGCCGTCGCCAACGTGCCCGCGGAGCCGTCGAACTTGTAGCCGATGCGTTCGATCTTCAGACCCGCGCGTGCGAACAAGGCCTTGCTCAGCGAGTAGTCGCCCGACACGGCGAAGTCGATGCCGCTGACCTTCCCCTTGCCGTAGCCGGTCATGTCGCCCTTGGTCATCTGACCGGTCTTCGAGATCAGCTGATAGCCGAGGTCGACGTTGAACGTCAGCTTGCCGACGGGCAGCTTGACGAACGCGCCCGGCTCGATCGCCGTGTAGTTCACGTTCGGCAGGTCGGAGCCCATCTGGATCTGGAACGACTGCCGCCCGTACGACAGGCGACCACCAACGACGAGCGCCTCGGGCTTGCTGCCGAGTGGATAGCGAAACACACCGCCGAACTGATAGCGGTTCGCCTGCGTCTTGAGCTTGGTGCCGTCGCCGAGCTTGCTCGAGATCAGCAACGCCTGGTCGTACATCGCGCTGATGCCGATGCCGGTCAGCACGCCCTTCTTCTTGTGGCCGAACGCGAGCGGGTACGCGGTGATGTCGAGCAGCGCGCCGGGAGCGGGCACGCCGTTGTAGTTGGGCGGCTTGCCGAGGCCAGGTCCCGTCGACGGACCGAGGTCTCCATCGGTCTTCCACGACAACCGGCGCGCGTTGAGCGAGATCCCGATGACGGCGTCGACCGCGCGGTTTGCGGGTGTCAGGGCGTCGCGACCGGTCAGCTTGGCGCCGGGCTCGACCGTATCGGTGATCTCTTCGCCGTCGGGATCCTTCGCCGCGACCTTCTTGCCCTTCTTCGGCTTCGGGTTCGGATTCTCCTCTTCCTCGGGATCCTTCTTGGTCTTCAGTGCTGCTTCGCCGGCGTCGTTGCCCTTCTCCATCTTACCGTTGCCAAACTTCGACGGCTTCGCTTCTTCCTCGTCCTCGCCCTTCTTGGGCTTCTTCGCCGGTTTGGCCTCTTCCTCGTCCTCGCCCTTCTTGGGCTTCTTCGCCGGTTTGGCCTCTTCTTCGTCCTCGCCCTTCTTGGGCTTCTTCGCGGGCTTGGCCTCTTCCTCGTCCTCACCCTTCTTGGGCTTCTTCGCGGGCTTCGCCTCTTCCTCGTCCTCACCCTTCTTAGGCTTCTTCGCCGGCTTCGCTTCCTCTTCGTCTTCACCGCCACCACGGACCGATTCGAGGTTGTCGACCGCGTCGACCAGCTCGTCCTTGATGTCGCGCGAGGCCTGGCCGTCGAGCTTGGTGCCTT
>JBBQJJ010000296.1:0-10910 GCA_038325805.1 Haliangiales bacterium
ATCGCGACGAGACATGCCGACGACAGCACCAGCGCGAGGATCGGCGTGACTGGATAGAGCGGCGCTTTGTAGGGCCGCTCGAGTTGCGGCTCGGACCTCCGCAGCTTCAGCACCGAGGCCGACGACAGGATGTAGAGGGTCAGCGCGCCGAGCACAGAGATCAACACGAGGTCCGAGGTCTGGCCGATCAGGAGCGCGATCAAGCCGATCACACCGTTCGTGATCAACGCCGCCACCGGCGTCTTGGTCTTCGGGTTGATGGTGCCGACGAGCTTCGGCACGTACCCGACGCGACCGAGCTCCAGCATCGATCGGCTCGCAGCGATCAGGATGCCGTGAAAGCTCGCGACCAACCCGACCAGGCCGATGCCCGTGAGCAGCTTGAAGAACGGCGAGTCGCGCGATACCACGTGGCCGATCGCGAGCGGCAGCGGCGAATCCGACGTCGCGTTGTGATTTGTCGGATCGGGATAGACGACCGCTTCCCACCCCGCGGTGCCGACCGCGCCGAACAGCGTGATCGCGGTGAGCAGCATCAGCGTCGCCATCGCCGCGATGAAGCCGCGCGGCAGATCGCGCTGTGGATTCTTGGCCTCCTCCGCGACGTTCGCGATGCCCTCGATCGCGAGATAGAACCACATCGCGAAGGGCAGGGCGGCGAACGCGCCACCCCAGCCGTTCGGCAACGGGTTCGCCGAGAACTGCTCCCACGAGAAGTGCGGGAGCACGACGACGCCGAAGATGACGAGCTCGACGACCGCGATCACGGTGAGCACGAGCTCGAACGCGACCGACAGCTTCATGCCGATGATGTTGATGATCGTGAACAGCACGTACGCGGCGATCGCCGCAGCAATGACCGGAACGTCGGGTAGCAGCTGGTTGATGTAGCCGCCGATGGCCAGCGCGATCGCGGGCGTCGCGAGCACGTATTCGATCAGCTGCGCGAGCCCACCGACGAAGCCGAGGCCCGGACCGAACGCGCGCGACGTGTAGACGAACACGCCACCGGCTCGCGGCAGGGCGCACGCGAGCTCGGCGTAGCCGAGGACGAACGAGATGTAGAGGACGGTGACGGCGAGCGTCGCGACCAGCATGCCGTACGGTCCGCCTTCGGGGAGCCCGAGGTTCCAGCCGAAGTACGCGCCGGAGATCACGTAGCCGACGCCGAGTCCCCAGATCAACACGGGACCCAGCGTTCGCTGGAGCTGTGACATCGGGAGATAGCTTACTTGCTGGCGCGATCTTTGTAGCTGTCACGCGCGTGCACAGGGTGGCAATGCTGGTGCTCGCATGCGCGGGCTGCGCTCTCAACGCGATGACGGTCGTCGAACCGATTGCGATCAGTCCTCCATCGATCGAGGATCATTGCGCAACACCGCCGGTGTCGACGAGCGCGAGCCCTAGCGGCTTCCGCCACTCGAGCACGTCGCTCGCGGCGAAGATCGGCGGCCCGCGTCACCGAGGGATCGATCTGATCGCGGTAGAAACCGATCAAACCCAGGCCATCTCCGGCAAGCTCGCGTACTCCGCGGCAGACAAGGACGCGAAGCACGAGCGGGTCGAGCTGTTCGCGTGTCTCGACGGTGACTGGAAATCACTGGGCGATACACGCACGGATCGTGGTGGAAGATTCACGGTCACGCTGTCGGGAGATCAGCGCCTTCCACCAGGGCTGCGCGATCTCTACGGGGTCGTGCCGGCCGATCGCAGCGGGTTCTCGTTCCTCGCGTACGTGGCAAAGGCCGGCGAATCGGTGATCGTGACCGACATCGATGGCACGGTGACCTCATCGGAGAACGCGGTGTTCAACACCGTGTTGTTCGGTGACGACATCGGCCATCGCACCGGCGCACCGAAAGCGTTCGCGGAGTCGGGTCGCGTGATCGTCTACCTGAGCTCGCGTGGCGACCAGCTCACCGGCATGACGCGGGGCTGGCTCAAGGCGCATGGCTTCCCGCCGGGACCGATCCGCCACGCGCAGAGTGCGGTGACCAAGCCCGGTCCGAAGACCGTCGCGTTCAAGGCGGACGTGCTGCGCAAGCTCGGCGTCCCTGTTCACGCCGCGATCGGAAATCGCGCGAGCGATGTCGCCGCGTATCGCGACGCGGGGATTCCCGCGGATCGGATCTTCATCAAGCTCCCGGGCTTCGAAGACGAGCTCGCGGACGAGCTAACTGCGAAGCGTGCGATCGGGTTCGGCAACTTCGCCTCGATCGCATCGCGCCTGCGGTAACGTCGGGCGTGCCCGAGCTCGCGGTCAACGACACCACGCTGTACTACGAAGATACCGGACCGGGATCGACCGGCCAGACGATCGTGTTCTCGCACGGTCTACTGTGGGGCACCGAGCTGTTCGCCCCGCAGGTCGCGAAGCTGCGCGATCGCTACCGCTGCATCTCGTGGGACCACCGCGGGCAAGGGCGCAGCGCGGCAGACCACCGGAACACCATCGGCATCGAGCTCGTGTGGACCGATGCGGTCGCGCTGCTCGAGCAACTCGACACCGGTCCGGTTCACTTCTGCGGCTTGTCGATGGGTGGCTTCGTCGCGATGCGGATGGGCGCACGGCGCCCCGATCTCGTGAGGTCGTTGATCCTCGTCGAAACCTCGTCGGATCCGGAGCCGCGTGAGAACCTCAAACGTTATCGGCTCCTCACGGCCGCGGTGAAGCTCGTGGGCCCGAAACTCCTGCAGAGCCAGGTCGTGCCGATCATGCTCGCGCAGTCGACCCTGGCCGACCGCGCACGGCGTGACGAGGTCGCACGGTTTTCCGCGCTGATGTCGCGTCGCAAAGACATCTGGCGCGCGGTCAACGGCGTCATCGATCGCGCCGGCATTCATGCCGAACTATCACGGATCTCCGCGCCCACGCTCGTGGTGGTGGGCGACGAGGATGTCGCGACGCCCCTCGCGAAGGCAGAGAAGATCGTCTCGGGGATCCGCGGTGCGAAGCTGGCGCGCATCCCGCATGCCGGTCACTCGTCCACCGTCGAACAGCCTGCTGCGGTGAATGAGGTCATCGAGGCGTTCCTGTCGGACGCGATGCATGCATGACCGCGATCCTCGTAGCAGACGATAGTCAGACGGTCCGTATGGACCTCGCCGATACCTTCGAGGCGGCGGGCTTCCGTGTGTTCTCGTGCGCGACCACCGCCGAGGCTCGGACCACCCTGCGAGCGCACTCGATCGCGGCGGCGGTGATCGATCCGCGGATGTCGAACAGCGACGGCCTCGCGCTGATCGAACAGATCCGTGGCGAGCAGGTGCTGCGGGAGTTGCCCGTGCTCGCGCTCGCGCGCAGCGAGGAGGTGAGGGAAGAGCTCGTCGCCGCCGTCGATTGCGTCGGCAAGCCGTATGACCGTACCTACGTCGTCGCGCGAATCCGCGAGCTCGTCGGTGCGCCACCGGTTCGCGACTCGATCCTGGTGATCGCGAGCGCGGATACCAGCGAGCTGGTCGCCCTGCTGACGCGCGCCGGGTTCGTGACCTCGACTGCGACCACGGCGCTCGAGGGCCTGCAGGCCGCCGCGATCGCACGCCCGACGGCAGTCATCGTGGATGCGGTCTCTGATATGGACCCGTCATCGGTGATTCGCCGGTTGCGGCAGACTCCTGCGCTGCGCACCACGCCGTGTCTCTCGCTCGGCAACATGGCCACCGAGCTCAAGGCGCTCGAAGCGGGCGCCGACGCGTTCGTCCCCGCCGGCGACCACGAGATGGCGCTCGCGCGGATCCGAGCTTTGCTGAGGTCGTCGAGTGCGTTGCCGTCCGAGGGTGGGCTGCCGCGCGTGCTCACCGTCGACGATGATCCCGAGTACCTCGAGGTGCTCGGCAGCCGCCTCCGCAAGCGCGGTCTCGACGTCGTACAGGCAAGCTCGGGCGAGCAGGCGATCCAGTTGCTCGGTCACCAGGGCGTCGACTGCATCCTCCTCGATCGCACGATGACCGGCATGGGCGGCGTCGCCACCTGCAAGTACCTGAAGTCGAACTCGCTGACCGCGGACGTGCCGATCATTTTTCTGACCGCGACAGAGCAGCGAGACGCCGTGATCGAAGGCCTCGCTGCCGGCGCCGATGACTTCGTCTCGAAGGCTGCGGGGTTCGATGCGCTGGCCGCACGGATCCAGGCGCAGCTCCGGCGGCGACACTCCGAGGCTGAGCAACGCGAAGCGCGGGAAGCGCTGCTTCGCAGTGACCTCGCCGTGCTCGAAGCGCGTGCCGCGAACGAGCTCGCCCACATGCGCGCCCAGCTCGCAGATCAGCTCGCGACCGCGAACCGCGAGCTCGCCGCCGCGAACCGCGAGCTCGAATCGTTCGGCTACTCGGTCGCACACGATCTCCGCGCACCGCTGCGCTCGGTCGGTCTCTGCACGCACTTGCTCGTCGGGCGCGTTCGCGATCAGCTCGATCAGGGTTCGCTCGATCTGGTGCAGCGCATGTTCGGCTCGGTGACGCGGATGTCCGATCTGATCGAGTCGCTGCTCGAGCTCGGCCGGATCCAGCGCCACGCGATCGCGCGCCATACCGTCGACATGACCGCGCTCGCGTCGGCGGTGATCGACGATCTGGCGCTCTGCCATCCTGACCGCCATGTCGACGCCGCGATCGCGACTCCCCTCACCGTCGACGCCGACGGGCGGCTCGTTCGCCTGCTGCTCGAGAACCTGATGAGCAACGCGTGGCGGTTCACCACCGACCAGCCATTCGCGCGCGTCGAGCTGGGCTGCGAGCAAGCGGCCGGCGAGCGGGTGTTCTACATCCGCGACAACGGCATCGGCTTCGACACCTCGCACGCGGCGAGCCTGTTCAGCGCGGGCGTCGGGCTGCACACGGCGCGACGGATCGTCGAGCACCACGGCGGCCGGATCTGGGCGGAGGGCGAGCCGGGCGCGGGCGCGAAGTTCTCGTTCACGCTGCCGACGTCGAGCTGAGCCGAAAACGACAACAGCCCCGCTGCCGGGGCTGCCTTCAGACTCGCGCAGCGCTCAGAAGGGAGCGGCCGAGTACGGGAACGCGGTGAGGATCGCGGGGTGACCCTGCTGGCTGTTGTTGTTGCCAAGGCCGTTGGTCAGACCGTTCTTGTTACCACCGTTGCCGGCAGTGCTGCCCACATCGTATGCGACACCGTCACTGGTGAGCGCGCGAACCTGACCTGCCAGGCCGTCGTTCTGTGCACCAGGCGTACCGGAGAGGCTGGTGATCAGGTAGTTGTACGTCACGTCGATGACATCGTCGTCGAGGCGGCGGCCGCCGCAGAGCAGCGGCAGAGGCTGCGCCGGATCGTCGCAAGGGGTGAGGTAGTTGCTCGCGACCGCCGTATCGATGCGCATCACGTCGGGGATGAACTGCGCGAAGACCTTGTCGGCGTACGCGGTTGCCGAAGCGGCAGCCGCCGTCGAAATCACCGTGCCAGTGATCGGGTCGCCACCGACGAACACATCGCCACCGACGGCACCGCACTTGATGAAAGCGGTACCGAGGTTGGTACCGTTCTGACCCGCGGTGAGACCGAGCGTGCCCTGAACGAGGCAGGACCCGAGGTGGATCGCCTTGAGCACGGTCTTGGCCTCGGCGACGACCTGGTTCAGCACGTCCGTGGGGACGCCCGTGAACGTCGGGGCAGTCGCGTTGTAGCCGTTGTTGAAGCCGTCGCTGAGCAGCAGTGCTTCGTTGATGCCGGGACGAGCGAGGTGCTCGATCTGGGTAAACGTGCGAGGCCCGACGTCGGGGAGACACATGCCGGCCGTCAGGACGGTGCCGGCGCCGCAAGCCACGTCCGAGACGCACTCGCCATCGACGAGCGTGGTCCCGTTGCCGCACTCCGTGCCGCCCGTGTCGTCACCGCAGGCTCCGAGAACACCGATGAGAAGAATGAATTTGTTCATAGGTGCTCCTTTCACTGCGCCAGCGAGATGGTGGACCAGGTGTCGAAGATCGGGCCGCCGAGGTTGGCGATGGGCACGTTCAGGACGATCGCGGTCACGTTGTAGTTCTTGGTGAAGTCCGGAGCGCACTCCGGCGGGTTGAACAGGTTGACGTTGTCGCCATCGTTCTCGGGGGTGCCGAGGATACCGGCGAGCAGCGTCTGTCCCTTGCAGTTCGGCGGCAGGCGGCCGAGCGCACCGGGATCGCCATTGCCTCCCGCGCCACCGAAGAAGCGGTCGGCAAGGAACTTACGGACCTGGAAGAAGCGCTGCACGTCGAACGTGAACGAATCCGCGCGCGGTCCGATGAAGTACTTGAAGGTGATGTCACCGGCCGAGCCGTTGTTGATCTTGAGGGCAGAGCCGCCCGCCTTCGAATCGGCCAGGTTGGTGGTGGTGCCCGAATGCGGCGAGCCTTGAACGACGCCATCCTTGAGCACGGTCATGGTGACCGCCTGCGTGCCGTCGGCCGCCGGTGCTGCCGCTTCGAAGCGGAACACGAAGTTCTCCGCGCCGGTGGGCACCGTCGTCCGAGAAGCGACGTTCGAGACGTGAATCTCGTAGCGAGCGTTGGTGTTCATGAAGTACTGCTTCCCGGGCAACGAGCGCGGGTTGAAGTACTGGATCATCGTCAGATCGTTCGGCGTTGCCGGATCGGTCGACTTGAACGTGAAGTGGTCGGTCAAGTTGAGCGACCGAGGCTTCGTGTCGTTTTCGCCATCGTCGTGGTCCGACGCTTCGACAGGCTGATTCGTGGTCGCGACCCCTGCGACAGCGATCAAGCTGGTCATTAGTGCTAGCCCGATTAACCGTTTCATCTCATCTCCTCTTTTGAATAAGGCAGCCGGCCTACCGGCTGATTGCACGACAGCTTGTCGTTGCCCCGCACCCCTTACGAACCACCCACCAGGTCGGATCGAGCCGTACCTAGAAAACCTCGATCCCCTGGGCAAAAACACAGCTGTCAGGTCCCCTCAATCCCGGAACCAACGTCTACCGTACAGACGGCATCATCGCCGAGCAATCAAACGTGCCTGTTTCCTCTCGAACTCGACTGCTGATCACTGCTGCGATCGGCATGGTGATCGGTGGGGTAATCGTCGGTGCGATCGCCCTGATCGTCCAGCCAGTACAGCAACCGCCTGTGACAGCGGCGCTCGCGCCGAGCGTGGCAGAAGTGAACTATCGCTTCGCCGTCCAGACGATCGATCCCAGGGCCGAGCTCGACTCCACGATCAAGGCGCTCGAGGCGCGGCTCAACCCGACCCAAGGCCTCGAGCTCGCCGAGCTCGCCGACGTGTACTACCGCCGCGCACAACTGACCGGCGACAAGAAGGACTACGACCGCTCCGGGGAGCTCGCGAGGCAGTCGCTCACCATCCTACCCACGCCGAACAGTGCGGCGCTGACGCTCGCGAAGCTGGCGAACGCGAAGCACGAGTTCCACGAGGCATTGAAGATCGCCTACGAGTACAAGAAGCGCTCGGTGGCGGTCCCCACGGTGCGGGCCACGGCGTTCCTCGCACTCGGCGATCTGAGCTCGGCGGCGCTCGAGGCGAACCGCGCGATCGAGATCAAGCCGGACCCGAACACCTATCTGATGCGCGCGCTGGTGTTGATCGCGCAGGGGCGTGATCGCGAGGCGGCGGTGGACTTCACGACGGCAGCGCGCCTGGAGGATCACGGCGATCAACAAGGTGCAGCACGCCTGCGTACGCTGTGGGGCCGGTTCTTGTTGCGGCGCGGCGAGCGCGAGGCGGCGGGGATGCTGTTCGATGAAGCGCTACGGATCGCGCCAGACTTCACGCTCGCGCAGGCGCTCCACGGCGAGAGGTTATTGCGCTCGGGTCAGGCGCGCGAGGCAGCGCGGATGTTCGAGCAAGCGTTCGCAGCGTCGCGCCAGGTGCGATACCTGATCGATCAAGCGCGCGCGCTCGATGTCGATGGTGATCTGTCGAACGCCGGAGCCATCCGCAAGCAGGTGGAAGGCATCGTCCGCGCCGAGCTGGCCGAGGGTGGCTTTGGACATCGGCTCGACCTCGTCGAGGTGCTGGTCGATAGCGGCAACACACCGGCGTTGACCGAGGCGATCAACCTCGCACGCGAAGAGGTCCGGCAGCGGCCGAGCGCGGAGTCGCGGTTCCAGCTCGCGCGCGCCTATGCGCGGTCGGGCGCGACGGAGCAGGCGCACATCGAGATCCAAGGCACGCTCGCGCAGGGTGCGCGCGAGGCCAAGTACTACGAGCTCGCGAGCCGGCTCGAGAAGGCGCGCAACGATCCGGGGCGCACCGAGCTCTACCGGCGCCTCGCCGGCGAGATGGATCCGGGAGCGCACGGCTGGCGGAACCAGGGCATGCCGTGAGGGTGCTGGTCGTCCTCGCGCTGCTCGCAACCGTGGGGATCGCGGAGGCGCATCCGCTCGATACCGCCTACCTGCGCGTCGAGGCGCACGGCTCGATCATCGAGATCACCTTCGATCTCGACGTCGCGCTCGCCGCGCAAGAGCTCGGGGTCGAGCCTGGTGCGATCGACGGTGTGCTGGCCACGCGGGGCAACGAGCTCGCGGGCAAGCTGTACCGCTCGCACACGCCGGCCTCGATTGACCCGTGTGACTGGGGGGAGGTCGCGCCATCGCGCAAAGGCGTGACGGTCACCCTGCGGGATCACGTGACGTGTCGGCCCGGCAACGTTCATTGGGACCTGTCGTTCGGCAAGCGCGTCGCGGCGACGTTCCAGATCCTCGGCAAGGTGATCGACGACGACGGCGAGCGCGTCATCACGATCGACAAGACGACCACCGCGCTGACGATCGCCTCGGGCCGTGCGATCTCGTTCGGTGCCGCGATCGAGCACGGCCTCGAGACCACCGGGAGCCTCCCCGCCGGCTGGAAGCGCGGGCATCCGGCGGCGCTCGAGTTGGTGCTGTTCGTGATCGTGCTGCTCGTTGGCGCGCGCAGCTTCAAGAACCAAGCGCGGGATGTTGGCGCGCTGATCGCCGGCATCTTCGTCGGTGGTCTCCTCGGTTCACAGGCGCTGTGGGACATCGTGCCGCTGCCGCTGGCGGCGGTGCTCGTGGTAACCGCCGTCAACGTCGCGCTCCGCAGGTTCGAGCATCAGCGCTGGATCCTCGCGGCGATCGGCGGCGTGCTCGAGGGGATGATCTGGCACGAGCCGCAGCAACCGATCGGGTTCGCGCTCGGCCTCGGGCTCGGTGCGGCGATCGTGCTCGTGCTGCTCGGCTCGGTGCTCGGCCTGCTCCAGCACACCGCGGTTCCACGCTGGGTCGTGCCGGTACTGTCGATCGTCGCGGGTGTCGCCGCTGCTTTTTGGGTTATTGCTTCGGCGGGATGAAGGTCATCGCGCGCTCCGCGAGGGCCGTGATCGTCAGGCTCGGATTGACGCCGAGGTTCGCGCCGACCGCCGAGCCGTCCACCACGAACAGGTTCTGATAGCCATGCACGCGGTGCTGGTGATCGATCACGCCCTCGGCGGCGGTCGCACCCATCACGCAGCCGCCGATGCAGTGCGCGGTCATCGGCGTGTCGAACAGGATCTCCGCCGAGGACGTGATCGCGATGCCGCCGTGCGCCTTCGCCGCCTTGACGGCGAACTCGTTCGCGGCGGGGATGTTGGCGGGGATCCGAGCGCCCTCGGTGACGAGCAACCGCGTGAACGGCCAGTACCACCGGCGCTTGAGGCGGAAGCGCAGCGTGGCGTCGACCGTCTGCATGACGAGGAGGATCAAGGTCTGGCGCGCGAACCCGAACGGCCAGCTCGCACGCGCGAACTTGATCGGGTGACGGAACGCGCTGCCGAGCCACTTGAAGATCCGCCTCCATCCCTTCCCGGTGACGAGCAGCGTGCCGAGCAAGCCGAGCACGTCGCTGCCGCGCGAATAGCGCACGGCTTCGATGTGGGTGAACTGATCGATGTGAATGCCGGAGCCGATCGCGATGCCCTTCGACATGTCGCGCGCTCGGTGACGATGACCGGGAAACCGGACCCCGATCAGCGATTCGCTGTTCGTGCGCACGTGCTCGCCGAGGCGATCCGAGACCGCGGGCAACCGGCCCGACAGCTTGAGGCGCATCAGCAGATCCATCGTGCCGAGGGCGGAGGCGGAGAGCACGACGTGGCGAGCGGTGATCGTGCGACGGCGCTTCGCGAACCACGCGGTCGAGCGCTCGACCGTGACTCGATAACCGGCGCTGCCATCCTCGGAGAGCGGCTCGATGTCGATGACGCGCGTCTCGGCCATCACCTGCGCGCCGCGCTTCTCGGCGAAGTAGAGGTAGTTCTTGTCGAGCGTGTTCTTCGCGTTGAACCGGCAGCCGACCATGCAGCCGCCGCAGCCGTTGCAGCCACTGCGCGCGGGGCCCTCGCCATCGAAGTACGGATCCGGCGCCTCGACGCCGCTCTTGCCGAAGTAGACGGCGACATCGGTGCGATAGAACGAATCGCCGACGCCCTGATCCTTGGCCATCGCCTCGAGCATCTCGTCGGCCTGACCGATGATCTGGTTCTGCGTGACGCCGAGCATCTTCCGCGCGGTCGCGTAGTGCGGCGTCATCTCGGTCGCCCACGGGGCGAGGCCCTTCCACGCGCCCTCGGTCCACACCGATGGGGGCGGCACGAGCATCGTGTTCGCGTAGGTGATCGAGCCGCCGCCGACGGCGTTGCCGCACAGGATCACGACGTGGCGAAACGGCCGCATGTTGTAGAAGCCGTGCAGCTTCAGGCCCGGGCGCCAGATCCAGCGGCGGAAGTTCCACGTCGTCTTCGGGAAGTCGCTCGGGTTCCAGCGCTTGCCCATCTCGACCACGGCGACCGAGTAGCCCTTCTCGGTCAGCCGACACGCCGACACGCTCCCGCCGAAGCCGGAGCCGACCACGACGTAGTCGAAGTCGTAGGAATCGCTAGCCACCATGCGGGCTTAGTATGGCCGATCCGGGAAGCCTGGCACCTCGTAGTTCCGGGGTGAGT
>JBBQJJ010000297.1:0-10897 GCA_038325805.1 Haliangiales bacterium
GCCTTGCAGCACGCGCTCGGCATCGTCGCGCAGCTTGTCGAGCTCGGCATAGCTGGTCTCGGGCTTGACGAACTTGACGAGCTCGACCTTGTCGAACTGGTGCTGGCGGATCAGGCCGCGCGTATCGCGACCCGATGCACCTGCCTCTGCGCGAAAGCACGGGGTGTATGCGGTGTAGTAAAGCGGCAGCACTTCCTCGTCGAGGAGCTCTCCCGCGAGCAGGTTGGTGACCTGGACCTCCGCCGTCGGAGACAGGAACAGATCGTTGTCGGGCTCGTGATCCGGTCCCGTCGGGATCGCGAGCTTGAACAGATCGTTCTCGAACTTCGGCAGCTGGCCGGTGCCGCGCAGCGACGCACGACGCACCACCGCCGGCGGCCACACTTCCTCGTAGCCAGCAGTGCCGTGCAGCTCGAGCATGTAGTTGATGAGGGCGCGCGTCAGCTTGGCGGCGCCGCCACGCAACACGGTGAAGCGCGCACCGGTGATCCGCGTGCCACCCTCGAAGTCGAGGATGCCGAGCGCTTCGCCGATCTCCCAGTGAGCCTTCGGTGCGAATGCGTACGTGGGCTTGTCGCCCCACACGTGGTGCACCGGGTTGTCAGCCTCGCCGGCACCGTCGGGAACGCTCACGTGCGGCGCGTTCGGGATCGTCATCAGCAGCGCTTCGGTCTTGGCTTCGAGGCTCGCCTGCTCGGCAGTACCCTCGGTGATCTTCGCCTTGAGCAGCCGACCCTTCGCGATCGCCTCCGCGAACTCGGGCGACTTCTTGTCGAGGTCACGCACCTGCTTGCTCGAGGTGTTGCTCTCCTGACGGAGGGTATCCAGCTCGGCTTGCAGCTTGCGGCGTTGCTCGTCGACGGTGCGCCACGAGCTCACGACGTCGGCAACAGCAGGGCCTCGGCGGAGCACGGCATCCATCTTGGACGGGTCGAGCATGACTATTTCCTCTACAGTTCGGTAATGATCGTGGGCGGTTGGACCTGCACCGTAGCTCGCGCTTAACCACCCTGGCAAGCTCCGGGTCCAATCCGCCGTGGCCACGGTCGCTTCTCTACTCATCGGCATCGAGCCCGCACTCGTGACGATGGATCCGGATCGCGAGCTGGTGGACCGGTTCCAAGCTGGCGAGCGCTCCGCGTTCGACACCCTGGTGCGCCGCCACCAGAAGGGCATGTGGCGGCTGATCCACCGCTACGTGAAGCGCGACGCAGATGCCTCCGACGTGGCGCAGCAGGCGTTCGTTCGCGCGTTCAAGGGCCTCGTGGCGTTTCGTGGTGCAGCCACGGTTCGCAGCTGGATGTATCGGATCGCGATCAACTGCGCGTTGACCTGGCTGCGCGACCACCGTCGCGAAGAGCCGACCGAGATCGCCGAGGATGCGCTCACCGATACCAATCCCGCACCGGCGCAGCTGATCGGCACCGAGAACACCGCGCGGTTGCGAGCCGCGATCGCGACGTTGCCGCCGAAGCAAAAGCTCGTGCTCGAGCTCCGCGTGCTCGACGACCTGTCGTTCAAGGAGGTCGCCGAGCTCGCCGAGTGCACCGAGAACACGGCGAAGGTGAACTTTCACTACGCGGTGAAGAAGCTGCGTGACATCCTCGTCGGAGAGGCCGATGGCTGATCGCCCCACATCCGAGACGCTTCTGACCGCGTACGTCGACGGTGTCGGCGAGCTCGAGGTCGAGGAGCGCCGTCGCGTCGAGCGCTTCCTGTCGGAGCCCGCGATGCGTGCCGAGCACGCCGCAACCCGCGACCTCCTCGATCAGCTGCGCGCGCTGCCCGACGAGACCCCACCGGTCGACTGGGCGGCGATGGAGCGTGCGATCCACGCCGAGGTCGGCGACGAAGTCCCCAGGCGCTCGTGGTTCCACCGCTGGCGATTCGCGCTGCCTGCATTCGCCTTGGTCGGCGCGGCCGCGATCGTCTTCTTGGCGATTCGCTCGCAAGACTGGTTGGACGAGGTCAGCCCGATCGCGTTCGTCCCGAACCCGGTTCCCGACCACAAGCTGCCGGTGTTCGAGCAGGTCGACGATCGCGTCACCGTCTACCTCGACGGTACCGACCTCGAGATCGCGGACACCGCGGAGCTCGATGACGAGCTGGCCGATCTCGAGCTGGAGGATGTGCCTGACATCGACGAAGCATCGCTCGGCTTCCTCGAGCCCAGTGATCTTGCCTGGATCGACGACCTCGACGACGATGCGCTCGGTCGCGCAGAGAAGGCTCTCGCACAGCCGATCGAGCTCCGCAAAGGCATCTGATGAGAGTCGTCGTCCTCGTGATCCTGTTGCTGTCGTCGATCGCCGTCGCGCAGCCGCGCGATCGTCGAGGCGGACCAGATCCGGCGGCCGATCGACGCGCTGCGATCAAGCAACGGATCCGTGTGCTGCGTGCCGCCACGCTGACCGAGGAGCTCAAGCTCGACGAGAAAGCCCTCTCCCGCGTGCTCCCCGTCCTCGCGAAGTGGGACGACGTCACCGAGGATCTCCTCAAGAAGCGCATCGACATCCAGACCCGGCTCGAGGGTGCCGACGGCAGAGATCCGAAGGCGACGGACAGGCTGATCGACGACGCGGTCGCCAACCAGAAGGCGTTCTGGAACCTCGAGGGTCAGCGCCTCGCAGAGCTCAGGAAGATCCTGACGCCCGCGCAGACCGCGAAGCTGTTGATCGTGCTCCCGCAGTTCGAGCGCCGGATCCAGAACCAGCTGCGCCGCGCCCTGTCGAACGCGCAGAACCGTCGAGGCGGTGGCCGCGCTGTCGATCCGACCTCTGATGACGATGACGACGACGTGCCGCCCCGCCGCGGTCGCTAACATTCTGATGGGTGCTTCGCCACCCTGCTCGAGGTTCATCTCGACCGTTAGCCGGCAGGTATCCCTGCGAAGGCCGTTTCGTCGATCCACGGGCGGGGTATGATTCGTCGGGTCGGGGATGAGCACCACTATCGAGGCGACCTGCACCACCTGCGGGACAATCAATCGCGTCGGCGAAGCCGATGTGCCCATGGGCGCGAAGTTCGTGCCTTGCGTCAGCTGCAAGTCGCGCGTCGCGCTGCCGCCGAAGGCATCTCGCGCTGCCCCGCCGTCCCTGCCGGGCGGTTCGAAGGGTGACTCGATCGGGCTCTCCGATCTGCCAGCACCCAAACGACAGAGTCCGCTCGGGAATGCCGAGCCGTCCCGACCGGCGCCTCGCTCCGCGCTCGCCGATGCCGATCTGCCGGCACCGCGTGGTGCGCGCAGCCATCAGCCGTCGACGCCTCCGCTGAACGGCACGTTCGATCTCGACGAGCTGCTGCCTTTTGACAATGCCGGCCTGCCCGCTCCGAAGGCACGCTCCGCCGATGTCTCTGACCTCCCCGCGCCGCGAGGTGCGGCCGCGAAGTCGCGCGCGATGACCGATCTGCCGCTGCCCAGCGTCGCCGATCTGCCTGCTCCGACCTCGCGTCCGGCGATGCCGAGGCCTCCCGCAGTGCCGTCGGTCGCCGATCTGCCCACGCCGAAATCGCGGCAGCCATCGGTCTCCGATCTGCCCGCACCCGTCGCCCGCGGCAACCCGATCGTCGATCTACCCACGCCGCGTAACGCCGGCAACCAGATCGTCGATCTGCCCACGCCGAAGCACGGCAGCGTGATCGACCTGCCGACGCCCAAGCCCGGCGGTCCGACGGACGTGCCCGCACCGAAGGGCTTCTTCGACGATCTCCCGCAGCCGGCGCGCAATCAGCCGCCACCCACGAAGAATCCAGATCTCCCCGCGCCGAAGGGCTTCTTCGACGATCTCCCCGGCAGGGTCAACAGCAGCAAGCCCGAGGTCCCCGCACCGAAGGGCTTCTTCGACGATCTCCCGGGTCGCGTCAGCTCGCAGCGAGCCGCTGCAGCACAGGCACCCGAGGTCCCCGCACCGAAGGGCTTCTTCGACGATCTCCCGGGTCGCCCGAACTCGACGACGAACGCACCGCAGGTCCCCGCACCGAAGGGCTTCTTCGACGATCTCCCGCAGCCGGCGAAGTCGACGACGCAAGCGGTGACGCCGCGGACCGAGAAGCCGAGTAACTCGCCCGTCGAGCTCGGCATGAGCGGTGCGACGCCGCTCGACCTCGGTCTCGCGAGCGAGGAACCGTCGCAGTCGAAGCGCTACGACGATCTCGATCTGTCGATGCCGACGAGTGGCATCAAGATCGACTCCAAGCCGGCGCCGCTGGACCGGACGAAGACTCCGTCGATCCAACCGCTGCCCTCGTTCCGCTCTGACGTGGAAGCACCCGCGACGCTCGAGCTCGTAGAGCCCCGCGCGGTCGTCCCGGGAACGCAGAAGCTCGGTCCGAGGTCGAAGTCGGAGCCCGCGCTCGATCCCGATACGTTGCGTGCCAAGGCGCGCCGCACGAGGATCCTCGCGCTCGTCGCGCTGCTCCTCGTCGGCCTCGGTGCCGCCGGCTTCTACGTGTACAGCCGGTGGGCCGCGAAGCGCGCCGTCCAGAACACGATCAACGAGGAGCTCGCGAAGGCGAAGACCGAGCTCACCAAGTCCGATATCGCTCACTGGGATCGCGCGGCTGCTGCGGCGGCACTCGTGATCGAGGCCGATCCGAAGCACGCCGAGGCGCTCGGCATCTACGCCGAGGCGCGGATCGCCGCCGCGCTCGCGACCGGGATCGACTTCGCCGGAAAGCTCGCGCAGGGTCGAGGCACGATCACGAAGGCCGTCGAGATCCTCGGCACGCCAAACCTGACGCGAGCGCAGGCGTTGAACTCGATCTCGCAGGGCATCGGCGATCGCGCGCTCGAGCTGCTCAAGCCGATGGTCCCCGCGGACAGCAAGGATCCGACGCTGCTCCTCTACATGGGCTGGGCGTACATCGCCGCGAGCGACGGCGTGTCGGCGACGAAGATGTTCGATGTCGCGATCGCGAACGGCAGCGACTACATCAAGGTCTGCGCGCTCTACGGTCGCGGCCAGGCGAAGCTCGAGCAAGCGGATCTCGAGGGCGCGAACGCCGACTTCACGGCGGTCCTCGCGATCGACAAGGACCACATCGGCGCGCAGGTCGGCCAGGCCGCGGCGCTGCCCGCCTCGCAGGTCCAGCAACAGGAGAAGGATCTACTCGCGCTGTTCGAGCGCAAGGACTTCGCGACGGGCGATCCGCGCGCGGTGGTCAAAGCATGGTCGCTCGCAGCCGAAGCAGCGAAGCGCGGTGGGCGGCTCGACGCGGCGCGCGAGCGCTATCGCAACGCACTCACCATAATGCCCGAGAATCTCGGCGCGCTCGCGGGCTCGGCAGAGATCGAGCTGCGTGACAACAAGCTCGACGCCGCGGCGGAGCAGGTCGGCAAGGCCCTCGCGATCTCCAAGGACGACATCCGCAGCCAGCTGGTGCAGTCGGAGATCAGCGTCGCGAAGAAGGACTACAACGATGCACGGGCGCGTGTCGACGCGCTGTCTCGCCGCAATCCGCCGCCGCCGAAGCTCGACCAGGCGCGGATCAAGATGGCCGCCGGTCGGCTCGCCGAGTTCGCGGATGGCAAGGACGAGGTCGCAGCTGAGCTCTACGCCGAAGCGGCGAGACTCGCCGGCGAAGCGGATCTGTCGCCGACGCTCACCGCGGTCGGCAAGTACACGGCGATCGCCGAGAAGACCGACGATCAGACCAAGGCGGGAGAACTGCGTGGCAAGGCCACCGAGCTCCTCGAGAAGCTCGAGACGCAGGCGGACAAGGAGCCCGACGTCGCGCTCGCGCTCGGAGCCGCGTACCTGCGCAACGGTGATGCCGCGAAGGCGGAGACGTGGCTGTACAAGTTCGTCGAGACGCGACCCGACGATGCCGAGGGTCAATTCCAGCTCGCGAAGGCGCTCGCACGTCAGGGCAAGACCGATGACGCGATCGTCCGCCTCACCAAGGCTATCGAACGGGCGCCGAAGCGCGTCGAGTTTCGCGTCGAGCTCGCGCGCACGCACGAGCGAGCGAAGCAGGACGACAAGGCTGCCGAGATCTACGAGAAGCTGCTCGTCGAGCTCAAGGACACCGCGAGCGTCGAGGTTCGCGCCGCAGCCGGTCGGTTCTTCGCGCGCAAGAAGCAGTATGAAAAGGCCGGCGAGCAAGGCGAGCTGATCCTCAAGGTCGTGCCGAACCACGTGGTGGGGCAGTACCTCAAGGGTGAAGGGTTGCTGTTCCGCAACTCGCTCGACGACGCGCGCTTGCTCCTCGGCAAGGCCGCGGCGGCGGAGCGCGACACGTACTACTTCGAAGCGCTCGGCCGTGCGCACATGGCGAAGGCCACCGCGTCGGGCGAGGTGAAGTTCCAGCAATCCGCGATCGACGCGTTCAAGGCCGCGATCACGATCGACCCCAAGAACAACGACGCGCATCTCGGACTCGCCATGATGTACATGCTGCAGAAGCAGTACAGGCTCGCGATTCCGTCGCTGGAGGTCGCGAACAAGGTCGATCCGTCAGACATCGACGTGATCACGATGATGGGCCTCGCCTACTACAACCTGAAGGATGCGCAGGTGAACGCCGCCTCGACCGCGGTGATCTGGTTCGAGCAAGCAAAGAAGCTCGGCAAGGAGGGAGTGGTGGCCTCGCCTGCCACCGTCAACTACCACCTCGGGCGACTCTACGAGGAGCAGAACCGACTGCCGGCTGCAGCGTCGGCGTTTGACGAAGCGGTGGCGATGGGAATCACCGAAGAAAAGAAGACCAACAAGCGACCGGTCTGGATGGTGGATGCGCAGTACTTCCGGGGTCGCGTGCACAACGCGCTCGACCACCTCGACCAGGCGCGCGACGCGTGGACCGGGTTCCTCAACCTCGGACCACCAGCCGCCGACCTTCGTGTCCTCGAGGTTCGCGAGGCCCTGGCTCGCGGTCTCCAGAAGCGCTAACGCGTAACACTGCGGTCGATCCTCGTCGACGAAGTTAGTCTATGTTCCAGCCGTGCTGGACCGTCTCAAGAAGCGTGTCGATCGGGCGTTGTTCTTCGGCAAGGTGTTGCGCGCGAGCGGTGTAGCCACCCCGATTCGCCCGTCGAAGCTGGCGACGTTCATCAAGAACGCGCGGCAGACGCCACTCGGCCCGCACCTCGCGGTCATGTACCACGCGGCCGCCCACCCCGATAAGGAGGCACTCGTCGAGTACGGCGAGCGCGGTGTGCGTCGGCTGACCTGGGGCGAGCTCGACGCGACGATCAATCGAATCGCACAAGCGCTGTCGTCGCGCGGCGTCAAGGGCGGCGCGCGCGTCGCGCTGATGCTCGCGAACGGCATCGAATACCTGATCGCGCAGCAAGCCCTCGCACGCCTCGGCGCGACCGCGGTGCAGATCGGTTACCGGCTCAAGCCGTCAGAGATCTCGTACATCCTCGGCAACGCGGAGCCCGTCGCGACGATCGTCCACGCCGAGTTCCTGCCGAGCATGCGCGAGGCGCGCGCGTCGGCGAACGCGAAGGGATCGATCCTCGTGATCGGCGGCAACGGCGCGCTGTCCTCCGACGAGGTCGACTGGGATCGCGCGATGGCGAGCGCGTCGCCGGAGATGCCCCCGAAGACGGGCGGTGATGGCGGCGGCGTCATCGTCTACACGTCAGGCACCACCGGGAAGCCCAAGGGCGCGAACAGAGCGTGGAAGAAGACCGGCTTCGAGAGCGTCGCGGACATGATCGTGCAGGTCGGCATCCACGCGGGTGATCGGCACCTCGTCGTCTGTCCGCTCTATCACTCGGCGGCGCCGGCGTTCGTCGCGATCATGATGTCGCTCGGCGCGACCATTGTACTTATGAACCACTTCGATCCCGAGGGGTCGCTCGACATCATCCAGAAGGAGCGCATCACGTGCTCGCTGATGGTGCCGACGATGCTGATCCGGACGTCGAACCTCCCCGACGAGACGATCAAGAAGTACGACACCTCGTCGCTGCGCTGGATGATGTCGGGTGCAGCGCCACTCTCCACGGAGGCGGCGCGCCGGTGGATGGCGGCGTTCGGTCCCAAGCTGTGGAACTTCTATGGCGCGACGGAGACGGGCCTGGTCACGCTCGCGGGGCCACACGATCACGTCACGCGTCCCGGCACGATCGGCAAGCAGCTGCGCGGCAACCAGATCAGGTTGCTCGACGACGCCGGTCACGAGGTTCCGCAGGGCCAGATCGGCGAGCTCTACGCGCGCAACTCGACGATGATCAGCGGCTATCACAACAACGACGCAGCGACGAGCGACGCGCAGAAGGAAGGCTTCTTCTCCGTCGGAGACATGGGTCGAATCGACACCGATGGCTACTACTTCCTCGAGTCGCGCAAGCACGACATGGTGATCTCGGGCGGCGTCAACATCTACCCGCGCGAGATCGAGGATCATCTCAACACGCATCCCGCGGTGCTCGAGGTCGCGGTGATCGGCGTGCCCGATCCCGAGTGGGGAGAGACGCTGCGCGCGTTCGTCGTGCTGCGCACCGGCAAGCAGACCACCGAGCAGGAGGTCATCGAGTTCTGCCGGACCGGCCTCGCGGACTACAAGCGACCGCGCAAGGTGACGTTCCTCCTCGAGCTGCCCCGCAACCCGACCGGAAAGATCCTCAAGCGCGAGCTGCGCGACCTCTAGCCCCCAGCGTTCGCCTGCGTCGCTCCTTCGACCAGGGATCTTCTAAGATCCTCCGCGCGGGTGGCGCGTTGGTAGGTCTGATCTGCGTCCAGGAGAACCCATGAAACTTGCTCTCGCCGTGCTCTGTGCAGTGCTCGCCCGACCGCTGGCCGCGGAAGCCTTCTGCGGCTTCTACATCGACACCCAAGGCAACGAGATGGTGAACAACGCGACGCAGGTCGTGTTGATGCGGCAAGGCACCCGCACCGTCCTCTCGATGCAGAACAACTATCAGGGTCCGCCGAAGGACTTCGCGATGGTCATCCCGGTGCCGGTTGTCCTCAAGGAGACCGACGTCAAGACGCTGCCGAAATCGGTGTTCAAGAAGGTCGATGCGATGAGCTCGCCACGGCTCGTCGAGTACTGGGAGCAAGACCCCTGCAACTTCGACAGCGAAGACGAAGACGACGCAGCCCCGGTCCGGCGCAAGGACTCCGCGTCGAAGTCGAAGAAGTCGGCGCCCGGTGACGACTATGGCGTGACCGTCGAGGCGAAGTTCGACGTCGGCGAGTACCAGGTCGTGATCCTGTCGGCGAAGGACTCGACCGGGCTCGATCGCTACCTGCGCGATCAGAAGTATCAGATCCCTGCCGGTGCCGAGCCGTTGCTCAAGCCGTACGTCGCCGCGGGATCGAAGTTCTTCGTCGCGAAGGTCAACCCCGCGAAGGTCAAGTTCGAGAACGGCATGGCGCAGCTGTCGCCGCTCCGCTTCCACTACGACACCGACGAGTTCTCGCTCCCGATCCGCCTCGGCCTGGTCAGCAGCAATGGCACGCAGGATCTGATCGTCAACATCCTGTCGCCCGGCCAGCGCTACGAGCTCGCGAACTACAAGAACGTCGTCATCCCGACGAACTTCGACGTCAAGGACGAGGTCCGCACCCGGTTTGGCGAGTTCTACGCCGCGTTGTTCGATCGCACGATCCAGCAGAACCCCGGTGCGATCGTCACCGAGTACGCGTGGGATGCATCGTCGTGCGATCCGTGCCCAGGTCCCACGCTCGACGGCAACGACTTCCAGACCCTCGGCGCCGACGTGATGACGGGCGGCAACGACGACGAGATGCCCCGCAAGCGCGGGCGGCGTGGCGGTGGGGGCTTCGTCCTGACGCGGCTCCACGCGCGCTACGGCAAGGAGGTGCCGAACGACCTCGTGTTCAAGGCGGCGACACCGATCGTCGGTGGTCGCGAGATCCGCCAGCCCGACAACCAGCTCGAGCACGGTGCGGTCGCCGACAGCTACAACAACTTCCAAGGCCGCTACGCGATCCGCCACCCGTGGACGGGCCCCGTCGCCTGCCAGAACCCCGCGCGTGGTCGCTGGGGTGGCCCCCCGTCCGGTGCGGAGATGGCGACGCCGCAAGGCGCCACGGATACGGCGTTCGCGCCCCGCGGTACGATGCAGATCCCACTGGTGATCGAGAAGGACATCCCCGAGATCGGGGTCAAGGTCGGGGTCCCGATCGAGCTCTCGCCACCGTCCAAGATCAGTGGCTCGCCGATCCCGAGCACCGGTCAGGTGCAGAGCAAGGGTCAGGGCTGCGCGTGTGACTCGGGCAATGCGGGTGGCTTCACGGGTGGAGCAACGCTGCTCGGTCTGGTGCTGTTCGGCATGCGCCGTCGTCGTCGCTAACGCAACCCGGCTTCCTCGACGCCGCCGCCGGGAAGCGCCAGGGCGTTTCGTCGCACGTCGTCCTGCGAGGCCATCGCACGGACGGCACATCGGAGCTAGGCTGACCGCGTGATCCATCCGATCGTCCTCGGCACCGCCGGGCACATCGACCACGGCAAGACGTCGCTGGTGCGTGCGCTGACCGGGATCGATACCGATCGGCTGCCCGTCGAGAAGCAGCGCGGGATCACCACCGAGCTCGGCTTCGCGCGCCTCGATCTCGGCGACCGCCGGATCGCCGTCGTCGATGTCCCGGGTCACGAGCGGTTCGTCAAGTCGATGGTCGCCGGCGCGACTGGGCTCGATCTCGTGTGCCTGGTGATCGCCGCCGACGAGGGCGTGATGCCGCAGACCCGCGAGCACCTCGAGATCTGCGATCTGCTCGATGTCCGCCGCGGCATCGTCGTGCTGACCAAGCGCGATCTCGTCGAGCGAGACTTCCTGGAGCTCGTCGAGCTCGACGTTCGCGAGGCGCTCGCGGGCACGTTCCTCGACGGTGCACCGATGATCCCCGTCTCCACGAAGACCGGCGAGGGCCTCGACCAGCTGCGGACCGCGATCGCCGCGGCGGTCGATGCCCTACCA
>JBBQJJ010000298.1:0-10855 GCA_038325805.1 Haliangiales bacterium
GCTCGACTCGTTCGCCGAGTGCCAGGGTCGCGGCGACATCGCGCAGCAGCAGCGCGGTCTCGGTCGCGGCCTCGGGCGCCACGCCGAGCACCACGAGGTCGGGCCGCCCGAACTTGCAGCAGCCAAGCGACCACGCCGCGAGCTTGCCGTCGGGCAGCTCGTCGAAGAACAGCGTGACCTCGTGCATGACGTCGAACGCGCGGGTGGGCTCGAGCGCGCCGACCTCGTCGCCGAAATGAGCGCGCGCCGCGTAGACGTCGATCACGAGGAACGCGCCTTCCTCGCAGATGCACTTCGCCAGCGCCCACGCCGCCTGGACGTGGCCGAGGTCATCGGGATCGTCGAGCTCGCATTCGATCACGTAGGCGTGCTGCGCCTCGCGTGCGCGCGCCAGCGCCTGTTCTCCGAGGTCTCCGGTGATCAGCTCGACGAACGGCGCGATCACGTCGCCGTCGAACCGCTGCGGATCCTCCAGTCGATCGCGGACCGCGAGCGCGATCGCCTCGGGGCCGTCGCCAGCCATCGGCATGCCGTGCTTGGTGCGCGAGATCGGGAGAGGATCGGGCAGCTTCACCGACGACAGCGCGACGAGCGCGATCTTGGCCTGTTGCCCACCGGTGGTGTAGTTCGGGCGCGGCCAGGGTTCGGTCATTCGTCCACGTACATCGCGTCGATCTCGCGCTCGTACTTCTGCGCGACGACCGTCCGCTTGATCTTCATCGTCGGGGTCAGCTCGCCGGTGTCGATGCCGAACGGCTTGGGCAGGATCGCGAACTTCTTCACCTGCTCGACGCGGGCCAGCGACTCGTTGACCTTGTCGACCTGCGTCTGGATCGCCTGCCGGATCGCCGGCGCGGTCGCCAGCTCGCCATCCGCCACCACCTTTCGAGCTGCCACGTCGTCGAGCGTGATCAGCGCGGTCAGGTACTTCTTGCGATCACCGATGACCACTGCCTCGCCGACCAGCGGCGATTCCTTGAGCGCGGCCTCGATGTTCTTCGGCGCGATGTTCTTGCCACCGGCGGTGATGATGATCTCCTTCTTGCGACCGGTGATCGTCAGGAAGCCGTCCTTGTCGAACGCACCGAGGTCACCGCTGTGCAACCAGCCGTCGACGGAGAGCGCTTCCGCCGTGGCCGCGGGCTCCTTGAAGTAGCCGAGGAAGACGTTCGGTCCGCGGACCAAGATCTCGCCGTCATCGCCGATCCTGCACTCGAGGCCGGGGAGCGGCGGCCCGACGCTGCCGATCTTGGTGCGGCCGGGCAGGTTGAAGGAGGTCGGGCCGGTGTCCTCGGACTGGCCGTAGATCTCGCGGATCGGCAGATCGATGCTCGAGAAGAACGACAGCACGTCGGGTGCGATCGGCGCGGCACCGGAGATCAAGTTGGACGCGCGGTCGAAGCCGAGCGCCGCCTTGAGCTTCCCGATCACCAGCCGCTGCGCGAGCGAGTACTGCAGCGACAGCAGGCGCGGAATCGCTTCCCCGCGATCGCGATGCGCGTTGACTCGCGTGCACACGCCGCGCGCCCACGCGACCAGTCGCTTCTTCGCTCCGGTCAGCTCCGAGAGCTTGCCCGCGAGCACGGCGTGAAACTTCTCCCAGATGCGCGGCACGCCGAAGAACACCGTCGGCCGGCAGTCTTTCAGGTTGTCCGGAATCTTCTCCAGGGACTCGGCGAAGAACACCGAGCTCCCGGCCGTTGCCGGCATGTGGATCGTCGCCATCTGCTCGGCGATGTGAGACAGCGGGAGATACGACAACGAGACCTCGTCGGCGTGAGCACCGCCGAGCGCGATCAACGTCTTCGCCGTCCACTGGAGATTCCCGTGCGACAGCATCACGCCCTTCGGTGGGCCGGTGGTGCCCGACGTGTAGATCAGCGTGGCGAGATCCGCCTGCTCGATCATGTCGATGCGCGCGTCGAGTGTGGACTCGGCGACGCTCTCGGCGTTCGCGAGAAAGTCATCCCACGTCAGGACGTCGTCACCCGTCGCCGACGCTCCACGCATCATCACGATTCGCGAGAGCAGCGGCAGTTGATCTCGCTTCGATTTGATCTTCGCGAGCTGCGCTGCGTCCTCGACGAGCACGACGAGTGCTTCGGAGTGATGAACGATGTACTGGACCTCCTCCGCCGAGCACGTGGTGTAGATACCGGCCGCGGCGCCGCCAGCCAGCATCGCCGCGTGATCGAGGATCACCCACTCGGGTCGGTTGAACCCGAGGATGGCGACCTTGCCCCCTCGCTCGAATCCGAGCGCGAGCAGCGACCTCGCGGCGGTTCGGACTTGCTCCACATACGTCCGCCACGTCGTAGGCTGCCAACGGCCGGCGACCTTTGTCTGGTAGGCGATGGACGACGGCCGCTCCTCCGCTTGCCGGAGCAGACGGTGAGGGATGGTGTCCTTGGACGAGGCGGTAGCGGCAGATCTGGACGGCGCGACCATCAGGTCACTACTTCTTGCTGCGCTTGCGCTCGGCGCCCGGGAAGTACTGCGTCGAACGCTTCTGTCCCTTCACCTTGACCACGCCCTCCGCGATCAGCTTGCGGATCGGGAGCTGGAGATCCTTGGTGGTGGTGCCGAGCGACTTGTTGATCTGCTCGATCCGGAGACCCGGGTTGGACTTCACGTAGTCGACGAACTGGTCCGACAGACCGTCGAGCTCGTCGGACGTACGCTTGATCCCTTTGCCCCGACCTCGACCAGCGCCGCTGAAGCTCGACGATCCGCCACCGCCGCGCGCACCACGCCCACCGCTGCTTCCGCCGCCGAGCGCCGACTCGAGTGTGTCGATGGCCGCACGGCGGGCGAGATCAGTTATTTGCGCCACAAACCCCTGCACCACACGATTCATCTCGGTCTGGAAATCACTCATCTAGATTCAATCCTGTTCGCGCTGAGTATGGATAAGAGTTCAACGGTACGAGGAAAGGACCACACAACGCCCAATCGCACAATGCCCGTGGGGATCTCGCGAAAGGGGTTTCCAGCGGGCGTCGCAGAGCACCAGTGTGTCGGACGCGCTCGGGCAATCGGTCAGATCCACCGCGGCGGAGTACTAGCGATACGCGGCGACGAGCTCGTCGAGCGTGATGTAGACGACGGGGCCGAGATGCGCCCCCGACGATCGCGCGTCGGAATAGTCGAGGAACCCGTCGACGCGGTCGCCTTCGCCGCGCGAGAACTGCTTAGACGGATGAAACCCCATCATCAGGGTGGCGGGTGTGCTCAGTGGTTCGCCATTCCAGTTGGCATCGAATAATCCATTCATCTCGGCCAGCGACACGTAATCGATCATCACCCCGTTATCCGGGACCTCGAGCAAGGTGCTGTTGGGCGCCGCGCTGGATAATGGATCCGCTGTGTTTGGGAAATACGGCTGGCTGGTGTCTCCGATCGACGCCCAGTGCTCCATGTTCCAGCGGAACAGCTCCTTGTCGCCCCACGCGCCCTCGATGTACTTCCAGTTGAGCGCGCTGGTGTCGGCGGTGAAGCCCTTGTCGGCGAGGGCGTTGAGCGTGTTGATGCCCGCGGTCCAACCGCCGGCGCGGAACGTCTTCGGCCGGTTGAGGCCGTTGGTCTCGAATAGCATCGAGGCGTGGTCGAGGAGGATGCCGAACTGCTGGCGATCATAGGCGTCGAGCTTGATCGTGTAACCGGTCGGGTCCATCGCCATCGTGGTCGATTGATCGACCACGCAGGTCACACCCGCGCTCTCGACAAAGTTGCAGTACGGGTGAATGTGCAGCCCGATCTCGTCGTGATGCTGTTCGCGTTGCTCGACGAGCCAGCTCACCAGCTCCTGCTGGCGTGCAGGCAGCACCACTGGATCCGTGAACGTGTACGGCCCGACGAAATGCGTGATTCGCATCTCCGGGTGCTCGTCGTGAATTCGATCCTGATAGTCGAGCACGTTAGTACCGGGATCCGAAAAATCCCAGTCGGTGGTCACCAGCACGTAGTACGGCGCGCTGCGAACCAGCGGCAACTTCGCGAATGCGACGTCGCTGCCGTTGGCGGCGAGGAACACGTCATAGCTGCCGATCGGCAGTTCGCTGATGTCGATGTCGCCGACGAAGATTCCGTTCGTCACCGCCAGGCGCTGCACCGGCAGGTCCGCGGCCCAGACGTCGACGAACTCGGTGCCGGGCGGGAAAAACACCTCGAGCGACATCGTGTCCTGCGAAGGGGTGGCGGCGTTGCCGACGATGTACCAGCCGGTTCCGCGGACCGAGAACGCTGGATCGTTTTCGGCCGGCGCCGACGGAGGCGAGGCATTCGGTGCCGGGAAGTCACCGCCGCAACCGAGACCAAGAGCGAGTGCAAGAGCCGCGGCGAGGTGCCTCATGGCGCGGACCCTAACACCGCGGTTGTCGGCGAACACATGATAATTTGCCTGCCAATGCCCCGGTTTCTCGCGCTGATTCTCCTTGCCGGATGTGGTGGTCTCGCCGCCGAGCACCCGCTGACGGTCCCGCTTGGCATCGAGCGCAGCGTCGCCGACAGCGCACTCAAGAAGCATCAGTACTGCATCGAGGTCGATGGTCCGCGACCCGACGTCGAGACCTACCCGCGCTGTGCCCGGGCCGGGTTCGAGTGGGGCGAGTCGTGGGTCAGTGCGACCTACAAGGACAACAAGCTCGTCGAGCTCCGTCGCTACGAGCGGATCGCAGACGCGGCGCGCGCGACCGAGCGATGGAACCAGTTGGTCGGCGAGCGCGCGAAGACCGGGGATGCGTCGGCCGAGGCCACCGCAGCGATCCAGTCGCGGTTGCTCGAGCCTGGGACCCGCACGCTGAAGGCGTTCCGGATCGACGCGAACACGGTGGTCGGGATCTATCTCCTCAACCCCAAGCCGCCCGAGGAAGCGAACATCCTCGAAGCGGTACTGGCGATTCCCACGTCTTAGCGAACGCCGGCGTCGATCAGTCGCGTCGCCGACGGGTTGTTGACCGTGAACGTCGCGCCCGACTTCGCCACCGGGACGCCGCCCGAGAAGAAGCCGCCCGAGAAGTCACCGCTGACACCGGGCTGGCTGTCGATCCAATCGGCGGATGCGGTGCCGTTCTCTTCCCAGTTGTTGTTCTGGAAGTTCGCGAGCTGACCGCCATAGAACATCAGGCCGTACGGCGTGCCGACGATGTTGCTGTTGGTGACGGTGATCGCGTTGCCGGTACCACCGAAGTGCAGGTTGCAGTGGGTGCTATCGGTGGTGCCTGCGTCGGCGCCGATCTGCGAGTACGTCACGTTGACCGTGCCACCATTCATGATCAGGAAGTCGCCGGTCGCGGCGAACATCTTGGTATCGGTGATCGTCGCGGTGCCGCCCGCGCTCGTCACGATCGATCCGCCGTGCTGCACGGCGTAGGTCATGTCGAGTGTGCCGCTGACGGCGAGACCACCGAAGAACTGGCCGTTGGTGTTTGCCGGATCCGGCTGGATCGTGACCGGTGCGGCCTTGGTGCCGCCGACCGTCAGCGTGCCCTTGACCGAGAGGTTAGATGCCGCGCGGAAGTTCATGATGGTGCCCGGCTCGACGGTGACGACCACGCCCGGATCGATCGTGGTGGCTCCCGTGAAGGTCACCGTTCCACTCAGCGTGCGCGGGGCGGTGATGTTGCCGGAGATGCCATCGCCCGGCTCGGGGTCTGGACCTGGTCCCGGTTCATCGTCGTCTCCCGTCGGGGCCTGCCCGTCGGAACCAACCACGCACGCAGGCAACACCAGGGCTAAGAACAGGGCCATCCTCATGCCACAGATGGTAAGCAACGGGTGTGCCGCTGGGGAAGTCGGCCCACCCGGCTTGATCGCTGAAATCGTTGAGCTTGCGCGGATGTAGGCAAGTCGGCGCGATCACCGATCCGGTGACTCGACCCCCATGGAGCGAGACCTGAGCACCCCGATCAGAGGGGGTACAGGAAGCGCAGAAACCGCCAGGTCCGCGCCTTCCACGCGAGCTCGTCGTGCGTCGCGCCGGGCTCGCTGTGATAGCAGACCGTTGTCGGGGAAGCCGTGCAGCTCGGCGAATCGCTGCGCGACCACCCGAGATCCATCAACTCGTCACGCACCTCGACCGAGTCTGCAGCGCCATCGCTGTTGGTCGCGACGTTGCCACCGTGATCGAGATAGATCGCGACCGGCTGCTTGCCGTACGTCGGGATCCGATCGCGGAGTGCGTCTCCGTCTTCCAGGCCGGGCCAGAACGCTCCCGACAGCGAGACCGCGGCGGCATAGACGTCGGGATGCGTGAGCGCGAGATCCATCGCGATCAACCCGCCGAGCGAGCTACCGCCGACACCGACGCGCGCGCCGTTCCAGCGCACCTTCGCCAGCGCCTTCGGTTGGAGCTCGCCGACCTGGAACGTCATGAACTCGGCAGCGGCATCGGCATCGAGGCCGTACTCGTTGTTGCGCGCGATCGTCGACGCCGCACCGATCACGATCACCGGCGCGACACGACCCTCGCCGATCTCGGTGTCGAGCGCCGCGTCGAGCTCCCAGCCGGTGTGGCCGAAGCAGCAATCGTGATCGCTCCACAAATTCTGGCCGTCGTGCATGAACAGCACGGGATACGTGCGGTCCTTGGCAGCCAGCGCGTCGTAGCCCGCAGGCAAGTACGCGGTGACCTCGCGGCAGTTGTCGAGCGTGCTCGAGCAGGTCTCGCCGAACGTGACGAGATAGCCGCGACCGGAGTCCGGCGTCGCGAGCACGCTGTTGCGACCGTCCGGGTTGCCGAGGAAGTCGTCATAGGCAAACGCCGGGTTGGTCGCATCGAGCGTCCAGTTCGAGGTCGCCGGATCGTAGAGCTTGTACTGGTGGTGGCCGGTGGTGACGCTGCCGACGCCGAGGATCAAGTCGCTGCCGCACAGCGCAGAGGTGATCACGGCCGTGGTCGACCAGTCGTTGAACGTGCCGGCGACGGCGCGAACCGCCTCGGTCCGGAACAGCGCGCGACCCGACGCCCACAGCGGGCCGAGCTCGGCGCGCTGATCGAGCTCGTCGTGCAGGGTCGAGATCGCGCCAGCATCGCAGCCGATCGCGGCATCGTAGAGCTCCAGGATGCAGGCTGCACCGGCCTTGCCGTCGGGGCACCCCTCGTCGACGGGCGGATCCTCGATCGGTGGGACGTCATCGTCGTCACCGGCGGGCATCGTGGGGGCGTAGCCGCAAGCGGCGAGGAAAGCGACGAGGAGGAGGCTGCGCATGATGACTTTGGCAACGCGGTCGGGCGTAACTGCGCGACGTCGCGTGGTGATTTCACCGTGGAGCAAGACGCAGACCTGATACATCCAAACCCCGTGCGGGCGAACCGAATTCTCGGGTGGGCGATCGTGCTCGCTGCCCTCGTGGGCGGTCTGACCTTCCCGATCTTGGTGATCACCGAGCTCGACGCGTGGCCAGGGATTCCACTGGCCGTGACCTGCTGGGTGGTGTTCGTCGGCTACGTAGGGCTGCTCGTCGCCTATAAACGGCGAGCGATGAGGAAGCGTGGCTGACGAGGACAAGGCTGCCGAGATCCTGCGCGCGGCCAAGGCCGAGCGGCGCGGGAGCTCGCGTGGGGTGTGGGTCGCGACAGCCATCATCGGCGGGCTCGCGGCGATCGGCTTCGTGGTGATGTGGTTCTCGGAGGGCACGCCCTCGTCGGCGCCGGCCACGGTCGCGGAGCGCGGGTTGGGTTTCGGTGCCGGGATCTTGATCGGGGTCGTGGTCGGAATCGCCGTCGGGTATGCGATGGCCCGTCAGGGCCAGTCGGATCGCAACACGCCGTAGAGCGTGACATCGCACAGGCGCTTGCCCTTCTTGACGTGCTGGCGCTGGACGCCTTCGCGCAGCATGCCGAGCTTGTCGAGCACGCGCTCCGACGCGGTGTTGCCGGCGAGCACGAGCGCGTAGACGCGCGCGAGGTTCATCGCGCGAAAGCCGTAATCCACCGCCGCGTGGGTCGCTTCGGTGGCATAGCCGTGACCCCACGCCGGCTCGATCAACCAGTAGCCGAGCTCGGCGCGGCGATCGCGTGCGTAGCGCCGCAGCGAGACAGTCCCGACGAGCGCGTGGTCGTCTCGCGTCGAGATCGCGAGCGTGACGCCCTTGCCGAGTCCCCACCAGTCGCTGCGATGACGCACCCAGCTGCGCGCGAGCGCGATCGGGTAGGGCGATGGGACCTGGATAAGATACCTCGCGACGCGCTTGTCCCCGGCACCCTCGGCGACGGCTCCCGCATCGGAGTCGCGCAGCGGACGCAGGATCAGCCGATCGGTGGTGAGCGTCGGCTGCGGTGGCAGATCGATCTTGATCATTACTGCGGAGGACGCGTGCCGTTGAACTCCTGGAACGACACGCAGCCCTCGAGCGGCGCGCAGTCGGGATTGCCGACGGTGGCGGCCTTGTAGTTGATCACGCCGGTCAACGTATCGCCGTCGATCGAGGCATCGATCTCCGAGTTGAACGTGAACGTGCAGTTGCCCTGCGTCTGCGACCGCGTGCCGAACAGCTCGAGGAACAGATCATCGCCGTCGATCTCGCCTTCATAGATGTGCGAGCCGAGCGCGAGATCGAGCACGACGCCTGCACCTGCCATCACGTTGGCGGTGGCGGTGCTGCCGTCCTGCTCGATCATCACCGGGATGTTCGATGACGATTCATCGACGGTCCAGTTCGCCAGGTTGCAGCCGTTGTCGCGATTGGTCAGCGCGATCGCGTAGTCGCCTTCGACGTTGGCCGGATCACCGCCGCCACAGGCAACCAGGAGACAAGGCAACAATGTCGCGAGGATCCTCATGCCCCCGAGGATAACCGGCTATCTTGCTCGGGGTAAAAAGATGCGTCGCCGGCGAGGGAATGCCTACGATCGCCTGCTGCTAGCGCTCTCGCTGGCCTGCATTGCCGTGCAAGACGTCCATACCCACCGGCTCGACAACGGGCTCACGCTTCACATCGCACCCGGCCACCCCTCACCGGTGGTCGCCGTGCAGGCGTGGGTGGGCGTCGGCTCGGCCGACGAGCAACCGCACGAGGTCGGCATCGCGCACGCCGTCGAGCACATGCTGTTCAAGGGCTCGTCGCAGTACGGACTCGGCGAGCTCGCGCGCACGATCGAAGCCGGTGGCGGCGAGATCAACGCGTTCACCGCGTTCGACCACACCGTCTATCACGCGGTCCTCGGACGCGATCACGCCGACGCGGCGATCGATGCGCTCGGCGACACGCTGCTGTCTCCGCGCGTCGATCGGGAGGAGCTCGCGCGCGAGCGGCGGGTGATCCTCGAGGAGATCCGGCAGGGCTCCGACGATCCGGCGCGCACGGTCGCGCAGAGCCTGTTCGCCACCGCGTTCGCGCAGCATCCGTACCGCCGCCCGGTGATCGGCACCGCCGAGAGCGTGAAGGATCTCTCCGAGCGCCAGCTCGTCGAGTTCTTTCGCAGTCACTACGTCGGCGACAACCTGACGCTCGTCGTCGCCGGTGATGTCGATCCGGCTCGCGTGCTGCGGTCCGTCGAGCGCCGGTTCCGCGCGATGCCCGCTGGCGTGCGCCCGCCGACGCGTGTCCGCGAGAGCGATCAAGCCGCGCCCAGGGCCACGGCACAGTATCGAGATGTCGCCGAGGCGTACCTCGCGGTCGGCTTCCACGTCCCCGCGGCGCGCCACCCGGATATCGCGGCGCTCGATGTCGCGGCGATCCTGCTCGGCCAGAGCGAGTCGGCGAGGCTGCCGAAGTTGCTGCGCGATCGCGATGGTGTCGTGACCAGCGCGTACGCGAACGTCCACGCCCTACGCGATCCGGGCCTGCTCGTGCTGTCGGCGACCACGCGGCCGGCGCGCGCGGAAGCCGCGGTCGGCAAGCTCGTCGATCACACGTTGTCGCTCGTCGACGAGCTGTCCTCCGACGAGCTCGACAAGGCACGCATCGCCGTCGAGAGCTCGTTCGTGCGGCAGCTCGAGACTGCGCAGGGCCGCGCTCGCTCGCTCGGCTGGCACGCCACGATCGCGGGCGATCCACAGTTCGGTCACATTTACCTCGACCGCATCCGCGGGGTGCGTCGCGGCGATGTGGCCAAGGTGATGCAGCGCTACCTCCAGCCGTCCAACGCGAGCGTCGCGGCGGTGCTGCCGAAGCGCCAGGCCAAGAGCAAGCGCGTCACCTTTGCGCGTGAGGCCGAGAATCGCGTGCGCCGATCGCTCACCCAGAAGTCGGTCGCGGCACCGCCGGCGGAGAAGCGCGTGGTCCTCGCCAACGGCACCGTGCTGCTCGTGCGTCGCGACCCCTCGGTGCCCGTCGTCGCGATGCGCGCGGTGTGGCGCGGTGGCCAGCGGGTCGAGGATGCGAAGACCGCCGGAGCATCCACGCTCCTCGCTCGCACGATCACCCGCGGCTGCGGGAAGCTCGACGCGGCGCAGGCCTCCGACCGGATCGATCGGCTCGGCGGCGGCATGTCCGCGGTCGCCGGGCGCAACAGCTTCGGGATCTCCGCCGAGTGGCTCGCGCGCAGCTGGAAGCCGGGGCTCGAGCTGCTCGCCGACTGCATCCTGTCGCCGGCGCTTGCCTCCACCGAGCTCGAGGCGCAGCGCCGGTTGCTCCTCGACGATCAGGTCGCGCAGGCCGGCGAGCCCGCCCAGCTCGCGTTCCGCACGTTCTCCGAAGCGCTCTACGGTACGGACGGTACGGACGGTACGGACGGTACGGACGGTACGGATGGCACCGCCCATCCCTACGCGCGCGACGTGCTCGGCACCGTCCGTTCGATCGAGTCCTTCGAGCGCGCCACGCTCCTCGCGTTCTATCGCGAGCGCTATCCCGCCTCGGCGCTGACGCTGGCGATCGTCGGCGATGTCGACATCGACGAAGTGGTCGCCGC
>JBBQJJ010000299.1:0-10854 GCA_038325805.1 Haliangiales bacterium
TGCCGACGTAGACCTGCTGCGGCCGCGGCCCCTTGACGACGGGCTTCTCCGGCTCGTTCTCCTTCGCTGGTTTCGGCGCTTCGACCGAGCTCGAGCCGGAACCAGCTCCGGAACCGGCAGGCTGGGTATGCCCCCGCGTCGAGATCAACAGGACCGCCGCGAGCCCGAGTGCAGGGAGGAACACCGCCAACCGCCGAAGCCGTAGACGCATACCTCCTACGTAACATCACCTCTATGCGAGCACGACGATGGCGACCGCATAGTGTGGGGTGTGGCTGAAGCTGACCATCCAGCGTGCCTCGCCGACGATCCGCGCGAGCTCGCCGATGACGTTCAACGTCGGCGGCGACCCCGCGACCACCTCGACATCGCGCCAGGCGATCTCGCCTGTCCAGCTGGTCCCGGCCGCCTTGAACGCGGCCTCCTTCGCCGCGTAGCGCGCCGCGAGTCGCTCGAGTCGGTTCGGGGCGTCGCAATGCGCGAGCTCCGCGTCGGTGAAGACCCGCGCGAGCATCGCCGGTCGTGCTGCCAGGGCTTCGATCTCGGCCAGCTCGACCAGATCGATCCCGACGCCTCTCACTGATAGCGCTTGATGATGTGGAAGCCGAAGTCGCTCTGACAGACGCCGACCTCGTCGAGCTTGAGGCGCAGCGACAGCTGGCGGAACTCGATCACGAGCCCGGCATCGGGCGTCACCTTGAACGGCTGGCCGCTCGCCGCGCTGCCCTTGTCCTCGGAGTTTTCCTTCATCAGCTTGTCGAAGTCACCGCCGCCCTTGAGCTGACCGAGCAGCGACTTGATCTCGGTCTCCGCCTCCGCCTTGCTGCGCTTCGCCGCGCGCGGATCCTGGCGACCCTGGAACGTGTCCGACAGGTCGCTCCACGAGATCAGGATGTGCTTGACCATCGCGGTGTTCGCGATCGGCTCGCGGTCGAGAATATCCGCGGACACGACCACGGACTGCGCACCGTCGAGATCCTTCGGCGCGCCACCGCCGATCTTGTTGCTCATCGACGGTCCCCCGGCGATGCCAGGCCCGCATGCTGCGAACGTCAACAACAGAGCTAGGCGAATCATGCGCGCACGCTAACACGCGGTTCGACCACGAGCACGAAACCCGGGTTGCCCGTGAGGCCTAGATCATGGCAGGGTCCGCGCGATGGCAGATGACGTCACCCTCCAGCAGTTGGTCGACTTGCTGCCGCCACGGATCTGGTACCTGACGTCGAACGGTCAGGACATGTGGTGCCGCCGCCCGTATGGCTTTCTGTTCTCCGATGGCGTGCGCGCCGAGTCGTTCGCGAAGGAGATGGGCAACGGCGAGGCACTGTTCGCGATCGGCACCGACGCGGGCGCGATGATCTCGGACGAGATGCTGTCTGGCCTGCGCAACACCGCGGTCACTCGCCTGTTCCTCGATCCCGAGATCGATCCGACCAGCGGCGACGTGTTCGGCAAGATCCTGCGGCTGTCTCCGCTGACCTGAGCTTCTACTCGCAACAGACTCGCTGGCCGTGGTCGGCCGAGAAGCTGCAATCGTTGCACGTGAAGCTGCAGTCGGAGGTGGTGTGGCAGGCCTCGTAGCCTCCACATGTGCCAGTCACGCACGTGCTGCCGTTCTGATCGTTGCAACACACCTCCCCGATCCCGCAGTCCTCGGGGCCATCACAGCGAAACACATTCCCCGTGCAAACGCTGGCGGCGTTGATGCAGTCACCCTCACAACAGACCGAGCCGCACATCGATCCCGGGCAGTCGATGGCCTCGAGCGGCGCGTCGGTAGCCGTATCCATCGATGTCGCATCGCCGGGCGTGGTGTCGCCGGGCGCGTCGGTGGCAGTGTCCGGTTGGCCGAGTGGCGGCTCGTAGGAACAGCCGACGATCAAGAGCAAGCTTGGCCAGCGCACGACTCAAGTCTGGCACTCGGTCGCTCGACGCGGTTGCGCAACATTTACACAGGTGCGTGCTTCTGGTCGGGCATCGCAGCTGCACCGACCTTCGAGGCTGTACTCCCGCTATGCGAGCAGCGCGAGCAGATCATCACGCGTGATCGCCGCCGCTCCACCCGCCTCGGATAACGCGGCGTCGGCGAGCTTACGCTTGCGCGCCTGCAGCTCGAGGATGCGCTCCTCGACGGTGTCGCGCGCGACCACGCGATACACCATCACCGGCTTGTCCTGGCCAATCCGGTGCGCGCGATCCGCCGCCTGATCCTCGACCGCGGGGTTCCACCACGGATCGACGAGGAACACGTGGTCAGCCGCCGTCAGGTTCAAGCCGGTGCCGCCGGCCTTGAGCGACAGCAGCATCACCGGTGGACCATTCTCGTCCTGGAACTTGCCGACCACGGTGCCGCGATCGGTGGTCGAGCCGTCGAGGCGCACGAACTTGATGTTCGCGGCATCGAGGTGCGGCTCGATCAGATCGAGCAGCGACGTCCACTGCGAGAACACCAGCGCGCGGTGGCCGTCGGCCACGGCATCTTGCAGCGCTCCGAGCAAGCGCTCCATCTTCGACGACGATTGCGGCATCTCCTTCGGGCGCATCCCCGACGGAAGCAGCGCCGTGTGGCACGCGGCCTGGCGCAACCGCAGCAGGGCTTCGAGCGCGGCCATGATGCCGCCGCCTTGTTCGAGCAGCTTGACGATGTCGCGCTGAGTGGCCGCGCGGATCGCGTCGTAGGTGATGCGCTCGCCCTCGTCGAGCTCGACGTACATGATCGAATCGGTGCGCGGCGGCAATTCGCGCGCGACCTCGCCCTTCATGCGGCGCAGCACGAACGGCCTGATGCGCTCGCGCAGCCGAGCTGCTGCGGCAGCATCGCCTTCATTGATCGGCTCGCCCCAACGGTCCTGGAAGTCCGCGCGCCCGCCGAGGAGGCCCGGGTTGGTGAAGTGGAGCTGGCTCCACAGCTCGTCGAGTCGGTTCTCGATCGGCGTTCCGGACAGCGTGACCTTCCACGCCGATTTCAGCTTGTACGCTGCACGCGCGACCTGGCTGTCGGGGTTCTTGATCGTCTGCGACTCGTCGAGGATCACCACGTCCCACGGCGAGCCGATCAGCTCGTCGGTGTCGTTGCGTAGCAGCGGATAGCTCGTCAGCACCACGTCCGCCGAGCGATCGAGTACACGCCGCGAGCCGTGATACGCGGACACCGTGAGATCGGGCCGGAACTTCCCGATCTCGGCGAGCCAGTTGAACACCACGCTCGTCGGCGACACCACGAGCGTCTTCTTGCCCTTCTCGATCACTGCGAGCGCCTGGATCGTCTTGCCGAGACCCATGTCATCGGCGAGCACGCAGCCGAGGCCCGCATCGCGACAGAAGGCGAGCCAGTCGACGCCGCGCTGCTGATAGTTGCGCAGCTCGCCGGTGAAGCCCTTCGGGACCTCGATCACGGGGATGCCCGAGAAGCCCTCGAGCAACGGCTTCAACCGCTCGAGCTCCGGCGGTGGCGGTTCGTCGAGGTCCTCGCAGAGCCGCGCGAGATCGGGGAGCGCGAACAGCGGGACCTTCTTGTCGTCCCCGCGTGCCGCTAGCAGATCGGCGACGCGCTCGCCGTGCCTGTCGAACCACGACATCGAGATCCGCCCCCAGCCGCCCCCTTGCAGCGGGACGAGGTCGACACCTGCAGACCACGCACGCAGCGCGGCCGCCATCGAGGCACTGCGGCCATCGCGCGCCTTGAGATCGACATCCAGCCGCGCGCCGTCGATCGCCAGCGTGGCGTCGAGATCGATCGCCTTTGCCGTGTGTGCCGCCTTCGCATCGGTGCGCAGCCAGTTCGCGAGGTTGGTCTGCATCAGGAACGCCTCGCGCCCCGTTAGCTCGACGCGGCGACCCGGCGCCAGGTTGAGCTCGTCGCGCAACCGGTGGATCAGCTTGCGCTCCTTGTCCTCGTCGCGGACGGGCAGGGCGCCCTCGATATGCGCGAGCCTTCCCGCATCGACGCGCGCTCGCGGCGGATCGCCGTAGACCAGCGTCGGAAACACGATCAATCGATCGCCCTCCTGCGTGACGTCGAACGCCATCCGCGGGGTCTCCCGCGAGCCGAGCTGCGGGAGTCGCTTCGAGCGGATGTTGAGGACGATCCGCTGCGCGAGCGTCGGGAGCGTCTTGCTGATCAGCTCGGGGATCGCCGATCGAGGCACCGTGTAGAGAAGAGGAAGCTTCTCCATTTTCGGGCCGGCCAGATCGATGGCACCGATCGGTCGGAGCATGTCGTCGGTCGTACGCACCACACCGACCGCAACAACTTCACGAACCAGAGGATCTTTGTCGATCCGCACGGTCACGCCATCCGTAGCGTCGTCAATGACCGCGTGCGGCAACACCGGCTCACTACTCGTCGTCACCCGTTCGCCGTTCCAGCGAACGTCCTTGGCATCAGCGAGCACGGCGAGCAAACGATCGAGACGTTCCCCATGAATGACGCCGGCGCGCGCCGAGAGGATCTGATCTGCTTGCAGGTCGGCCTCGATGCTGGCGATCGCATCGCTGCCTCCTCGCTTCGACAGCGCGGACATCAGCGCACCGACGAGTGGCGTCGCCGCATCGCCGCGCATCAGCTGACGCTCGACGGCGATCCCTCCGGGGGCGGGCGTCAGCAGATAGCGCAGCGTCGCGGCTTCCTTGCTGGGAGCCGGTTGCTCACCTTTCTGTTCGGCCGCGAGCACCGCCGCCACGACGTGCGAGCACACCGCGTCCTTCGAAGGACAGTTGCACTCCCACTCGCCGTGCTTCGGGATCAAGATGACCTCGAACGGTGTTGGCCGACCGGGCGTGCGGACCGAGAAGGTCAGCTCGTCTCCGGATTTTCCTGCCCCGACCACGCGGTTGTCGCGAGCGAGAGTGACTCCTGCGGACCACGTGCGGTCGGGCGCCTCGGCATGGATGGCCTCACGCAAACTTCCGAGCGACTGCACCGGCGCATGGTAGCCAATCCAGCGGCGCAAGCACGCGACTGCAAAGCCATGATACGGTCCTTTCACATGGCACCAGGCCACCGCCCGGACGAAGACGCGGAGCTAGACGCTCAGCTCGTCGCGAAGATGGCCTCCGGCGATCGGGGGGCCCTGTCGTCGCTCTACGAGCGCCATTCCGGAGTCCTGCTCGGCCTGGCCATGCGTATCGTCCGAAGTCGTCTAGAGGCTGAAGATCTCTTACATGACGTGTTCTTGGAGGCCTGGCGCAGTGCGAAAGACTTCGATCCGAAGCGGGGTCGAGCTCGTACCTGGTTGGCCATCCGTATGCGCTCCAGAGCTCTCGACCTGCAGAAATCAGCCCGTGTTTCCCGCAATGCGGGCGATGCCGGGCTCGAGTTGCTCGTCGACGAGCGTGATGGAGCAAGCCCCGACCATGCACGTGTTCGTGCCGTGTTGGCGGAGCTCGGAGTAGACCAGCGCAAGGTCCTCGAGCTCGCCTATTTCGAAGGTTTGTCCTGTACCGAGATCGCGACCCGCATCTCCGTTCCCGTCGGAACGGTCAAGTCGCGGATCGCGGCCGGGCTCGACCGGCTTCGAAGCGGTATGGCCAAGCCGGTACGGGGTGAGGGAGGCGTGAAGTCATGACGCCGGTCGACGATATCCACGAGTTGCTCCCGCTGTACGCCCTCGGCATCCTCTCCCCCGAGGAGACGGCCGTGGTCGAGGCCGCGGTCGCGAAGGATCCGGAGCTTGCCGCCGAGCTTGACTCCTATGGAGATGCGACGGTTGCGCTGATCGCACCGGTCGCACCCGCTCCCGAGATCAAGGCCCGCCTGTTGGCCTCGGCCGGGGAGGGTCGCTTCGAGACGTACTCGTCGAAGATGAGTACGTTGTTCGATGTCTCGTTGGACCGGGCACGTGAGTTCCTCGGCCTCGCCGAGCGCACTGCGTCGTGGGAACCGCAGGTGGTCCCAGGGATTCACCTCGTCCACTTCGACGGTGGTCCGGCCTACGTCGGGGCCGACTGCGGCTTCGTGCGACTCGCCGATGGCGCGATGTTCCCGCCGCACGACCACCTAGGTGAGGAGGTGTCGTTCATCCTCGCCGGTCAGCTCAAGGTGATCGAGAACACCACCGAGCGCATCCTCGTCCCCGGTGACGAGCTGGTTCAGCCGGAAGGCAGCTCGCACCATCTCGTCGGTGTCGGCGAGTGCATTTTTGCAACGCGAGCGGTCAACGGGATCTCGATCGGTGGCGTCACGGTGCGCATGCCGAAGCCCGGTTGAACGCTTCGGCTCGCGGCAGCGCGAAGGCGAAGTTCGATCGGTGATACGATTCGAGGATGGGCAGTGATGACGGGTTGCGGGTGGTGGGAACCATCCGCAGCATCGAGCTGCACACGACGGTCGCGAAGTTCCAACACGTGAGCTCGCGCCAGGTGGCGAAGATCCAGCTCGACATCGAGCGCGCTCAGGACGACGAGGGCGAGGACATCGACGTGGTGAACCTCGCCGAAATTCATTTTCAGGGACCGGCCGAGCTCGTGCCGCGCTTCTCGGCCGGCGATCGCGTGCAGATCGTGACCAGCGCCGAGTCGAGCCTGCACATCTCCAGCATCAAGCCCGCACCGCTTAGCTGACCCCACGTCGGCTGCTACCGGCGTGACCGTCGAGCTATTCCTCCATCGCTCGCACGATGCCGACGATCGCGATCCCGACCAGCACGACCAGGGCAACGCGCGACAGGATCGGGATCGCAGGATGATCCAGCCGCACGCGTGACACCCATCGCGCGAGCCACGCGAACCAACACGCCGAGCCGATCCCGACGCCGACGGCGATCGTACACGCCTCGGCGACGCTCGCGTCCGGCCACAAGGACGCGGCGACGGCGACCCACGCGGCGAGCGCACCGGGATTCGGTAGCGTCAGTCCGCAACCGATCAGCACGCCACGCAGGAAGCTCGAATCGTCGACGGAGATCCGCGGCTGGGCGCGCTTGCGCCACGCCATCACGACGTACCCGACGATCAACACGCACGCACCGATCGCGAACCCTCGCATCAACTCCGGGCGCGTCGTCAGCAGCGCGCCGACGCCGATGAACCCGAGCGCGGCGTGCGCGATGTCGGCGAGCGCACCACCGATGCCGATGCCCGTCGCGAACCGCACGCGACCGGTGAGCGAGGCATCGACGATCGCGACATTGACGACGCCCAGCGGCATGCCCGTCACGATCCCCAGCCCCAGCCCCAGCGCAGCTGCTTCGACGATCACCAGGCGATCGTGGGTTCTTCAGTGTCGCGACCACCATAGATCGTGATCGAGAATTCCTTCTTCTTGCCCCTGGGGCCCATCGCACGAACCTTGTGCGGCCCCGGCGTCAGCGGCAGGCGCGTCAGCGGCGTCTCGCCGATGTTCTTGTTGTCGATCCAGATCGTGGTCTTGCCGTTCGCGTCGATCGAGAAGAAGCCGAACTTCGAGAGCGCGACGATGTCGTCGCGGTTCGGACCGGTATCCACGGTGAGCGTGGCGTCGTGCGCGACCGCGAGGTTCGCATCCGGCGACTTGTTGGAGCCGCTGTTGGCGTTCTCCGTGTTGCACATCGGCACCAGGAACACGGCGGCGAACACGGCGATGCCGATCACCGTCAGCGTGACGACCACGCCCATCAGGCTCTTGAACCGGTGCGCGCGCAGCAGATCGGTATCCGGGTTCGCCATCCACGTATCGGCGGGGACGTTCGCGGTCAGATCGAGCACGCCGGGTTTGGCGAGTGCGTTGATCGCGACGGGCACCGGTGGCGTGCCGGCAGGCGCCGCGATCACGTCCGAGCCGGGCTGGTTGACGATCATCGACGGCACCGCCGGGAGCAGCGAGCTGTCCTGACGGCCGCGTTGCTGCTGCGAGCCTGCGAACTCGCCGCTGCGCGGTTGCATCGCAGGCACGGGCGGTGGCGACGTCGGCGGGCGAGGCCGCGGCATCGCCGGATTCGACAGGTTCGAGACCGGCGACATCGTCGGATCGTCGGCGGCCTTCAGGATCTCGTCCCGCGACGCCATCTCGTCGTTGAAATCGTCGCTGAGCAGCCGCGCCAGATCCTGCGGCGATGCCGGGCCGCCGAGCGTGGCGACGCTGTTGCGGATCGCGTTGCCGAACGCCATCGCGGTGTCGAACCGGCCGTTCGGATCACGCGCCATCGCCTGCAGCAGGGCAGCGCGCATACCGGGGGGCATGTCGGGGCGGCGTTCGCGAATATCGGGAATCGGCTCCTCGGTGATCGCCTTGAACGTCAGGAAGTCAGAGTCGCGATGGAACAGGCGTTTGATCGCCAGCATCTCGTACATCACGATCGCGAGCGCGAACACGTCGCTGCGGCGGTCGAGCGGCTTGCCGAGGATCTGCTCGGGGCTCATGTACGCGTTCTTGCCCTTGACGGTGCCGGTGCGCGTGCGCGAGTTCGCCCCCCGCGCCTTCGCGATCCCGAAGTCGAGCAGCTTCACGATGCCGTCGCCGGTCACCATGATGTTCGGCGGCGAGACATCGCGGTGGACGACGTTGAGCAGCGTGCCGTCGGGAGACTTCGCCTCGTGCGCCGCGTGCAGGCCTTCGCAGGCCTGAACGATGATGCCTGCGACGACGCGATGGTCGAGCATCTTCGCGGCCTTCGACAGCCGCGTCATCATGCGCGACAGCGGAACGCCGTGGAGATACTCCATCGCGATGAACCACGTGCCGGCGAACTCGCCGAACTCCATCACCTTGCAGATGTTGCGGTGCCGGAGCTGCGCGGCTAGCTCCGCTTCATCGCGGAACATCGTGACGAAGTGATCGTCTTCTGCCAGGTGCGGGAGAATTCGTTTGAGAACGAGCAAGTCGGTGACGCCGCCCGCACCACGCGCCAGAAAGATCTCGGCCATGCCACCAGTCGCGATCTTCGCGAGCAGCGAATACTTGCCGAAATCTCTGGCATCGCGGGGGACTAACGTCCCCGCCGGAATCGTCACGACGACTATTATGCCTGAGGAATTCCCCGGGTTTAAGTCTGGGCTGACACGTAACGGCCACCACGGTCCAGGAAGGCCTGCGTACATGTGGCTGCGATGGGCAGTGACCGCTCGAATTCCCCGACGATTCCGTGCTCGATCCTCGACGAGAACAGCGGGAGATCGACGCTGACCTGACCCTCGTAGGACCGGCGGATCCCCCCGTCCGGAAGCTGTGAGAGGCGATACAGAGCGGTGACCGTGGGCCGGGCCTTCTTGCGTAGGAGGGACGGCCAGATCTCGACCTCGATGGTCCGATCGACCCGCCGCCAGGTCGCCTTTTCCAGGTAGTGAAGGGGGCCATCGATGAACGGCCGGACGATCGCAGGCAGCTGGCGACGCGGGATGATCTTGCTGGTTCGTCGGAGCGTGTCGCCGTCATCGGTCTGGTCGATCACGACGCGCTCGATGATCTCGAGCTGCTTGTCCTGGGTCGTCAGGTGCACCGGATCGAAGTACGCGGAGAACACGTCGTCGACCGACGCCGCTCGAAACACGTGCTCGAAGTGGAACTGCGTGGCCATGTGATCTGTCTACGGCGCGGCGCGTGTAGGCAGGGCGCACGGCGGTTACAACCTCGCGCGGTCATCAAAACGTCACCTGTCATCTCTCGGTCACGTCCACCCCGAACGCGTCGTCCAAGCGCGGCAGGTGGTGCATCGTGGACCCAGATGTACGAGCCCGACGATCGCGAGATCGACCGCCCGCGATGGATCGAGAACATCCCGTTCTGGCTCGTCCACGGCGTGGCCGTGGCGGGTGCGATCATGGTCGGCTGGGGCTGGGCCGCGTTCGCGTGGCTGATCGGCGGATACGCGGTACGGATGTTCGCGATCACCGCCGGCTACCACCGCTACTTCGCACACCGCACGTTCAAGACGAGCCGCGTGTTCCAGTTCCTCCTCGCGGTGGTCGCGATGTCGAGCGCGCAGCGCGGCCCGCTGTGGTGGGCCACCCATCATCGCCATCACCACAAGTTCTCCGATCAACCCGAGGACGTGCACTCGCCGAGGCAGCGCGGGTTCTGGTACTCGCACGCGGGTTGGCTACTCGGCAGCCGCCATTCGGCCACTGACGAAGGGCGGGTCAAGGACTTCGCGAAGTACCCGGAGCTGCGGTGGCTCAACAACCACGACATGCTGATCGCCGTCGCGTGGGGCTTCGTGCTCGCCGGCATCGGCGGCAGCACCGCGCTTGTCTGGGGACACTTCGTGCCGCTCGTGATCACGTGGCACGTCACGTTCACGATCAACTCGCTCGCGCACGTCTGGGGCAAGCGTCGCTATGCGACCTCCGATGACTCGCGCAACAACGCGTTCCTCGCACTGCTGACCTTCGGTGAGGGTTGGCACAACAACCATCACCACTACCAGCGCTCCGCGCGGCAGGGCTTCTACTGGTGGGAGCTCGACATCACCTACTACGTGCTCAAGCTGCTCGAGGTGTGCCGCGTCGTACGCGGCGTCGAGGGCGTGCCGCGCCATGTGCGGGATCGAGTCGCGAGCGAGCAGCTCGCCGTGGCGTTCGTCGTCCCGCCTCCGTGACTACTCGACGTCCGCCGTGCCGATCGAGGCCGGCGAGCTCTGCACGATCGACGGGCTGACGACCGCGGCGGGGTCGATCTCGACCGCCCCGAGCTTGGTATTCAACCGGATCCAGCCAATCCCACCGCCGCCGCCACCACCGTTGTTCACGTTGTCCGTGCCGGTCGTGCCAACGAACACGGCGCCGGCTGCTCCGACGCCACCAGAACCGCCCTTGTTGCCAGGCGTGCCTCCCGCTGCAGGGTTGCCGGAGAGCTTCGCGTTCTGCCCGTTGGTCGCGCCTTCACTCGGCTTGTCACCACCGCCACCACCACCGCCGTTGACCGCGATCACCGCGTCG
>JBBQJJ010000300.1:0-10785 GCA_038325805.1 Haliangiales bacterium
TCCGTTCTGCTGCCGGAAGTTCTGCATCTGCAAGGACTACATCGTGGTTCCCGACGACGGCGTGCTCTCCACGCCGAAGGCGTGCGACCCCGACAACGCCACGAACCTGTGTTCGAATCTGCCGGGCCGTAGCTAGTCCCGACCCGAACTTCTCGGGACTCCGGTCCCGAACTTCTGGGACTCCCTCTATAAGTAGTTCGCGATGCGGCGCCTGCGGGCGCCGGTTTTCGTTTCGGCTCACCGCAGAAGAGCCCGCCCGTCCGCCGGCATTGCGCGAGCGCCAAACTCGCCAAACGAAATCCGCCAAGGGTCGCCAAACGTTCTTTCAACCAGACGTCCGACGCTCAACATCGCTCGACGAGGACGCCCAAGCTCGTCCGGCGTTGAGACGCCGGACGGGTGCGGTGCAGACCGCTCATGAGAGAACGCGGTGCAGACCGGGTACATGGGTGACAGACGAGACCGCTCATGAGAGAACGCCTTCTGTCGACGCCCTCAGCGTCGACAGAACTGGATAGGTCTATACGGCCGGTCGCCCGGCGTGGACCTCTTGATTGATCGATCCTTTGGCGAGCCTTGGCGGGCCTCCTCCCTTGGCGAGTTGGCGACCCTCTGAACCAGTAGTGCCCATGCGCAACGCGCGTTCGCAACGCGCGTTCACAACGGGCACGCAGACGCAATGATGGGGGAAACCATGGGCTGCGAAGCGGGCGTTTAGGTTTGGGGTTGCGTTTGCGGACTCAGATCCGGCCCAAGCGCCAGGCGTCCTCGACGAGCATCGGCACACCGGCGGTGATCCCGATCGCATCGAACCGGATCTCGTCGTACTCGGGCTCGTACATCGCCAGGTAGAGGCCCGCCACGCGCGTCACCTGGGCCTGCTTGCCGCGACCGATCGCGAGCAGCGCATCACCATGCTCGTCGTCGAACCGGCTGCGCACCTCGATGAAGCACAGCATTCGCGCCTCGCGTCGCCGCTGTGATTCGTGCGAGTGACGATCTCGTGGATCCGCGCGGTACGCGATCACGTCGAGCTCGCCCGCCTGGCAGCGGAAGTTGCGCTCCACGACGTAGTAGCCACGCCGGAGCAGCAAGTGGAGCGCTACCTGTTCAGCAGCGCCACCACGCGAAAGGGTCGTCTCCACTACATCCATCAGATACCTCCTGCACAGCCGGCCCTTTCATCGGCGGTGCGGATCTGCAGTTCTGAAAAAGAAGAACTACTTCTTCTTCTTGTCCGGCTTCCGCGGCTTGCGTTCTTTCTTCGGTGGCGGCGGTGCCTTCTCGGCCTGAGCTTCGCCTTCGGCGGCTGCCTCCACCGGAGCCGGAGGCTCCACGGGTGCTGCCACGTAGCTGTTCTCGCGCTCCTTGATGCGCGCCGCCTTGCCCGACAGGTCGCGCAAGTAGTAGAGGCGCGCCTGGTGGACGCGACCACGCTGGATCACTTCGATCTTGTCGATGTTCGGCGAGTTATCCGGGAAGATTCTCTCGACGCCGACGCCATAGGAGATCTTGCGGACCGTGAACGTCGATCGCGAGCCCCTGGCAGCGCGTGCAATGCACACGCCTTCAAAGGCCTGGAGACGAGTCTTCTCGCCTTCGCGGATCTTTGCCCAGACCTTGATCGAGTCACCCGGCCGGAACTCCGGCAACGCGACGGCTCGATGGTTAGCCTTGTTGATCGATTCGAGAATTGCTGCTGCACCGCGCGCGGTCATTGGAAAGCCTTGGTTGGACGCGGTGTTCTGCCAGAGAACAGAGGTAGGCGTCAAGCTCGCCGGCCGAACAGGCGATCGAGGAGGATCGCGGCGGCGCTGCGAACCGAGAGATGATTCCAGTCCGAAGCGCCTTCGATCGGCGTAAGCACAAGGGAAACAGAAGGAATCAGCGAATCGGCCAGACCCCAACCGGTCCCGAGCAGGATCAGCACCGGCGCGTCGGTTAGTGAAACTTCTGCGACGAGATCCTCGGGCGTCAGGTGAGGAGCGCCGGGAAACGACTCCGGGCGCGCCGAGGTGGCGACCACCAGCGGTGCCTGACGGTGGCGCTCGGTGAGGTGCGCGATGGTGTCGTCGATCGAGGCAGAGGTGCGGACCAGCGCGAGGGCATCGGCCCGCGATCCGCTCGTCGGCGGCGTGCGGATCTCGTCGGCCCATAGCTGCGCGATGTACTCGGCCTTGTCGCGCTGCACGGTGACCGGCGTGATCAGGTGATAGCCCGCCAGGCCGTACGTCAGCGACGAGCGCGCGATGTCGTGGATGTCGAGGTTGGTCATCGACGTGGTCACCACCTTCGTCGTGCGATCGACGACCGGGTGATGGACCAACGCGATGTGCGTACGCCCGTTGAGTGGTGGGACGAGCTTGCGATCCGCCTTCGACGGGAGAAACCGCGCGTAGAGATCGGGGCGGCGCTGCGCGGTGCGCTCGATCGACCGCTGGCGGCGCCACGCTGCGATCTGTGCGTGATTGCCGCCGAGCAGCACGGCCGGAACCTCGGCCTCGTCCAGCTTCGCCGGCCGCGTGTAGTGCGGGTACTCGAGCAAGCCAGCGGCATGCGATTCCTCGTCGGTGGACGCTGCTTCGCCGAGCACGCCGGGCACGAACCGCGACACCGCATCGATGATCACCAGCGCGCCGAGCTCACCGCCGGAGAGCACGTAGTCGCCGATCGAGATCTCCTCGTCGATCGCCTGCTCGATCACGCGCTGATCGATCCCCTCGTAGCGACCACACACCAGGATCAAGTGAGGGAGCTGCGAGAGCTCGCGAACCCGCTGTTGCGTGAGCGGTTTGCCAGCGGGCGATAACAGGATCCGCCTGCCCTGCTCGGCTTCGCCCGCTTTCGCGATCGCGGCGAGCAGCGGCTCGGGCTTCATCACCATGCCGGGACCGCCGCCATACGGCGTGTCGTCGACGGTGCGGTGGCGATCCGTCGTGAAGTCGCGTGGGTTGATCGTCGACACCATGATCGTGCCGGCTTCCTTCGCACGCCCGACCACGCCGGCCGCGAGGCACGGCTCGACGAGCTCGGGGAGGATCGTGACGACGGTGAACTTCATCGCTTGCGAGGCAGCGGGATCGGGATCGACGGCAGCTCGTCGGGTGGAGTGATCGTGACGATCCCGGCCTCGACATCCACGTTTGGGACGAGCTCGTCGACCAGGGGTAGCAAGTACTCGCGGCCGTCGTGGTGGATCACGAGGCGATCCTGGTAGTCGGCCTCGACTCCGGCGATCTCGCCAAACGGCGTCCCGTCGGCGAGCCGTACCTTCAGCCCGATCAGATCCTGGAGCAGCACGTCGTTCGCCGACAGCTCCAGCGCTTCTCTGGGGACCTCGATGACGAGGCCACGTAGAGCCTCGGCCTGGTTGCGGGTGTCGACGCCTGCGAGCTGAACGAGCCAACCCCTCGGCGTTGACCGCGCGGCCGCGATCTTGTGCTCGATGCCGTCGATCCACATCGAATCGGTGCGGTCGAGGACGGTCGAGTCAGGATCGTGCGTGAACACCGCGATCTCCCCACGGATGCCGTGGGCGCGCGCGACGCCGCCGATCTCGATACGGGAATCACCCTTCACGGGTGATCTCTTATTCGAGGATCTCGACCAGCGTGCGCTTGCGAGAGCGGGGCGCGACGGCCTGGACGACGGTGCGCAGTGCGCGGGCGGTCTTGCCGCCGCGACCGATCACCTTGCCGAGGTCCGATTCCGCGACCTCGAGCTCGAACACGTTGGCGTTGCGCTCCTCGATCAGCTCGACGCGAACTTCATCGGGCTTGTCGACGAGATTGACCGCCATGTAGCGGATCAGCTCGGCGAGATCGGACCCATCACCTTCCGCGGGTCCCGCATCGCGACGATCATCGTCCGGCATCAGGCTGCCTTGGGCGCAGCGCGTGCCGTGCGACGGACAACCGCCGCGAGGGTGCCCGAGGGCTGGGCACCGACGCTGATCCACTTCTGGTAGCGCTCGGTGTCGAGCTTGAGGACCTTGGTGGTCGGGTGATAGGTACCAAGAAGCTCGATGAACTTGCCGTCGCGCGCCTTGCGCTTATCTGCCGCAACGATGCGGTAGAACGGGGACTTCTTCTTGCCTTGGCGTGAGAATCGAATGGCGACGGACATGTTCTTGTGCCTTTAGAGAGCGGCGGAATCTACCCACCGCGGTATGTGCTGTCAACCGTGCTATATCCGCGAGAGAAGTTGATTATGCGGCGGCGAATGGCCCTGCCATGGTTACTCGTAGCGGCAGCGTGCTGCTCGAAAACCGATGTAAAAAGCAATGGTTCGGGCGGCAGCGCGAAGCCGGACGCCCCTCCTAACCCCACCTTCACGCTGTTCGCCCTGGCAGAAGTTCGGGGTCAGATCGGTCCCTGCGGGTGTACGAGCGACCCGCTCGGGGACCTGTCTCGCACCGCCAAGCTCGTCACCGAGGCGCGCGGGCAAGGTCCCACCCTCGTGGTCGATGCGGGATCCCTCCTCTATTCGAAGAACCCGATCCCGCCGCAGTACGAGGCGCAGGAAGAGCTCAAGGCCGATCTCCTCGCGACGACGTACACGACCGAGCTGAAGGTCTCGGCGCTCGGTCTCGGTCCCGCCGATCTGGCGAGAGGCCCGAGCAAGACGCGGTTGCCGCGCTCGATCGCGAACGTCACCGCCGGTGACATCAAGGTGGTCGCACCGACCGTGATCAGCGATCAGGCGCTGACCGGCGGCACCAAGGTCGGCGTGTTCGGCGTCGCGCTGCCCGAGATGATCAATGGGGTGATGGCGACGCCGCCGATCGAAGCGGGCAAGGCCGCGGTCGCGGAGCTCAAGAAGCAAGGCGCGCAAGTGATCGTCGGATTGATCCAGGCACCGTCGAAGAAGGATGCGGTCAAGTTGATGCGCGACATCGGCGGCATCGACCTCGTGGTCGCCGGGTTGGGCGCGTTGACGCCGGAACCGGAGCGGATCGAGATCGAAGCTCAGAAGGTCGGCGAAGGCTGGATCGTGGTCCCCGCGAACCGCGGCCAGATCGTGTCGAAGCTCGAGATCACGATGCGTGGCGCGGGGCCGCTCGTCGATGCCGTCGGTCCGGCGGTCGCGACGATCAAGCTCGCGAGCCTCGACAGGCGCATAGAGTCTCTCGACGAAGATCTCAAGAAATTCGCCGCCGATCCGAAGGCGGATCCGGCGTTCGTCAAGACCTCGCAGGACGAGCGCGCCGGCTTGATCGCGCAGCGCACCGAGCTCGGCAAGACCCCGCTCGTGATCCCCGCGGCCGGTAACTACTTCACGCTTTCGCAGGTCAAGATCAACAAGGCCCTCGCGTGCGAGAAGTCGGTCGACGATCGCGTCACCGAGTATTTCCGCGCGGCGGGGCTCGCGAACGTCAAGGCGGCGAAGACGCTGCCGCCCGAACCCGGCAAGAACCAACCGCGCTACGAGGGCGGCGCTGCCTGCGAGGATTGCCACGCCGAGGCCGTGCGGTTCTGGGAGACCACGCGCCATGCCCAGGCGTGGAAGACGCTCGTCGATCGCGGCCAGCAGTTCGACTTCGACTGCACGAGCTGTCACGTCACCGGCTGGGAGCGGCCGGGCGGATCGAACCTCGCGTTCAACGAACCGTTGCGCAACGTTCAGTGCGAGGTCTGCCACGGCCCGTCGTCGACCCACGTCGCGAGGGGTGGCGACGAGCGACCGTTGGCGACGCAGCGGCTCCCGGCGGAAGCGTTGTGCGCCAGCCAGTGTCACACGCCGGAGCACAGCGACACGTTCGAGCACACCGCGTACATGCGCGACATCCTCGGTCCGGGTCACGGCGAGGCCGCGCGCAAGAAGCTGGGCGATGGCCCGACAGGCGCGCAGCTTCGCAAGGCGGCGCTCGACAAGGCCGGCCGCTCGCTCGGCGCGGGATGCTCGCGCTGAGGCTGTGGGTCGTCGCGATCGCGCTCGCGATCGCTGCGTGCGGATCACCGGCGACGACCACCAAGCCCACGAAGCCGAAGCCGAGGCCCGCGCTGTCGGGGATCCAGACCGGCTACGCCACGTGGTACGGCGGCAAGCACCACGGCGGTCCCACGGCGTCGGGTGAACGGTTCGACAAGCGCGCGTTGACCGCGGCGCATCGCACGCTGCGCATGCACAGCAGGGTCAAGGTCACGAACCGGAAGAATGGACGATCCGTCGTGCTGCGGATCAACGATCGCGGACCGTACGGCAACGCGCGCCGGATCATCGATGTCTCCGAAAGAGCTGCGGAGCTTCTCGACATGATCGAGGCTGGCGTCGTGCCAGTCTCCGTCGAGGTGATCAAGTGACGCCGCTGCTCGAGCTTCGAGGACTGACCAAGAGGTTTGGAGCGATCACCGCGCTCGCGAACGTCGATGCGGTCGTCGAGGGGAGCGTCATCGGCCTGCTGGGCCCCAACGGCGCCGGCAAGTCGACGCTGCTCAAGTGCTTGCTCGGGTTGATCCCGTTCGACGGCAACGCGAGCGTGCTCGGCTTGTCGGCGAAGACGCAGGGCGGCGAGATCCGCGATCGCGTCGGCTACATGCCGGAACAGGAGTCGTTCCTGGCGGGGATGACCGCGGTCGAGCAATGCACGTACGCCGGCGAGCTCTCGGGGCTGCCGCGCAACGAGGCGATGCAGCGCGCGCATGCGGCGCTCTACTACGCCGGCGTCGACGACAAGCGCTATCAACCGATCGATGGCTACTCGACGGGGCAGAAGCAACGCGTCAAGCTCGCGCAGGCGCTGGTCCACGATCCCGAGCTGCTGTTCCTCGACGAGCCCACCAACGGGCTCGATCCACGCTCGCGCGAGGACATGCTCGAGCTGATCCGCGACCTGCCCGCGCGGCGCGGCTGCGCGATCGTGCTGTCGACACACCTGCTACCCGATGTCGAGCGGGTCTGCGATCGCGCGGTGATCATGCATCGCGGTGCGGTGAAGTTCACCGGGACGATCGAGGAGCTGCGCGCAGATCGCAGTACGGCGAAATCCGCTGGTGATCAGCTCGTGATCGAGGTCAAGGCCGAGGCCGCGCGGTTCGCCGAGGTGCTCGCTGCGGTCGGTGCGACTTGCAAGCCGACCTCGCCGATCGCACTCGAGGTCGATCTGCCGGAGGGCGCGACGTCGCAGCTGGTGTTTCGCGCGGCGCGTGACGCCGGCATCCAGGTCCGCGGCCTGACACCGCGGCGCGAGACGATCGAGGCGGCGTTCCTTCGCGTGATCGGCCCGCAATGAGCGAGCAGCCCACCGGCACGATCCACGACCTCGGATATCGCCGCTACGAAGGCCCGCGGCGCACCGACAGCGCGCGCTGGCGAGTGATCGCGCGCCACCAGATCGCGATCGCGTGGAAGACGTGGTGGCGGTTCAAGGCGCCGCTCGGGCTCGCGGTGATCACGATGGCGATCGCCGGCGGCATGACCATGTTCGCGAGCGAGCGGAAGTCGAGCCTCGGCAGCGCGCAGATGTTCGCGCAGCGCTTGATCGATACGGCATTGCCGGAGGCGATGATCTGGTTCTGTCGCGTCGGCTTCCTCGCGAGCCTGACCCTCGGCGCGACGATCATCGCCACCGACGTCCAGACCGGCGCGTTCGGGTTCTACTTCGCGCGGTCGACGCGGCCGCGCCAGTACGTGATCGGCAAGCTCGTCGGGCTATGCGCGCTGGTCGCGATCCTCGTCCTCGCCGGCCCACTCGTCCTCGCGCTGCTCCGTCTCGGCGTCGCCGATGACCTCGACGAGGTGAAGGCGCTGCTGCCGATCCTTCCCAAGACCCTCGCCGTCGGTGGACTCGCGACGCTCGCGTATGCCTGCGTGCCACTCGCGTTCTCGTCGCTGTTACCGAACCGGCGGCACGCACTCGCGTTGTGGGCCGCGTTCTATCTGATCTTCGGCGCGATGGCGTACGCGCTCGCGCACGTCGCATCGCCGTCGATCGGCGCCCTCGACCTGCCACGGGCGGTGCAGGCGGTGGCGTTCCATCTGTTCGACCTCGAGTTCCGCGGCAAGGATCCAGCGATCCCGCTCGATGCGGCGCTCGGTTCGCTGATCGGATACTCGGCGATCTCGATCGCGTTGATCGGGGTTCAAGTCCGCCGCGCGCAGCACTCCGGTGTGGGAGGTGGGTCGTGAACGTGGTGATCGCCGAACGCTGCAGCAAGTGGTACGGCCAGGTGCTCGGCATCTCCGATGTCAGCTGGAAGCTCGGTGGTGGCATCGTCGGCTTGCTCGGCCCGAACGGCGCCGGCAAGTCGACGTTGATCAAGCTGATCGCGGGTCTGCTCCGCCCGTCGCGTGGAGCGCTCACCGTGTTCGGTGAGAATCCGTTCGAGTCCACCGACGTACGCCGCCGGCTCGGGTACGCGCCCGAGCATGAGAGCACGTGGGACGAGCTGACGGCGCTCGAGCTCGTCACGGTGATGGCGCAGCTCGCAGGAGTCTCCGCGGCCGATGCTGCGGCGAAGCGCGCGCTCGCCGAGGTCAAGATGACCGACGCGATGCACCGCCGGGTCCGTGGGTTCTCGAAGGGCATGCGGCAGCGGACCAAGCTCGCCACCGCCATCGCACACGATCCGGATCTGCTGCTCCTCGACGAGCCGCTCACCGGCGTCGATCCGCTGGCGCGCGTCGAGATCGTCAACGGCATCCGCGCGCTCGCCGCGGCCGGCAAGACGATCATCGTGTCGAGCCACGTGCTCTACGAGATCGAGGCGTTGACGTCGGAGATCGTGGTGATCCATCGCGGGCAGGTGCTCGCCGAGGGCAACGTCTACGAGATCCGCAAGCTGATCGATCGCCACCCGCACCGCATTCGCGTCGAGTGCGATCGCCCGCGGGTGCTCGCCGCCGCGCTCGCCGAAGCCCCACACGTCACGAAGCTGGAGCTCGGAGCGACGGGTTTGGTGATCGAGACCCGCGATCCCGATCGCTGCTACGACGAGCTCGCCGAGATCTCGCTCGCACGCGAGCTGGTCATCGAATCTCTCGCCTCGCCCGACAACAACCTGTCTGCGGTGTTCGAGTACCTGACGATGGAGCGGCGCGCATGAGCCCGACGATGACGATCGCCCGCGTCACGATCAAGCGATTGATCCGAGGGCGCGCCTTGTGGGTGGGTGCCGTGATCGCGCTACTGCCGAGCGGCTACGCGGCGCTGACGGCGGCTCGGCGCGACGAAGGCTTCGCCGATCCACTCAGCGTGTTCGGCTTCGTCCAGCTCGTGCTCGCCGTGCTCCCTGCCCTGTTCGTCGCATCGTCGATCGGCGACGACATCGAGGATCGCTCGATCACGTATCTGTGGTCGCGCCCGATTCCGCGCTGGAGTGCGGCCGTTGGCAAGCTGATCGCGGCGGTCCCGGTGATCTGGATGTTCTCGATCGCGAGCTGGTGCCTCGCGATCCTGGCGGGCGCCGGCGAGCCCACGCTTGCGAGCATCGGTGCGCTGGTGATCATGGGCAGCGCGCTGTCGATCATCGCGGCGGCGATCGCCACACTCGCACCCCGCTACGGCATGGCCCTCACGGTGGTCTACATGCTGTTCTTCGATCTCCCCCTCGGGGTGATGCCCGCGACGCTCAAGAACCTCAGCATCACCGAACACGGCCGTAGCATCGCGAATCTCAAGCCGGTCGAGGACGCCCTGTCGGCGCCCGCCGCTTGCGTGGGGATCGCGATCATCGCGGGCATCTGGGCCGCGATCGGACTGTGGCGGATCCGGCGGCCCTACGGATAGACCGGTCAGCTGGAGTACGAAGTCCTAGGCCGCGGCGCGGCCGGTCGCACGCCACATCGCGAGCGCGACGCCGAGCAAGGCGAGCGGCGCCGACCACCACAGGAGCTCGGTCTCGTCACCCGAGACGCCGTCGTCTGTTGGAGTCAACGCCGGTGGTAGCGCCAGGAGGAAGTCCGGGCCGAACAGCGGGCCGTAGATCTCATCGCCCGGGCAGCTGCTGACGTCGCCCGAGGCCGTGAGCGCGGCGATGCCACCTCCGGCACCGGTTGGCGGGGAGAACACGCCACTGCCCGGAGGAGGCGGCTCGACCTTTGGTGGTGCCGAGGCCGCGGCTCCGACGCATGGCACCCACGGCACTGTCTCGCGCTCGACGTCGAACAGCTCGACCGGCAGTCGCACCTGGCCGTTCGCGAGCTCGAGCGTGGCGATCGGATGGAGCGTCGTCGACGCGCTCGTGTGCGTGGTGTAGGGCGACAACTCGATCTTGCGGGTGCTCGCACAGGACACGCCGAGCTCGGCGAGCGGCACCGTGAACCGCACGACGCCGTTCTTCCACCCGTTGGGGTCGTCGACGCCCGGCGCGATGACGCGACCGGCGCCGCTCCACACGTAGCGTGCAAACACGTCGCCGCCGGAGCTCCGCGGCGAGCTGTGATCGAGGAAGTACAGGATCGTCTCGCGCTCGGTGCGCGCGTCGATCACCAGCGTGTCGCGCCCGCGGATCCGCTCGATGGCGACCCGTGTGAACTCGGTGGATGTGTACTCGTCGTCCTCGCGGTCGAGGGACGCATCGGCCTGGAAGTGAATCGGCCTGCCGTCGAGCGTCACGGTGAACGGGCCATCGGCGACCTGCGGGCGGAGCGCGATCCGGCGCAGGCCGCGCTCCATCGGCGACTCGTCGAGCTCGAACACGACCGACCCACTCTTGGTCGTGACCTCGACGCGCGGCATGTGCGGCGACGAGATCCACAGGGTCGGGGTCTGCCGAACCGCGCCGCCGTTCGGGAAGATCGACTGTGCGTCGGCGTTCGCCCCAGCAAGGCCAACACCCGCGATCA
>JBBQJJ010000301.1:0-10779 GCA_038325805.1 Haliangiales bacterium
GCGCTGGTCTCGTAGTCATCGATGATCTCGATCTCGGTCACCCACGGAAAGCTGTCCTCGAGGACGTGGCCGAGGTCGCTGCCGCAAAACGCGGAGTTCGCGCGCAGGCAGACGTCGACGTGCAATTCGGGGCGGGTCAGCATCTCGATCGCATCGAGCGGCGTGGCCGGCGACAGCGGGGTGTAGCCACGATCCCGGAGCAGCTCGACCAGGGCATCGCGCCGAGCTTCGTGATCGTCGATCACCAGGATCGGACGGCGGCGTGCGGCGGCGAAGGCGTCGTCGATCGTGGCCTCGATCGCGCTGCGCGTCGCCTCGTTGATGTTCTCGAACGCGACCGCGATCTGCCACTTGCGCTGCGGCTTGACCTCGACGCGAACAGTCCGAGCAGCCACGGTGGTGGCGCGCACGCCGAGATGAAGCTCGACATCGGCGGCGAAGAACGCGGCCAGCGGCGCGCGGACATCGACCAGCGCTCCCGAGTGAGACAGGTTGCTCAGCACCCCGTGCATCGGACCGGCATGCGCGTGAACCACCGCGACTCCCCGAACCGGAACCCGCAACGCGCGTCGACGATCGGTCATCGGACCGGAGCATACGCAAAGGGGTTCTCCGTCGACCGGAAAACGTCCCGCCCGCCTAAAAGTCTCTCGACGCACAGCGTTGTGAACCAGCCGCAACGTCGGCTCGCCCACACTCAATACGTCAGGATGTCGTCGAGGTGGTCGCGCTCCCACCGGCGCGACGCCTCGTATTGCTCGAAGTGCGCTTCGTCGGCGAGGAACTCCTTGGAGTGGAACTCGCGGCGACCGTTCTTGACCCGGATGTCGTGCACCTGGTGCAGCATCTCGTGGAACACGATCCACGCGACGAAGAACCTCGGCACGAACGCGCGATCGAGCGAGCGGTGGATCCGGATCAGCCGGTCCTCGACGGAGTAGCTGCCCATCTTGATCGAGTTGCGGCGCTTCGGCTTGCCGGTGCGTGCGCCCCAGGTGATCGCGGCGTCGATCTTGTTCTCGAAGTAGTGCGCGTTGAGCTCGTCGTAGATCTCGCGCAGATCGTAGAACTCGCCGGCGGTGAGGATCAGCGTGGGTGGCGTGCGGCGCGCGCGACCTTTGACGTGACCCGAGTTGTCGTCGATGAAATCGCCGAGCACGCGCGAGGCCTCGGCGTCGTTGTCGGCGATGTAGCGAGCGAGCGCGCGCGTGATCACCGGATCGGCGTCCGAGAACATGTGGTGGAGCCGGACCTCGTACCGCTTCTCCTTCGGGATCCGGCGAACCGAGATCATCGTGTAGCGGTTGTCGGTCAGGGTGACCTGGACGCGGCCCTTGGAGAGGTGCGCGCGAATTCGACGCTCGAGGCTGTCTTGCGCGTCGAGGATCTCCTGCGCCGTGGCTTTCTTACTAGCCCGGCGCATCACCTCGACGAGCCCGACCGCGCGTCCGCCATCGTCACCGGGTTCACTGTGAGAACCGGGGCAACAATGGTCGACGTGGCGTGAGGGGGCTACGGGCAACGCATCACTCAAAGAAGAATCCTCTTATTGAAGCACATAGAGATAGGACGAGCTTTCGGGTGTGCGAAAGGCACGGCCTCGCGATCAGGCGGGTCGGCCCGGATCTCCTCGAAGCGTGTCCCTCGCCACCTGTTCCCGACTTGAAAAATGCTATCGCGGACCTTCGGGATGGATCCAATTTTCCACAGCCAGGGGGATCGGATCTGATCGCAACTGCTCGGGTTTCCGGCGGCAACGTGCGATCCCGGTGCTGGCGACGTGATCGGTTTACGCGATCGGATATCGTGCCCGTCCCATGAGCGCGTTCCTGGCCACCTACACGAGGACTCACAGCTGCGGCGCGCTGCGCGGCACCGACGCCAACAAGAAGGTCGTGCTGACCGGCTGGGTCCAGAGTTACCGCGATCACGGCGAGCGCATCTTCATCGATCTCCGCGATCGCGAGGGTGTGACGCAGGTGGTTGCAGATCGCACCCGGCTCGCGAACATCCACGCGATCGCCGACAGCGTGCGCAACGAGTGGTGCATCGGCATCGTCGGAGAAGTCCGGTTGCGCGGCGAGCAGCTCGCGAAGGCGGAGGCTGGGCAGGAGCGAAAGCTCAAGGCGATGGCTAATACGAAGATCGCGACCGGAGAGATCGAGATCTGGGTCGACGAGCTCGAGGTGTTCTCGAAGAGCGAGACCCCGCCGTTCGCGATCGAGGATGACGTCGAGACCAACGAGTCGCTGCGCGCCAAGTATCGCTATCTCGATCTGCGCCGGCCGCGGCTGCAGAAGAACCTGATGATGCGCTCGCAGATCACGAGCGTGACGCGCTCGTACATGGCGTCGAACCGGTTCCTCGAGATCGAGACGCCGTTCATGGTGAAGTACACGCCGGGCGGCGCGCGGAACTTCCTGGTCCCCTCGCGGCTCAACCCCGGCAACTTCTACGCGCTCGCCGAGTCGCCACAGATCTTCAAGCAGCTGCTGATGGTCGCGGGGTACGAGCGGTACTTCCAGATCGTGCGCTGCTTCCGCGACGAAGATCTGCGCAACGAGCGGCAGCCCGAGTTCACGCAGATCGACATCGAGATGTCGTTCGTCAACGAGCAGATCCTGCAGGCCACGATGGAAGGCCTGATGGCCACGCTGTGGAAAGAGGTGCTCGGCATCGAGCTGAAGCTCCCGCTGCGCCGGATGGCGTACGCCGAGGCGATGGACAAGTACGGCGTCGACAAGCCGGACCTCCGCCTCGACCTGACGCTGTGCGACGTCACCGACGAGCTCAAGACCAGCGGCTTCAAGATCTTCGAGGGCATCATCGCGGGGGGCGGCATCGTCAAGGCGCTGCGGATCCCGAAGAACGAGAAGTTCACGCGCGCGCTGATCGACGACCTGCCGAACTTCGGCAAGCAGTTCGGGCTCAAGGGTGTGACCACGGTGCGCCTCCAGGAAGGCGGCGCGTGGCAGGGCCTCAAGGGGGTCTCCGACGAGTCCCGCGCTGCGGTCAACGCCAAGACGGGTGCGCAGGTTGGCGACGCGATCGTGATGGTCGCCGACAAGTGGAAGGTCGCGAACACCGCGCTCGGCGGCATCCGACTGCACCTGGGTGAGAAGCTCGAGCTCACCCGCAAAGGCGAGTGGCAGTTCATGTGGCTCACCGATCCGCCGCTGTTCGAGGTCGACGACGGCGAGATCGCGGCTGCGCACCACCCGTTCACGTCGCCCCGCACCGAGGACGAGGAGCTCCTCGAGACCGCGCCCGAGAAGGTGCTCGCCCGCGCGTACGACCTCGTCCTCAACGGCGTCGAGGTCGGCGGCGGATCGATTCGTATCCATCGCTCCGACCTGCAGGCGCGCGCGTTCAAAGCCTTGCGGATCTCCGAGGAGGATCAGCGCGCGAAGTTCGGCTTCCTGCTCGATGCGTTCAAGTACGGCCCGCCGCCGCATGGTGGCATCGCCTTCGGTCTCGATCGCCTCGCGATGCTGATGACCGGCGCCGAGTACATGCGCGACGTGATCGCGTTCCCGAAGACCCAGCGCGGCTCGGACCTGATGACCGATTGTCCGACGGGGGTGTCGCCGAAGCAGCTCGCCGAGCTGTTCATCCAGGTCGTGCCCGACCTGCCGGTCAAGTGAAGCTCACCGCCGTCCTCGCGCTCGCAGCGTGCGGGAGCAAGCCCGACCCGGTGGTCGAGGACCTGACGTGCCCGGCGGTGGTCGAGCATGTCGCGAAGCTGACGCGGCGATCGATCGACTACGCGAGGCCGCTCGTCGACGAGAAGCTCTCGGAGACCGACCCGCGCTACATGCGGCAGCTCCGGATCGATCAGGCGCTCGCGAAGGCCTGCGGCACGCAAAGCGTCGGGACGTACGGCCCGTGTGCACGCACGCTCGTCGTCGATGCGATGGCGAAGGAGTGCGTCGATCGCGAGTGGAGCGAGGAGCGCAGGCGGTGTCTGCTCACCGCGCAGAACCAAGCGGCCGTCGAAACGTGCGGGCCCTCGCCTGCTCCGATCCTCGAGGCGTCACCGACGACGCCGCCCCCCACGCCGATCCGGTCGCTCGGTGAAGACTGCATCGCCGACGAGGATTGCGCGGCGCCGGCGAGATGCGTCGTCTGGATGACCGAGGGTGGCGAGCGCAGCTCGACGTGTGAAATCCCATGCGGGCCCAAGCCCGACTACAAGTGCCCCACCGGTCGCGGCTGCGTGCACCAAGGTGGCGGCCCCAGCGAGGTCTGCCTCGAACGGAAGTGAGATGGCGATGGCGAAGAAGACCAAGCAGCCCGCCGCGAAGCGACCCATCGCCGTGAAGAAGCCCGCCGTGAAGCAGCCCGCCGCAAAGCAGCCCGTGATGGCGATGCTCTCGCAGATGGCCGCGAGTGGCCGGTTGCGCGGTGGTGCCCTCGCGGACTTCGCGATCGCGGTGCATCGCACGTCCAACCCCGAGATCTCCGGGATGGATCTCGAGAAGATCACCAAGCTCCGACTCGGGACCAACCCACTGTCGCCGTCGCTCGATCGCTGGCTGCGCGCCGATTCGGAGATGTTCATCCTCGGCGAGCCGCAGTCGTTCGGCGAGCTGGTCGAGAGCGAGTTCCCCGAGTACGCCGACTACTTCGCCGCGGTCGGCACCGAGTACCTGACCGGGACGTGCGTGCTGTTCGAGGGCTGGGGCGCCGACTCGCGCCGCTTCCTCTATCTCGGTGTCACCGACGGCGACGGCGAGTATCCGGTGTTCACGCTCGACACCGACGACACGCCGTTCCTCTGCCTCAACGGTCCGGTCGACGTCTGGCTCGCGCAGCAGGTCGATGCGATCGAGGAGGAGGAGACCTACGGTCATCTCCCGGAGGCGTACGAGCCGACGAGGACAGCGCTCGCGAAGCTGTGCTTCGGTGGCTACATCGGCCACATCGACGGCGCCTTCACGAAGACGCTCAACTAACCCCAGAATTCGCCTGTGTCGATCCTTCGACCAGGCGAATGATGGGGAACGGGTGGCTCGTCCTCGAGGCGAAGCCGGAAGACCGAGGTCAACCGAGGTGAGCTCTGGACGTAGCCCACACCGGTGTGAGGTCGACCGCGATCCGCGTGCCGCGCCGGATCACACCGAGCGACGCCGGTTGATCGGCGGGCCAGCTGCGTAGCGCGCGGTGCAGATCCTCGACGCTGGTGATCGAGATCGTCGCGAACCGTACGAGCAGATCACCTTCCTTCAAGCCGGCGCGCGACGCCGGGCTGTTCGATTCGACCGCCTGCACCTCCACCGCCGATGCTCCGAGGTGGTGGTGATATGCGAGCTTGCGATCGAGGGGTCGCTTGCTCGCGCCGATCCCCAGCCACGCGCGACGCACGCGACCGTGGGCGAGGAGTTGCGACAGCACCCACGCCGCGGTCTCGACGGCGACCGCGAAGCCGATGCTCTGCGAGCGCGCGATGATCGCGGTGTTGACGCCGAGGACTCGACCGCGGCCGTCGAGCAACGGCCCCCCGGAGTTGCCGGGGTTGAGCGGTGCGGTGTGCTGGATGACGCCGTCGATCAGCCGGCCGCCCTTGCCATGGAGCGACCGGCCGAGCGCGGAGACCACGCCGGTCGAGACGGTTGACTCGAAGCCGAGCGGGTTGCCGATCGCGACCGCGAGCTGACCGACGCGCGGTGCGAGGGTGCCGTCGACCGAGAGATACGTCCCGGACAGCGCCGTGGGATCGACACGTACGAGCGCCAGGTCGGTCGCCGGGTCGTCGCCCGCGAGCCGCCCATCGATCGTCTCTCCGGCCGGCGTGCGCACACGGATCTGTGAATGTCCGCTGACGACGTGGCTGTTCGTCATCAGGTAGCCATCGGGCGTCACCACGAAGCCGGAGCCCGCCCCGCCTCCCGGTGTACGCCATCGCGTCCCCGGAAGCTTGCCACCGACCTCGAGGCTGACCACCGCAGCCCCTGCCCGCTCGACGACGTCGACCACCGCGCGCGAGTACGCGTCGAGCAGGTCCTCGTCGGTTGCTTCGGATGACGCCGCGGCGATCACGACTTGCTGCCGATCGTCGCCGCGATCTGCTGGCGAACGCCGCCGCGGAGGACTTCGATCGTCACCGAGGCTCCCGCGCGATCGCCGAGCGCGGTCCGCAGCGAATCAGGCCCTTCGATGGGCATGCCGTCGAGCTCGACGAGGATGTCGCCGACCAGTAGGCCCGCCTGCGCTGCCGGAGAGCCATCCTCGAGACTCGCGATCAGCGCGCCAGCCTTCGTGGATGACGTGCGGGCTGTCACGGCGCCGACGCCGAGGTAGCCGCGACGAATGCCGCCGTGTGCCTCGAGCTCGGCGATCACGCGGCGAAGTGTGATCGTGGGAATCGCGAGGTCGGTGCCGCGCAGCAGCGTGCGCGTGTTCATGCCGATCACCGCGCCCTCGCCATCGACCAGTGGACCGCCCGCGAAGCCGCGTGGGATCTGGCGATCGGACTCGATGTAGCGATCGAGCTTGCCGTGGTGTGTGCGGAGCTCGGGACCGAGCACACCGATCGCCCGTAACGAGGCGCGTACCGTGCGACCCGGCCGACCGATCGCGAGCGCGAGGTTGCCGACGGCGAGATCTCCGAGCTCGCGAAACGTCGCCGGTGTGAGACCACCGGAGGCCACGCGAAGCAGCGCGATGTCGGTGCCGGGGTCGCGGCCGATCACCTCGGCGTCACGGAGGTCGAGGTCGCCGTGGGTGCCTACTCCTACCTGCGTGCGATCGGGAGTGTGGAAGCTGGCGCCGATCACGAGATCGGGCGACCAGACAATGCCGCTCCCCCCACCGTGGCGCCGCGAGACGTGCACGGTGGACGGACCAGCGGTTGAGACCGCGCCGGCAAGGGCGTGGTCGAGAGCGCGAAACACATCGAGGGCGGGCAGAGCCATGCTTGAATCTCCTGGGGAACTCCAGGCATCGTGGCCGTTCGGGAGGCTGTCGAACATCCAGCCTTCGGGCAGGTCATCGACGGTTTTCCAGGCAGGCCTGTGCGGAAAACCGACAGGGTCTATGCGTAGTTCGATCCCTTTTCCCACCCGGATAGGCAGGGTTGACCTGGGCACCTGGAGTGCACAACTTGGCCGTCAGTTCACGAGTCGTTGTCTCTGAAAGGCCGCCCCATGACCCGCAATCCAACCATCTCGATGGCCGCCGTGAGTGATCCCATCAAGGTCGCTCTTCTGACGGATGATCCCCTACTCCGCGCCGGTCTCTCGAGCCTGCTCGCGCAGAACGGCGCGATCAGCGTCGTCGAGGAAGGCGCTGAAGTCGCGCTGTGGGATGCGGGTAACGACCCGAGCAAGACGCTGAGCCGGTTGTCGGAGCTCAAGTCGCTCGATATGCCCGTGGTCGCTGTCGTCGGCGATCCCGCACACGTGGCCCCGGCGCTTGCGGCTGGTGCACGCGGCGTCGTGCTTCGCGACCAGGTCGGCCCCGGCATCCACGCCGCCCTGACGGCTGTGCGCAGCGGCTTGACCGTGATGGACACGGCCCTCGCGTCGAGCCTGGTGCCGTCGCAGCCGGCCGCCAACACCAACGTGGCGCCGCACGCGAAGGGTCGTGGCGAGCTGACCGAGCGCGAGCGCCAGGTCGTCCAGCTGCTGTCCGAGGGTCTGTCGAACAAGCTGATCGCGGATCGCCTCGGCATCAGCGACCACACGGCGAAGTTTCATGTCAACGGCGTGATGATGAAGCTCGGCGCTTCGACCCGGACCGAGGCTGTCGTCGAGGCGATGCGCCGCGGCCTGATCCGACTCTAGGTTTCTGCTTGGCAGGGGGGTCTACCGGCAACCAGCCGTAGACGCCCAGGTCGATCAACCCGACCTCGCTGATCGCGACGCCCTCGTCCTCGAGGAGCTGGCGCTGGATGGCGGCACCGACGGGATCATGGATCGCGATCTTGCCGCGGGTCTTGCTGGCCTTGCCGACGATGCGCTGCCACGGCAGCTGGTCCCCCGGTTTGCTGACCTTCAGCGACGCACCCGCGATCCGGCCTCCCCCGGGGATGCCAGCGAGCTCGGCGACCTGACCGTAGGTCGCGACGTGACTGCGCGGGACCTTGCGGATGACCGCATAGATCTTCCGGTACAGCGCACGGACGTGGGCAGTCAGGTCATCTTCGTCGTCGACGTTTGGGTCGGTTGCTCGAGGGCGGCGAGGCACGGTACGAACTCTACATGCGCATCACCGTGCTGTACTTCGCCGCCCTGAGGGAACGCCTCGCGCGATCGGAGGAGGTCATGACGGTGCCGGATGGCAATCGCGTGAAAGACGCGATCGACATGCTGACCGCGAAGTATTTTGACGTCGCGCAGATGCGCGGCAAGTTCCGGATCGCGATCAACGAGGAGTTCATCGACGACGAAGCGATGTTCCTCTCCGATGGCGACACGATGGCCCTGGTGCCGCCGGTGGCTGGAGGCAGCGACCGGCACGTGCGGGTGCTCGACGAACCGCTGTCCCTCGATCGTGTCGTGCGCGCCGTGACCGGCCCCGGCATGGGCGGCATCGTGACGTTCACCGGCGCCGTACGCCGGCACAGCCGCGGCACCACCGTCGAGAAGCTCGAGTACTCGGCCTACGACTCGATGGCGATCCGCGAGATGACGAAGCTGTGCGACGAGATCGAGACAGAGATCGCCGGCTGCAAGCTCGCGGTCGAGCATCGCGTGGGATCCCTCGAGATCGGCGACATCGCCGTGGTCATCGCGGCGGCGGCGCCGCATCGTGCGGAGGCGTTCACCGCGTGCCGGGCGATGATCGATCGCCTCAAGGATCGGGTGCCGATCTGGAAGAAGGAGTTCGGCGAGGATGGTGCCGAGTGGATCGGACTCGGGCCCTAGCGTTGCCGCGACCGAGTTACGGCTTGCGAACGCCGATGTAGAGCCACAGCACGATCGCGGTGAGTGCCGCGAGTTGCGCGTCCATCGCGCCGGGCGCGAAGGTGGTGAGCGTCAGGATCGGCTGGATGTTTGTTGGCATCGGGAAGAACAGCCAGCGCGCGAGGTGCATCCCGCCGATCACGAGGACCGGGATCGCGAAGTAGACGAGCGCCGCGCGGTACGACGGCTCCTCGTCTTTGCGCCAGCGATGAAGCGCGCATGCCATCCCTGCGACGAGTGCGGGCCACGCGAATAACATCGCCGTGGTCAGCTGGATGCCGCGAGGCTGGCGCGGATCGGAGATCGCGACCTGGTCGACGTAGCGCTGCGCTTTCCACAGGGCGAGGTCCGCGCCGAGGACGTAGCCGACGATGCCGAGCACCGCGGCGAGCGCCGCGAACCCGAGGAGCAAAATCAACCGCCGCGACACCTCAGCCCGAGCCGCTACCCGCGCCTTCAGGAGTCGCAGGTTGCTCGCTGGGTGCCGCCGATCCGGAGCCCGAGTGCTCCGGATCGATCGTCGTGTTTGGCGGCGTGGGTGCGTGGAGCGTCGCGTCCGGAGGATGGGCGAGCCCCGCGTCGATCGTGGTGCCAGGCGGCGGCGTGGTGACCGTCGGCTTCGGAGGCTCGTCGGGGGTGACCGTGATCGACGGGCGAGTGGTCTTGCCCGTGTTGACGTCATCGCCGCCACCGGAGGTACCTGGTCCGCACACCTTCGCCAGCTTGCGGACCTCCTTGAACGTGCCCTCGAGCTTGATGTGATCGAGACCATCGGTGTGACGAGCCGCGCCGGTCAGCGAGATCGCGTCGGCGGTCTTCGGCTCGCGCTTGCGCAGCACCTCGGAGCCCTTGAAGCGGATGCAGCCACCGATCGCGGACTGATCGATGTTCTGCGCGAGCGTCATCGAGAAGTCGACATGGAGCTCGACGTCATTCGACTTCGCTTCGAACTTGGTGATGTCGACCTTGCCGTCCTTCATCTCGATCTTGGCCTCGAGCGTCTGGACGCTGATCGTGCCGAACGCGGTGCCGTCGCCGGCGAAGGCCTGGCTGCGTGCATTCTTCGCCTTGAGCTTCAACTTCGCCTTGCCGTCGCCGATCACGCAGTTCGACTGACAGCTGAGCTCGGCGGTGCCGACCGCCTTAGTCCAGTCGGGGCCGGTCTTGCCGCTCTTGAGCTTCTCGTTCGGGAGATCGAGCTCGAACTCGAAGTCGACGTCTCCCGACATCGGCAAGTTCGACAGCACCTCGCGCATCGGCAACTGCTCCGACGGCACCTCCGAGCCGGAGATCTTGATCTCGGTCTCGTTCTTGTTGATCGCGACGTGGCCTTTGACCTTGCCGCTGTCGATGATCGCGACGAAGTCGACCGACGCCGTGCCCTTGATGAAGGGGAGGAAGCCGATGTCGACCTCGAGCGAATCGATCGTGAACTCGGTCGTCAGCGCCGCGACGGCCTTCTCGCGATCGCGCGCCTCGGGAATGGCGAGCGCGGTCTCGAGCTCCGCCTGCGCCGCGCGTGTCTTGACACGGACGTCCTTGAGAAAGAACCGGCCCGGGATCAGGCTGCGCTCGATCGAGCCGATCTGGAGATCGACCTTCGACGCCGCGAGCTCCTCGATCCGCTTCTGGACGCGGTTGTACGGGAACACCATCTGGAACGCGAACACGAACGTGAACAGCGCGAGGAAGATGAACCCGAACACCTTGAGCACCACGCGCATGCGTGGGCCGACTTGCGGAAGCCCAGCCATCAGCTGCCTTCCTTCTTGTCGTCGGGTTTGTCGCCGTCTTTCGCTCCGTCGGGCTTCGCCTTCTCGGCGTTCGAGTACGTCGAGATCTCGAACGTGGCGTCGAGCTTCTTGGTGTCGCG
>JBBQJJ010000302.1:0-10777 GCA_038325805.1 Haliangiales bacterium
CGATCAGCGTCAGTCCCATCACCACGGTGCCATCGCCACCGCCAAGCGCGATCAGGTCGACACCCACCGCGATCTGCTGGCGGATCAGCGCGCGCGCCTCATCGAGCGATTCCGTGAACCACACGCGGCCTGGCGCGACCCGCTCGAGCTTCGCCTTCATGCGGCCACGCATTCCCCGCGCGTTGCCGTTGATGATCGCGACCGCTCTCACCGCTACACGATACCGCGGCGGATCAAACGAGCGCCAATTCCACAGAGCGCCCCGTGACAGCCAGCCGAGGCGTGCGATTCCGCCTCGGATCGTGGCTCGTCCTCGATCCGGGGACCCCGAATACAATCGACCGGGTGAGCGCGATCGCGCGAACTCCTACTTCCAGAGAGCTCAGCCTGGAGGACAGCGTCTTCCGGCGAAGCCAGAAGATCGAGGTCAACCGAGGTGAGCTCTGGGGTTAGACAGGGGGTCGCAGGGAGACCGAGGCGATCAAGTGACGCGATATGCTGCGGCCATGGCTGCGCCGAGGTCTCGCGTGCGCCGCGTCCTGCGCGGGCTCCGGCTCGTCACCGAGGTGCTCACGTTCGTAGTCGCCACTGGCGCACTCGTCCTCTGGTGCTCGGTCCCAAACGTCAGGGCGCTCGCCGTCGACAACCCCGCGAGCACGGCGTTCATCGAGCTTCGTCGCGACGAGGCCGAGACCGCCGGCAAGCCGTTCGCGCTGCGCTGGCAGTGGCGCCCGATCGGCAAGATCTCGCGCTACCTGCGCGCCGCCGTGCTCTACGCCGAGGACTACAACTTCTACCGCCACGACGGCGTCGACTGGGATGCGCTCGAGGACGCGCTCGAAGCCAACCTCGACAAGGGCTCGCTCTCGATCGGCGGCAGCACGATCACGCAGCAGCTCGCGAAGAACCTCTTTCTCTCGCCAAGCCGCAGCCTGCTCCGCAAAGCGCGCGAGATGCTGATCGCGTTCGAGCTCGAGGACCAGCTCTCGAAGCAGCGCATCCTCGAGATCTATCTCAACGTCGTCGAATGGGGCGACGGCGTGTTCGGCGCCGAGGCCGCATCGCGCTACTGGTTCAAACACACGGCGCAGACGCTGTCGCCCGCCGAAGCGGTGCGTCTCGCGATCGCCCTACCCAACCCGTTCACCCGCGCGCCCACGATCAACAAGCCGGAGCTCACCAAGAAGGCGATCCGTCTCGTTCACCTGCTGCGCATGCAGGGGTTGATCGACGAGGCCCAGGAACGCACGGCACTCGATCAAGTCGGCGCAGCCGGCGAGCCGGTGTTGCGCGGTCGCGCCCAACCGAGAGATGCCACTCCGAAATCGGAGCCGACGCCCGAACCGGCCCCCGACGCTGCGAAACCCGCGCCCGAACCAGCAGCCGAGCCGACGCCGGTCACGACACCCGAACCGCCAGCACCTGAATGACGACTTCGCGACGCTGCGGTCCGAGCCACATCACCGTCGTGCTGCGCGGACGCGAGCCTACTTGAGCTTGACGATCGTGACCGTGTTGCCCTGGAAGCTCGGCACGAGCAGCGCGTTGCGCTTGGTGTCGTAGCCGAAGTCCGCCGGGCTGGTGATCTCGAGCGCGAGGTCTTCCCACTTCCCGCCGGGCTTCCCCTTGTAGATCGTCTTGCCTTCCCAGCTCGAGATGTAGAACGTGCCGTCCGCCGCGACGACCACACCGTCGAGTTGGCCCTGCGCCAGCTTCTCCGGTTTCGGGTCTCCCTTCGTCGGCACTTCGTAGATCGAACCGCTGCCGAACGTCACCACGTAGGTCTTGCCGTTCGCTTCGATGATGCCGTTCGGCGCCGCGAGTGTCTTGGACTTCGCGAGCGCCGTGACCTTGCCCTTGCCGTCGATCGAGTAGATCGCGTCGGTGCCCGATGACTCGAACTTCGGCGTCAGACCGCTGTCGGTGACGAACACGCCGCCGGCCTTGCGCGGCGCGACGTCGTTGAGGAACGTCGACCCGTCGATCTTGATCTCGCCGAGGGCCTTGCCCGACTTCGCATCGAACTTGCGGACGACGGTGATGTCGGCGACGTAGAGCACGTTACCGACGAGCGCCATACCCTTCGGGGCGTCGAGCTTGACGTCGGCCTTCGAGCCGTCGATCCACTTGAGGTCCTTGATCTTGCCGTCGGGCGTGACGCGCGAGATGAAGCCGTTGTCATCCGCTTCCGTCGGCGCGCCGTTGATGTTGGCGACCAGATACGTGTCGCTGCCGGCGTCGTAGAGCACCGACTCGGGCGTCGAGAAGCCCTTGATCTCCTGCTTCGCGAGGCGTGCCTTCTCCTTCAGCTCGACAGGCTTCGCCTCCTTCGGTGCGGGCTTGGTGTCGGCGGAGGCCACGGCGACAAGCGCCACCACGAACGCGATCGAAAGCTTGGTCATTTGCGGAATCTAGCCGAGGGAACGCACGAACTCCGCAGTTTCGATCGCGAACCTGTCGGCTTGATCGAGGAACGGCCAGTGTCCGCTCGGCTCGAGCTCGACGAAGCGCGCCCGAAGGTCACGCAACTGCTGGCGACTCTCCGCGCAGATGCCATTCGGCACGCCGGCGATGTAGAGCGTGGGGCAGTTCGCCGCGACCATGCGTGGTCCCAGATCGCCCCGCTTCGCTGCGGCGACCAGATCGACGGCATTGCGATGGAACACGTGAGGCGACGCCATCGCCAGCGCCGTGTGATAGCTGCGCAACGCGCGCTGGCTCTGACCGTCGCGATAGACGTCGTCGCGCATCGCCGCGAAGCCGTGATCGACGAAGTCGTCCTTGCTGTACGCGGCGCCCTTCGCGGAGAACGTGCAGTCGCCGATCGTCAGGTTGCCCTCGATGTTGACGATGCCGCGAACCGCGGTGCGTTCGGCGATCAGCGTCGCGATCACGCCGCCCTGCGAATGACCGATCAACACGGGGAGGCGTTGATCGTCGGCAGCCCGCGCTGCGATCCAAGCGGCGAGCAGCTCCGCGGTCTGCGCGAGCGAGTCACCAGACGGCACTTGATCGGGCCACGGAGCACGACCGTAGCCCGGGAGATCGACGAGCACATGACGATAACCAGCGAGCGCTGGATGGCTCGCGACGACATCGAAGCTCGCCGATTGCTCGCCGAGCCCGTGGAGCCAGATCAGGTCGAGACCGTCTCCGTGCGATCTGATGACCATCCCGCGCTCGTTCCACCATCTCATCGGATCACTCTGCCACGGCACAGGCCCCTCTTTCCGAGCCGCCGGACCGAGCAGTGGACGACGTGGCTCAGGCAAACACCTTCTTGATCCGCTGGATCGCCTCCTCGACGTTCGCGCGCGAGTTGAATGCCGACAGCCGGAAGTAACCCTCGCCGCCCGGACCGAAGCCCGCGCCGGGCGTGCCTACGACCTGCGCCTTGGTGAGGAGCCCGTCGAAGAACTCCCACGACGTCGCGTTGTCGCGCGTGCGCAGCCAGATGTACGGCGCGTGCACGCCGCCGAACATCGTGAAGCCGGCGCTCCCGAGACCTTCGCGGAGCAGCGTCGCGTTCTCCATGTAGAACGCGATCTGGGCGTCGGTCTGCGCCAGCCCCTCCTTCGAGTACGCCGCCGCAGCACCGCGCTGTACGATGTACGACGCACCGTTGAACTTCGTCGTATGGCGCCGTGCCCATAGCGAGTTGAGCGAGGTGCGCTTCCCGTCGGCCGTGCCCATCACGCCCTTCGGCACCACCATGAACGCGCAGCGGACGCCGGTGAACCCCGCGCGCTTCGAGAAGCTGCGTAGCTCGAGCGCGACATCCTTCGCGCCCTCGATCTCGTAGATCGAACGCGGCAGCGACGGATCGGAGATGTAGCCCTCGTAGGCGGCATCGAACAGGATCACCGTATCGTTGCGCTTCGCCCACGCGACCCACGCCTCGAGCTGCGCACGCGTGGCGACGGTGCCCGTGGGGTTGTTCGGCGAGCACAGATAGACGAAGTCGACGGGCTCGGCCGGTGGCGACGGCTGGAACCCGTTCGCCTCGTTGCCGACGAGATAGACCAGACCCGGATAGCGACCGTCGACACCCGCCGCGCCAGTGCGACCGGCCATCACGTTCGAGTCGACGTAGACGGGATAGACCGGATCGGTGACCGCGATCTTGGCATTCGCGGCGAAGATCTCCTGGACGTTGCCGCTATCGCACTTGCTGCCGTCGCTGACGAAGATCTCGTCCGCCGCGATGTCGACGCCTCGCGCCTTGTAGTCGTGCTCGCGGATCGCCTCGACGAGGAAGTCGTAGCCCTGCTCGGGGCCATAGCCCTTGAACGTCTCGCGCTTGCTCATCTCGTCGACGGCTTCGTGCATCGCTGCCGTGATCGACGGAGCGAGCGGCTCGGTGACATCACCGATGCCGAGGCGGATCACCTTGGCGTCGGGATGCGCGGCCTGATACGCGCGCACGCGCCGGCCGATCTCGGGGAATAGATAGCTCGCGGGGAGCTTCGCGTAGTGCTCGTTGATACGTGCCACGCCGCGAAGCTAACTGATCAGACGCGCGACTTCGAGGGACGGTTGCCTGCTCGTGCGCGGTCCGGTTGATCGCCGAGCACGGTGCGCGATCTCGCAGGAGCAACCGCGCGCAACACAGTGTGGACAAAGCCGCATGCGCTTGCTCTTCCTCGTCCTGTTATTCGGCTGCGCGCACGACGTGCGGGCGACGTTCCCCGCCGCACCCGGGGCGCCCACCGGCACGCTGGTGTTGCTGCTATCCCGACCCGCGAGCGACGTCACGGTGGCGGTCAATGGCCAGCTGATGGTGGAGGACAAGAAGACCGGGCGGATCACGATCGAGCAGATTCCCGTGGGCACGGCCGAGATCACGATGTCGGCGAACGGCAGCGACAAGCAGTTCCGGATCTGGATCGATGACACCCACGCCATGACGGTGCCGCTCGGCGTGCCGGAGCAGAGCATGGGCTTCTTGAAGTCCATGTTCGGTACGCTGATCTCGCTGACCGCCTACAGCCTGCTGCACTGAGTGCTATGGTGCCGCCGCCATGGCCGTCGAGCGCAACGACTTCATCCGCGACATCATCGACGAAGATCTAAAGGCCGGTCGCCACACCAAGGTCGCGACGCGGTTTCCGCCGGAACCGAATGGGTATCTCCATATCGGTCACGCGAAGTCGATCTGTCTCAACTTCGGGATCGCGCAGGACTATCAGGGCACGTGCAACCTTCGCTACGACGACACCAACCCGGCGAAGGAAGACACGGAGTACGTCGAGTCGATCGAAGCGGACGTGCGCTGGCTCGGCTTCGATCCGTCCGCGGTGCTGTTCTCCGCCGACTACTTCCCGCGGATGTACGAGCTCGCCGAGCGCCTCGTCAGTGATGGCAAGGCGTACGTCTGCGATCTCACCGACGACCAGATCAAGGAGTACCGCGGTGCGATCAACGAGGAGGGCAAGCCGTCGCCGTATCGCGATCGCACCGCCGCCGACAACCTCGCGCGCCTCCGCGACATGAAGGCCGGGAAGTACCCGAACAACGCGTGCACGCTGCGCGCGAAGATCGACATGGCTTCGCCCAACATGAAGATGCGCGATCCGCTGCTCTATCGGATCCGCCACGACCATCACCATCGCACGGGCGATCAGTGGTGCATCTACCCGATGTACGACTACGCGCACCCGATCGAGGACGCTGTCGAGGGCATCACGCACTCGATCTGCACGCTCGAGTTCGAGAACAACCGCGAGCTCTACGACTGGGTCCTCGACAACACCGGCCCGTGGAGCCCGCGCCCGCATCAGTACGAGTTCGCGCGGCTCGCACTCGACTACACCGTGATGAGCAAGCGCAAGCTGCTCCTGCTGGTCAAGGACAGGCACGTCACTGGCTGGGACGATCCGCGGATGCCCACGATCTCGGGCATGCGCCGGCGCGGCTACTCGCCGGAGGCGATCCGCGCGTTCGCCGACATGATCGGCGTCGCGAAGGCGAACTCGATGGTCGACATCGGCAAGCTCGAGTACTGCGTGCGCGACGATCTCAACCAGACCGCACCGCGCGTGCTCGGCGTCCTCCATCCGATCGAGGTCACGCTGACCGGGCTGGTTCCTCAGCCGATCGACGCACCCTATTTCCCAACCGACATCGGCAAGCCCGGTTCGCGCGCACTGTCGATCAGCTCCACGATCTACATCGATCGCGACGACTGGCACGACAACCCACCGAAGGGTTGGCAGCGTCTCGCGCCCGGTCGGTCGGTGCGCCTGCGCTACGGCCCGGTGATCTCCGCCGGTGAGGTCACGCGCGATGGCGCGGGCAACGTCACCAAGCTTGTCGCCGCGGTCGTCCCCGACACCTTCGGCGGCAAGACCCCCGAGGGCATGAAAGTTTCCGTCATCCACTGGGTCGACGCCGCGACCAGCGTCCCTGCGGAGGTGCGGCTGTACTCGCACCTGATGAAGACGGCGAAGCCCGAGGAGGGCGGCGGCGACTTCCTCGAGATGATCGACAAGGGCTCGCTCGAGGTGATCACCACCGCGCGCGTCGAGGGTGGGCTCGCGCACGAGAAGGTCGGCTCGCGCTGGCAGCTCGAGCGCGTCGGCTACTTCTCGATCGATCCGGATACCAGGCCCGGCGCGCTGGTGCTCAACCGCATCATCACGCTGCGCGACGCTCGCGACACTACTAAAGGTGAAATGAGCGCTTCGTTGTCTGCGAAGGGCAACCTCACGGCGGAGCTGGCCACCAAGAAAGTCAACCCGAAGGAGCAGCGCCGCCGCGATCTCGCGAAGGGCAAGACCGGCCCCGAGTACCGCGCTGAAGCGCGCAACCGCGATGCCGAGCTGATGCAGTGGTTCGTCACGATCGCCGCGATGTCGGGCGTCTCTGCCGAGCAGGCTGATCTGATGACGGGCGAGCGGATCACCGCGAAGCTGTTCCTCGACACCGTCGATCTCGTCGGCCGTCCCGACGTGGTCGCGAAGTGGATCATCAACGAGCTGCCACGCGCGCTCGGTGACAAGGAGCTCGACGAGGTGGCGCTCGCAGCGGATCAGCTCGCCGAGTTGATCCGCGCGCTCGATACCCAGGCGATCCAAACACCTTCAGCGAAGGCCGCCCTCGCAGAGATGATCGCCACCGGCAAGCGCTTCGCCGACGTCGCGAGCGCGGCCCCGACTACGGTGCTCGGCATCGCGGAGCTCGGCAGCCAGGCCGATGCGCTGATCGCCGCCAACGCGGATAAGGCCGCGCAGGTCAAAGCCGGCAAGCACGGGCTCCTGGGGTTCTTCGTCGGACAGCTGATCCGTCAGGCACCGGGCGCGGATCCGAAGGCGGTCAACGACGTGCTCCGCGCGAAGCTCGGGCTCGACTGAGGTGTGCCCGTGCGACTGCGAGCTGGTCGAGCAGCAGCCGCGCTCGATGACGACGCTGAAGTTGACCCACGGGCCGGTGCGAGTCGGATCGAGCCGCGAGATCGCGTACTACGAGTGCACGCGCTGCCGAGCCAAGCTCGAGGTCGTGATCGACGAGTGGTGCCCCGATGCCTGGCACCGTACGCCCAGCTGAGGAGGCAACCTGCCGTGATTCTTCGCGAGGATTCCAGACCATGGGACCCGCGTGGGCAGTTGGGGCGTTGACCCCCAGGCACGATCAGGTTGTCCTCGTCGGAGAACTCCTGCAGAGTGGTAGGCGTGATGCGGGTCGTCGTTGCTGGGCTCCTACTCCTGACCGCGTGTGAAGCGCGGCTCGGTGTCGATAGCAACAACAACGCCGGCAATGATTCCGCGATCCCGGACGATGCCACCGTGATCGATCCCGACACGGCGCCGGTCTGCGAGAAGCGCCAGCTGTTCCTGTCGTTCGAAGGCGAGACGTTGACCGATGGCGCGACCAGTGACGCGAAGCAGAACGTCGCGAGCTGGATGCAAGGTGTCGCCTCGGCGACAACCCCGCCCTATCGCGTCGGCGCTGCGAATCGCGCGACGCAGATCCAGACGATCGTCGACGCTGCGACGGCTCGACTCGCACAGTTCAACATCACCGTGGTCACCACCCGTCCGGTAACTGGCGACTACATGATGATCGTGTTTGGCGGTAGCGCGGCGAACGTCGGCTCGCGGTTCGGCTTCGTCCAGGAGCTCGACTGCGGCGACCTCGTTCGCAACGATGTCGCGTGGGTCGATGACACGTTCAACTCGGCGTCGATCCCGAACGCGATCGTCGGCTCGATCGGCTTCGCGATCGGGCTTACCGCGACGGCGGACCCGGCAGGCTGTATGTGCGCTTGGGATAACGACTGCACGCCGAACACGAACAACTGCGTGCTCCAGGACGGGATCGCGCGCGACCTGACGGCGAACCAACTGTGCCCCGGCGCTCTCCCGATTCAAGACGAGATCACGGACGTCAACTCCGCGTTCTGCAACTGATCGCGCGGTTCGTCCCAGTAGGCGATCGTGGCGACTGTCGGCCGATGTAGGGCGAAGGTTTTTTTTCTGTGCGTTTGACTCGTGTTGCAGCACCCGTGATCATTATCGAGTGATCGGGGAGACCGTCGGTAGCTATCGGATCCTGAGCAAACTCAGCGTCGGTGGCATGGGCACGGTGTTCAAGGCCGAGCACACGCTGATCGGTAAGCCGGCCGCGGTCAAGGTGCTGCATCCCGAGCTATCGGGCAGCCGCGAGATCGTCAATCGCTTCTTCAACGAAGCCAAGGCCACCACCAGCATCAAGCACCCGGGCATCGTCGAGGTCTTCGACTTCGGCTACATGGCGTCGGGTCACGCGTTCTTGATCATGGAGTTCCTCGAGGGCATGTCGTTGGCGCGACGGCTCAAGACCCGAGGTCGGATGGCAGAGGGCGAGGCTGCGATGCTGCTTCGCGCGGTGTGCAGTGCGCTCTCTGCCGCACACGCGAAGGGCATCGTTCACCGCGACCTCAAACCCGACAATATCTACATGGTCACCGATGGGGACTCGCCGACCGGCGATCGACCGAAGGTGCTCGACTTCGGGATCGCGAAGCTGACGGACGTCGGCCTCGCCGGTACCGCGACCAAGACCGGCGCCGTGATGGGAACGCCCACGTACATGAGCCCGGAGCAGTGCAAGGGCACGGGTGATGTCGATCATCGCGCGGACCTCTATTCGCTCGGCTGTATCTTCTACGAGCTGATCGTCGGCCGCCCGCCATTCACCAAGCTCGGTGCCGGCGAGCTGATCGGCGCGCACATCTACGCGCAGCCCGAGCCACCGTCGAAGTACAACCCGGCGATCTCGAAGGACAGCGAGAAGCTGATCATGGCGCTGCTGCAGAAGCGGCCCGACAGACGGCCGCAGACGTGTAAAGAGCTCGGACAGCGGCTGTCGCAGCTCGCGCAGAACCTCGGTTGGATCACGGTGACCAGCCCCGACGGCATCACCGCACGCTCGCTCGACAATCTCTCGACCGGGCCGATCATGCTGCCACCGCTGGGCTCGATCGACGAGCGGCTCGCCGAAACGATCCTACCGCTCGACGCATCCGTGTCGGACCTGACCACGCCGTACGGCAGCCAACCGGATGTCGGCGAGCAGCCGTCGATCTACGTCACCCACGAGGATGCGCCTCAACCGGGTGCGAGCCTCGACGCGCTCGCGCAACCGACCACGCTGTCGGGTGCCGCGAGCCAGTCGGTGCACGAGCTGGCGCCGAAGAGACGCTCGAACAGGGGTGTCGTGATCGGCCTGATCTCCGCCGCGATGGTCGCCGGGGCAGCGATCGTCGCCGTCAAGTTGACGACCACCACCGACGGCAACATGGTGCAGGCCGCGACTCCAACACCTGCCGCAGCTCCTCCAACCAAGGCCCCGGTCGAGACCAAGCCGCCGAAGCCGGTCACGCCCGAGGTCGTCGAACCGACGGCACCTCCACCCGAGCTGGTCAACCCCGTGGTTGTCGAGCCGAAGGCACCACCGGTGGTGTTGAAGAAGCCACCGGTCCAGCGCAAACAACCGACGCCGAAGCCGGTGATCAAGCCGGCGGAGAAGGCGAAGCTGCCGGAGAAGAAGAAGTGCTCGGGATCGATCCTCGAGTGTCCGAACGACGACATCCTGACGCCGAGCACCAAGTAGTGCGCGCCGCGCTCACGTTCGCGTTGATCTGTGTGGCCGCGCCGGCGGTTGCCGACGACAAGACGCCCGCACCTGCCAACTTGAAGATGAAGGGTGCTGTCGAGCTACGCGACCTCGGCAACAAGCTGTTCGAAGAAAAGAACTATCTCGGCGCCCTCGCGGTCTACAAGGACGCGTACGAGCGCTTCCCGAACGCGAAGATCCTGATCAACATCGGCATCACGCTGAACAAGCTCGAGCGCTTCGCCGAAGCCGCGAACGCGTTCCAGAAGTATGTCGACGACAAGGACGTCGACACCGCGCTGCGACCGGAGTTCGAGAAGGCGATCGCCGACATCGACAAGAAGGTCGGGGTGATCGAGCTCCAGGTCGATCCGGCGGACGCGCAGGTCCAGATCAACGACGGCGACTGGGTGCCGGCACCGAAGCTGTATCGAGTGGCCGTCGGCACTGCGACGATCAATGGCAAGAAGGACGGCTACCGCAACGAGACCAAGACGTTGTCGATCGAGGCCGGGGCGCGCCAGAGCGTGACACTCGGGCTCTCGCTACTGCCGCGCCAGACCGACACCAAGGTGATCTACGTCGACAACGGCCTCACTGCGAAGGCCCAGGGGCCGCGCTCGCGCGTCGGCGCGTACGCGATGGAGCACCTCGATATCCCGCACAGCGGCGCGGCCACGCT
>JBBQJJ010000303.1:0-10758 GCA_038325805.1 Haliangiales bacterium
GAGTGGGACGACAACGCGAACTATCGCGACTACGTGAAGTGGCTGAAGGAGACCTCGCGCAACGTCGCGCGTCTCGACGTCAGCGATCGCCAGTTCATCGTCGTCAAGGACAGCAAGGGCAAGCCGGTCCCGAACTGCAAGCTGTCCATCAAGTCGAACGGGCAGGAGACCTCGCTGGTCACGATGGCCTCGGGTCGCGCGCTGTGGTTCCCGCACGCGTACAACGCCGGTGAGACGGCAACGGCCACCGCGCTCTGCGGCGGCAACGGAGTGTCCGCGAAGATCCAGGGTCAGCTCGATACGATCACGCAGATCGTGCTCGATACCGAGCGCCAGCTGCCCGCGCGCCGCACGATCGACCTGGCCTTCGTGCTCGATACCACCGGCTCGATGAGCGAGGAGATCGACGCGGTCAAGGCGACGATCAAGATGGTCGCCGAGAAGCTATCGACGGAGCAGACCGACGTGCGCATCGGCCTCGTCGAGTACAAGGATCGCGGCGACGAGCTCGTCACCAAGGCCTACCAGTTCTCGTCGAACCTCTCCGCGTTCTCGCAGCAGGTGTCCGGCATCGCGGCGAGTGGTGGTGGCGACCTGCCCGAGGACATGCAGAAGGGCGTGCAGGATGCGATCGAGAAGCTGCAATGGCGCAGCGACGCGGTGTCGCGGATGGTCGTGGTGATCGCGGATGCACCGCCACACCTCGATTACCAGGACGAGAAGTCGTTCGCGGACTCTGCGAAGCTCGCAGCGGCCAAGGGCATCAAGCTGTTCACCGTGTCGGCGTCGGGCATGAACGATACCGGCCAGGTCGTGATGCGTCAGATGGCGCAGTTCACCGGCGCGTCGAACATGTTCGTGCTTCGCGGCGGCGCCGGTCCGCAGTCGGTCGGCGGCGGCGATCCGAAGTCGAGCTGCGGTGGGACGCAGGAGCAGTATGCGAGCGGCAAGCTCGATCGCCTGATCCTCAACAAGATCAAGTCGGAGCTCGCGGCGGTGGACGCCGATCCGATGCGCATCGCCGGCATCGGCAAGGACGAGAGCTCCAAGCCGTGCAACGAGCGGATCGTGATGGCGTACTGATGCGGGCGCTCGCCTTGCTTCTTGTCGTCGCGTGCGGAGATCCGATCGACAAGGTCGAGTCGACGCCGCCGCCGGCCGATCGCTCGACGGTGCTTCAGGGTGAAGAGCTCGCGACGTTCTGTCGCTCGCAGGAGCGTCAGCCGGGTTGGACGTGCGAAGACTTCGCGAACTGCGAGACCTCACACGCGGCCGACGGCGCCGCCGAGTGCCGCCCGAAGAGCTAGGCCCACGGGCCGAGCAGCTGCTAGCGTCTTCCGCACGCGGAGATCGGTGCCCAGTACGTGTCGGGTGCTGGTGGCGGCGACACCGGCACCGCGCGCAGATCCTTCTCGCAGAGCCGAAGGTTCGTCCGCGCGCCGGTGTCTCGGAGCAGCTGATCGATGTCGAACACGGGCACGTAGGCGCGACCGCCGCCCAGGATCCAGTCGCCGATCACGATCGCGGATGGCGGCCCGACCCACAGGAGATGACCGGTCTCGACCTCCCAGGTCGCGAGCGACGTGAGCTCCTCGGTCACCGCATACACCGCGGTGACGCGCTTGCCGTCGGCGGAGATCTGGATACCGTCGCGCGCTTGATAGAACGGCAGGCCGGCTGTCGACAGGTAGCGGGGCTCCGGATCTGGCTTGCGCCGGTCGAGGTGGAAGCGCTCTAGGATCGGTGCGGGATGCCCGGTGATCGTCCATAGCTCACCGCCGAAGATCGCGGCATCGCGCGCACCCACCGGGACGGAGAACGACGCGCCGCTGGTGAGGTTCCACACCGCCACGGTGCCGTCGCTGCGCGAGATCAGGTGACCCTCGGCGATCTCGAGATCGCCGAGCCGGACCTGCTTGCTCTGGCCCAGCGTGAGCTTCATCCGATCCTTCGTGATCATGTTGCGTGTACCGGCATACTCGACGAGCACGCTGCCGCTTTGATCCGGCATCGGCCGCGCGGTCGAGCCCTCGGCCACCGCGTGGCGCACCAGCTCGCTGCCATCACCGACACGCACGACCAGCACTTCCTTGCCGACCACGCGGGTGCCGTAGTTCGAGTGCGGATCGGTGACCAGATCCGGTTCGCGCTTGCGCGGCACGATCGCGAGATCGGTCGACAGGAAGTACGCGCCGTCGGCGGTGCTGATCTCGACGATGTCGGGCGTGGACCACCGCATCGCCTTGAACATGCCGGCGGTGTTCCACGTGCGCACGATCTTGGCCGTCGCGATCGCGGTGAGCGTCACCGTGTCGGTCGCGAGATCGATCGACGCGATGTGCGAGCTCGACGGCGACTCGACCGGTAGCTCCCGCACGGGAATCGGCGTGCGCACGCCGGTGCGCGAGATGCGATCCACGGTGCCATCGATCACGATCAGGCCGCCGTCGACATCCTCGATCGCGCGTGTCGACACCCCGATCGCTCCACCGTCGACGCGATGCGCACCGACCGCGCTACCCCACACGAGGCAAGCGTCGGACTCCGCGGCGAGCAGCGGGCGCAACTGGCGCACCGGGAGCTCGCCGGTCGTGGTGTGGCGATACCCCTCGGGCGGCACGTTGACGAGGCCGGTGGCGAGCTCCTGCTCGTCGACCAGCATGCGCGCGCCGTTATCGAGCGCGATCATCGCGTGGCGCTCGCCGCCGACACGCGACAGGCAGCGCTCCGGTGGCTCCGATGGCACCAGGTGATCGACGAGGGCGTACCGCAACTGATCGCCTTCGAGCGTCAGCGCCTGCCAATCCGGCCCTTCGATCGTGATCAACGCGCCGTTGCCGATCAACCGAGGCGAGGGTCCGAGGATGCTGGTGCGCGGCACGATCGAGGTCGACGAGCCGATCCGGATCTGCGGGACCAGCGCGCCGTCGGCCTTGCCGTGCGGTCCCGTGCGGTGGACCTGCCACTCGATGTCCTCGCCCTCGTCGCGGACGGAGCTGTCGTCGGGCGTGGCGGGTAGCTTTCCCTCGCCGCGGAGCGTGTTGTTCGTGAGATCCCACAACCTGACGGAGTCGCCCATCGCGAGCAGCTTGTCACCGGCGAACTCGAGGACGAGCTTGGCGTCCCCTTTGCCGGGCAACACCTTGGTCGACACGCCCTTGTCGTCGTAGAGCCGCACGTGATCGGTGCACGCGATCGCGAGGCGGGTCGCGTTCGGTGTCACCGCCATCGTGCCGGGGCAGTCCTGCGCGGACAGCTCGCGCGCGACGGCGCCGGCGAACAACACCTGGATCTTGTCATCGCGACGCACGGCGAACGCGGAGTCATCCGCCGCGAAGGCGAGCGACCGGCGACGCAGCTCGTCGCTGCCTGCCCAGCTCGCGAGCACCTTGCCACTCTCGAGATCGCGCAGCTCGAGCGTGGTGTGCGGCTTGAGCACGAACCTATCGTCGTCGGCGATCATGATGCCGCACGGAAGGTTGGGGTCCTTGCAGGCTGCGACGATCGCGTACCTGCCACCCGGTGACAGCGCCGCGATCTTGCCGAATCGCGCCGCGCCGAGTCCACCGCTCTCGTACGGATGACGTGCGAGCTGGTTCCCCGTCGCGGCGTCCCACACGACGATCGCGCCCGGTTCGCTGGCGACGAACCGAGAGCCATCGGCGGAGCGCAGCGCGAGCCCGACCTCGCGACCGAGCGCCATCGCGAGCCGCTGGTGACTCTTCCAGATCAAGCCCCCGTCGGCGATCGCGAGGTCGCGCGAGCTGGTGCCGGCATCGGGGCGCGCGAGGACGCGCAGCACCGCGAGCTCCTCGGCGGCGTGGCCTGTCGCGGCGTACTGGCGCGCGCGGACGAGCAACGCCTGTGCGACCGCCTTGTCGCGCTGTTGTTCGGCCTCCTCGGCGTTGCGCGTCGCGCGTTCGGCGGCGTCCTCGGCACGTCGCCGCTCGGCGAAGATCTGCTTGAGACTCCAGCCGCCGTAGACGACCAGGATCGCGAGCGCGACGCCGCTGACCGCGAGGATCCGGCGATGCTTCGCAGCCCACCTCTGCAGCCGCTCCCTGCGCGTGTACGTCTTCGCACCGACCAGCTTGCCGAGCTGGAACTTGTGGAGGTCCTCCGACAGCTCCTTCGCCGTCGGATAGCGGTGCTTCGGATCGCGCTGCATCGCCTTGGTGACGATCGCCGCGAGATCCTCGGGGATCCGCGGCTCGCGTTCGCGAAGCGGCATGATCTCGCCCGACATCACCTTCACCAAGATCTCGTCGAGCGTCTTGCCGGCGTGCGGTGCGATGCCCGAGCCGAGGAAGTACATCATCGAGCCGAGCGCGTAGACATCGGCGCGCTCGTCGACGGGATCGCCCGGTGCGGCTTGCTCCGGCGCCATGAACGCGGGCGTCCCCATCACCGCGCCGTCCAGGGTCTCCGTCGACGACATCGATGCCTTGTACGGGCCCGCCGACTCGGCCTCCTCGGCGCCGAGATCCTTCGCGAGGCCCCAATCGATCAACACCGTCTCGCCGAAGTCGCCGACGAGGACGTTCTGCGGCTTGAGATCGCGATGGATGATCTTCTGGCTGTGCGCGTAGGCCATCGCGTCACACACGGCGATCACGCTCGGCAGGAGCGCGAGGCGCGCATCGAGCGTCCTCGCATCCGCGATCGCGTCCGCGAGCGAACGGCCCGCGACGAGCTTCATCGAATAGAACGGGCCATCCTCGGCGGTGCCCGCGTCGTAGATCGGGACGATCGCCGGGTGCTGTAGCCGCGCGGTGATCAAGGCCTCGCGTGTGAACCGTCGCTGAGCGCCTGGCTCGTTGTCGATCAGCTCTTTGACGGCGACCTGGCGATCGAGATAGAGGTCGCGGGCGCGGAACACCCGCCCGAGACCGCCGCGACCGACCTCGCCGATGATCTTGTAGCGAAGGCGATCGATCGCGGGCAGCGATTGCGACGACGAGGGTGCCGTCTCCGCGCGCGCCACCGACGGCAGGCTCTTGGCCAGCCCTGGCGCCGCGAGCGTGTCCTCGGTCCCGAACGGCGCGGGTGCGGCTCCGCGCTCGGTTCGGTTCCCATCATCGGTCATGCGCCCCGAGAATACTCCTGAGGTACCGTCGGCGGATGCTTCGAGCCGTCGCGATCGCTGCGATCCTCTACACTACCGCAGGGCGAAGTAGATGACGATCGCGTTTCTGTGCGTCATCTGGTGCCTCACCCTCGTGTGGGTCATCAAGACCGCGGAGTCGCGCGGTCGCAACCGGATCGTCTGGGGGCTGATCGCCACGGCTGCCGGCATCGTCGGTCCGCTCGTCGGCCTCTCCATCGCGGAGAGGATGCTCGAGGGTGACGACCCCAGCTCGATCTTGATGGCCCTGTCGATCCTGGTCCCGTTTGCATCGTTGATCCTGCCGATGGTCGGGATCGGCGTGTTCTTGTCGCGCTCGCCGGTCCATGTCGCCCGCCGTGGGACGTACCTGGTCGACGTCCTCGGCCGAGGTGCTGCCACGATCACGATCACCGATGGCATCGCGCTCGTGATCGAGGGTGGCGAGACGCTGACCGGTACGGACATCACCAAGATCGACGCCGACGGCGAGTGCGTGCGGATCAGTGTGGGAGACCGCGAGCTCCTCGCGATGCCGCTCGGCAAGCCGGCGACGCGAGAGGGCCGCCAGCATCAGAGCCTGCTCCTCGCGAAGCAGCTCCGCCAGGCAAAGTCGCTACACTAGGCGAAGGTGATCAACCCACCGCGGATCATCGTCGTCGTCGGGCCCACGGGTGCCGGCAAGACGCGGCTGTCGCTGATGCTCGCAGCGCGGGTGGGTGGAGAAGTGGTGTCCGCGGATTCGCAGCAGGTCTACACCGGGATGGATATCGGCACCGGCAAGGTCACCGCCGAGGAGCGTGCGCGCGCCCCGCATCACCTACTCGATATCGTGCGCCCCGACGAGGAGATGACCGCCCAGCGCTTCGTCGAGCTCGCCGATCGCGCGATCGAAGACATCGCCGCGCGCGGTCGCACCATCATCGTGTGCGGCGGCACCGGGCTCTACGTTCGCTCGCTACTCCTCGGCTTGTTCGCCGGACCGCCCGCGGATCCCGAGGTCCGCGCGGAGCTGTCCAAGCTCGGACTCGCGGCGCTGCGCGGCGAGCTCGAGCGCGTCGATCCGCAAGCTGCCGCGAAGATCGATCGCAATGACGAGAAGCGCACGATCCGCGCACTCGAGGTCTATCGCCTCACCGGCGAGCCGATGAGCGCGCACCAGGCTCGCCACGATCACAAGACCCTGCCACGCCGGTACGAGGCGCAGCTCGTCGGGTTGTCCCCCGATCGCGAGGTGCTGTATCGCAACATCGACGCGCGCGTCGATCAGATGATCGCCGCGGGTCTCGAGGACGAAGTCGTCGGGCTGCGCAGCGCGGGATATCTCCCCCCGCTGCGCTCGCAACAGGCGATCGGCTATGCCGAGCTGCACGATGCGGCCGCGGGTGTGGTGGACCGCGCGCGTGCGATCGAGCTGATCAAGCGCAACTCGCGGCACTACGCGCGCCGCCAGCTGTCGTGGTATCGCGGCGACGCGTCGATCACGTGGCATGCGAGCGCCGACGTCGTCGATCTCGACGCACTCGCCGCCTGGCTCATTCGCTGACTCCGACGTCTGCCGTAGTTCCCTCTGCGCTACCGACCGCACCAACCTTCGTCGTCGCCCGTATCATGTAACGCTGCGGATCTCTTGGCTCGTCTGGCCGTTGACCGTCGAGCCAGACAGCGGTACCAAGGCGGCGTTCCATGGAAGCCGCCCTGCTGTCCGACCGCATGATCCTCGAGTTCGAGCGACCGATCATCGACCTCGAGAAGAAGATCGGCGAGCTCCGTGGCCTGTCGTCCGAGACCGTCGACTTCTCCTCGGAGATTCGCAAGCTCGAGGTCAAGGCCCGCAAGCTCCAGAAGGAGATCTTCGCGGACCTGACGGCGCAGCAAAAGGTCCAGCTCGCTCGCCACCCGGCGCGGCCGTACATGATGGATTACGTCAACCTGTTGATGGACGAGTTCGTCGAGCTGCACGGCGATCGCAGCTTCCACGACGACCCCGCCATCGTCGGCGGCATGGCGATGTTCGACGAGTGGGAAGTCCTGGTGCTCGGCCACATGAAGGGCCGCAACACCAAGGAGAACATGCACCGCAATTTCGGGATGGCGCGTCCCGAGGGCTACCGCAAGGCCACGCGGCTGATGCGCATGGCGTCGCGCTACAAGCGCCCGATCATCTGCTTCATCGACACGCCGGGCGCATATCCCGGGCTCGGCGCCGAGGAGCGCGGACAGGCCGAAGCGATCGCGAAGGCGCTGCAAGTGATGGCGAGCCTCGAATGCCCGATGATCAGCGTCGTGGTCGGCGAGGGCGGCTCTGGTGGCGCGCTCGCACTCGGCGTGACAGATCGAATCCTGATGTTCGAGTACTCGATCTACTCGGTGATCAGCCCCGAGGGCTGCGCGTCGATCCTGTGGCGCGATCCGTCGAAGATCGGCGAAGCCGCGACGCAGCTCAAGCTGACCGCGCCGGACCTGATGCGCCTCGGCATCTGCGACGAGATCATCCCCGAGGCGCCGGGTGGTGCCCATCGCAACACGGCCGTCACCGCCGCGAAGCTGCGCCGCGTCCTCAAGCACCACCTGAAGGAGCTCGTCGATCTGCCAACGGGCGAGCTCGTCGAGCGCCGCTATCAGAAGTTCCGCAAGATGGGTGCGTTCGTCGAGCAGCCGGCCTAGTCATGCTCTACGAATACGCGCTGATCTCGGTCGTCATCGCGAGCGGCTACTGGGGCTACTTCTTTCTGCGGCACCAGCCGCACGGCACGCTGACGTTCGGGATGATGCAGGTGACGGCGGCGTTCCTCGCCGGGGTGGGGCTCGTCGGACGCGATGCGGAGCACGCGATCCTCGGCATCTGCGGCGCGATCGGGCTCGGCATGGGACTGTGCCTGCTCGTCGTCGGTCCACTGGTTCGCGGTATCGCACGACGCTTCGCGGCGGCCGAGCGCGTTGGCATCGCGACCCGGCTCCTCGATGTCGCCGAGCTGCTCGCACCCGGCTCCGGCGTCTCGGAGGAGAAGGCGCTGCTCGCCGCGATGAAGGAGATCCGCGAGGGCCGCGTCGAGCAGACCGTCGACGCGCTGACCGCGGCAAAACACCAGGCTCCTCCGGAGGCGAAGATCGCGATCGACGAGCGGATCGCGATGCTGTACCTCGCTGCGTATCGCTGGCGCGATGCGATCAGCTACGCGGAGCAGCACCTGATGCCAATCGTGCGCTCGGGTCGCGCGGACCGTGGCCTGTCGATCGACAATCCGCTCCGCTCCGCGTCACTGCGCGCCTCGGGCGAGCCGAGGCTTGCGCTGCGCGACGAGCTCGGCATCGCACCGCCGGTGTGGATCGAGCTGCTCGGCGCCTACGGCCGCACCGGAGACATGGATCAGGCGGCGCGGATGATGGCGCGCCTCGAGACAGCGTGTAGCGGCCGCGACGATGCATCGCTGTGGCTGCATCGCGCGCGGATGATCTTCCTCGCCCTCGCGGGTCGGCCGGATTCGGTGCGCACGCTCGTCGAGCCGCGCCGCTCGAAGCACATGACGCCTGCCGCGCGGACGTACTGGGTCGCGGTCGCGTTGCAGCATCGCGGCGATCACGACGCGGCAGGTGTGGAGCTCGAGCGTGCTCGCTCGATGTCGCGAGGCCGCCCTCGCGATCTGATCGACGAGGCGCTCTCACGTCTCCACGACACGCCCGCGGTCGAGCTGTCTCCGGTCGTCACCGAGATCGTCGCGCAGGTCGAGGCCGCGCCTCCGGTGGCGCCGATCAGGGTGGTGCAGTCCCGGACGTCATGGACCACCTACGGTCTCACCGCGTCGATCATCGGCGTCGCGATCGCCACGCACCTCCTCGTCGGCGAATCGAGCGACCCGGGCGTGCTGTTGCGCGTGGGCGCGATGGTGCGCGGGCGGATCGATGACGGCGAGTGGTGGCGGTTGATCTCGTGCGTGTTCATCCACGTCGGCACCGTCCACCTGATCGTCAACGCGATCGCCGTGTACTTCCTCGTCAAGGTGCTCGAGGAAGTGTTCGGGCCGGCGCGCTCCCTCGCGATCTATCTCGGTGCCGGCATCGCAGGCGCACTCGCGAGCTACTGGATGTCGCCGGTCGGCGTGTCGGCGGGTGCATCGGGTGCGGTGTTCGGCGTGCTCGGTGCGCTGTTCATCGAGCTCACGCTGCACCGGTCTCGGTATCGCGCGGCGTGGAAGAATGGCATGTGGAGCCGGATCGTGCTCGTCACCGTCGCGCAGGCGGGTATTGGTTTCCTCTATCCGGTGATCGATCAGTGGGCGCATGGTGCGGGCCTGGTCGGCGGCATCGTGCTCGGTGCCGTGCTGTCGCCGAGCTTCAAGTGGACGCTGTGGGCCGGTCGCGTGCTGGCGATCGCGCTGAGCGCACTCACGATCTTCGCGGCGGTCCAGGTCTCGCGGACCTCGATCGCCGATAGCTACACGCGGTCGCCGTGGTCCAGGTACAACCTCTCGCACGTCACGGTCACGGCCCCCGCCGGCTGGAATCAGCCGCGCGACGGCGTCAACGAGCTGATCGACCCCGACAATCTGCTGATCCTCGTCGGTGAATTCACGCCCACCGTCGACACCGCGGTCACGCTCGCGGAGTGGACCGAGGCGAGCGAGAAGGAGATCAAGGCGCGCGAGTTCACGCAATCGATCGTGGCTCCCGATCACGTGTTGCTCCCACCGGGCTGGCTCGGCACCGAGCGGATCGGCAGCATCGAGGACGCGCTCGGCTACACGATGCGCTGGCGGATCGCGATCGGGATCCTGCCCCTCGCGAGCGGGGCCGCGGTGATGGTGCGGCTGTACATGCCCGATTCGATGGCGCATGAAGCCTCGTGGATGTTCCAGGCGCTGATCGCTTCGATCGCACCGCGGTGATTAATTTGCCCCTCCCTCCCGCGAGCGTACGCTCGCGGGATGCGGCTCGCACTCGTCTCTCTCCTGATGGTCTCGTCGCCGGCCTTCGCGGGTAGCAGCGAGACGTGCAAGGCCGAGCTCGCGGCACGCAAGATCAGCTGGAAGGCAGCGAGCCTGCCGGGCATCGCGAACCCCGTCGAGATCATCGGCACGCTCGGCGGCATCACGTACAAGTCGTACGACCGCCCGCTGATCATCGATTGCTCGCTCGCGATCTCCCTCGACGAGGCCGGTCGCTACATGCACGGGCTCGGGTTCGACACCGCGTTCTTCAGCAATGCCTACTCGCGCCGCACCGTGCGCGGCACCGATCGACCGAGCAAGCACAGCTTCGGCCTCGCGATCGACATCCACTGGTTCAACACGGGCGCCGACTCACTGCGCGTCGATCGCGACTACGAGCAAGGGCTCGGCGATGACGTCGACTGCGTCGGCAAGCCGCTGACGCAGGGTGGGGCGACCCTCAAGATCCTGCAGTGTCAGCTGGTCCGCTCGGGTCTGTTTTTTCTCGTGTTGTCTCCGGACTACGACGACGCGCATCACGATCACTTCCATCTGGAGGCGAAACCGTGGGGCGACCGTACGGAGCTACGTTCGCCAACGCCCGCGATCCACTGACGCGAAGCGCCACGTAGAGCACGACGAGCGACCAGACGAGCCAGAGGCCGGCCCAGAAATACAACGCCCACGGCTCGGTGGTGCCGAACGTCGCGCGCGCCATGCTGTGAG
>JBBQJJ010000304.1:0-10756 GCA_038325805.1 Haliangiales bacterium
CTGCACGCGGCCCTAGTATACGGATTCTACGGATCCACGTCGGATCGCAGCGACGCTAGCTGGCTGCTGAGAAACGCGATCCGTGGTCGGACTGAGCAGGCCGGGTGGTGATGAGGTGGACCATTGAGACAACACGAACGACAAGGTCTCTGCCGGGCATGAGCCTAGAGCGGATCGCCGATCGTGTAGAACGCCGCAGGCGCGACTTGGTTGGTGAATTCGGTCGCGATCCACGCCGAGCTGCGAGCGACGTTCGACATTCGCAGCTCGTCGAGCTGCCCCTGGAAGGTGCGGTCCATCGCGCCGCGATTGCCACCCATCAGCTGGTTTCCCGAGTCGTCGTCCAGCGCGCCCGCCGGCGGGACGACGACGTCGAGGGTTTGCTGCTGCACGCCGTCGACGTACATCAGGGGTGTGTTCGCCGAGCTCCCCTTGTCGTAGACGACTGCGCCGTGATGCCAGCTGTTCAGCGTCACCGAGCTCTGCGGGCCGTTCCATTCGCCAAACTGGGTGGCGTCGCCGTGGACGAACGCGAGCGAATTCTTGGTGACGTCGAGCCCGAACGACCAGCCATTGGTGTGGCCCTTGTCCCAGATCCGTCCGAAGCCGTTCTCGCCGTAGCCGGTGGCGAAGAACCAACCCTGCGCCGTTCCGCCGGTCGCGAAGATGTTGTTGATGGTCGGCGAGCTCACGACGATGCGGTCGTTGTCGACGAACCGCTGACCGCGACCGAGCAACGTGTCGAGGGTCTCGGCGGTCTGAAGTTGCACCGACGTGGCATTCCCGGTCGCATCGACATCGTCGTCGAGGTGGAGCACGGCCACGTAACCGGCACTCCACACCGCCTGGACGTCCTGCTGACTCTCGGTGATCGCGTCGCTGCCGTAGTGCAGATAGATCACCGTCGACGCGGTGAGTGCTGGTACCTTGATCCACGCGATCAGCCGTCCCGTCGCCGCGTCATAGCGCTCGACCTCGTGGGCGAGCCGGAACGTGCCGGCCGGATCGCCGCTGAAGTAGATGTCGAACCCGTCGGCGTTGATCACGTCGCCGCCGTTGCCGGTGTCCTTCAGGAAGCCTTGCGTCGTCGAGAACAGGAGTGGGAACTCGACGTGCGGACCGCCGGTGACCTGGCCGTCGACGAGCTCGATCGCGCGCACCAGATCGGCGAGCGGCGGCGAATCGCCGGTCGGTGCGTCGGCGTCGTCCGTCGGCTCGACCGACGTTCCGGTGCCGGGTGAGTACGAGCAGGCAGCGAGCGCCACGAGGATCAGGGCACGCATGCCTCCATGGTCACTCATTCATGTCTGGAAGTCATCCATGCTCGATCGAGCGGGCTCGGCTATTTCGGGCGCGGCAGCGGGTCGAGACTGAACGACAGCTTGTCGTCGGGTGCCTTGCTGTAGAACCGCTTCGACGTCGGCTTGAACCCGACGCGCTCGATCCGCACGTCGATGCCGGAGAAGCCGTTGATCTGCACCATCGTCGGACTCGTCCCGGCGCGCCGGCCGCCGATGAACACCTCGGCTCCGGACGGGCTCGTCAAGATCTTGAGGTTGTGCGTCGGTCGCACGAGCGTGACATCGAGGGTGGTCGGCTTGCCCTCGGCGAGCGCGACGAACCGCGACTCCGCCTTGTAGCGCGGGTGCGCGACATCGACCTTGTGGCGATCGCAGGTGCCCGCGACGGTGAGCGGCGACGCGCCGACCGGACGACCGTCGATCGAGACCATCGTCCCGGCCGGCGAGGTCGAGACCTCGAGCTTGCACGGACCGTCACCGACGACCACCGGACCCTCACCGACCGGATCGGGCTCCGGTTCCTTGTCCGACGGGGAGGCTGTGGCTGCCACTGCGGGCGGCGTGGGCTTCGCGATCGGCGGTGTTGGTGGTGTGGCCGACGGCGGTGCGACGACGAGCTTGTCGGGCTCACCACCACCGCGGGTGGCGATCGCGAAGATCACCACGAGCAGCAGGCTGCCGAGCGCGGCACCACCGATGATCAGCATGCGCTGCGTGAGCCACGGGCTGCGCCGAGACTCGGTGGCGAGCGGATCCTTGACGGGCGCGAACGGGATCGGCGGCGGCATCGTTGGCCGCGGCTGGCTGTACAGCGGGAACGGTGACGGCATCGCGGGCGGCACGGTCGCCATCGGCTCGATCCGCAGCATGCCGGACGCACCGTCGACGCGGAGTAGACCCGACTGACCGGAGTCGTCGTCGATGCGCAGCAGGCCGGAGGCCTCGAGGCGCAGTTGCCCCGAATGGCCCGATTGCGTCTCGATGCGGAGCGGCTCCGACTGGCCGTGCTCGCCGTCGACACGGAGGAGTCCCGATGGCTCGACCCGGATCGAGGGAGGCATCGTGTTACCGCGCATGCGCATCACGGGGATGGGCATGGAGACCAGCTGAGACGGCTCCTCGCGCAACACGTTTTGATCGAGGCGAAGCGTCGGTGGGATCGTGGTGCCGGAGCGCCGACCCATCGGCGGCGGCATCGTGTTACCGGTGCGTGGCACCTGATTGGTGTCGGCGCGCGCGACCAGCACCTGCTCGTCGCCGGCCATCAGCGGGATCGCCGGGATGATCTGCGGGAAGTCGTTGTCGACGGCGAAGTTCGCGTGGTCTTCGTAGAGCGTGCAGTCGATGAAGCCCCTGAGACTGTCGTCCGTCAGGTTCATCAACGGATTCGCCGGCAGGATGTAGTCCGAGCCCGGCGTGCGCAGCGGCTCGGGCGGCGGTTCGATCTCGATCGGCAGCGCCACGGCCTCCGACGGCGAGTCCGCGATGATCGGGAGGATGAGCTCGAGGACGTTCGCTTCGGGAGGCGTCTTCGGCGGGATCATCGCCGGCGCCACGACCGAGCCGATCCGGCGCTGCGAGCCGGTCGCGGTGCGCGACACGGTGATGCCGTTCGTGGTCGGCAGGCGCGGGATCTTCGTCATCGAGCCGGTGCCGATTGCCTGCGATGGAAGAGGGATCGCGACGACCGGCGTCTCGCTGAACGGTTCGAATCCCGTATCGATCGAGACTCGATTGGTCTGCTCGAGGTTCGCGCGGGCATGCTGGAGTTGCTCGAACACCGACTGGCTGTCGGGCGTTAGCCGGCGAATCCCGAGTCGCACACCGGGACGCTTGAACGGATTGTCAGGCGTCGTCCAGGCAGCGAGCACGACGCAGGTGCCTTGCAGCACCGGCCGCCGATCGGCGAGCTGGATCGAGAACGGGGTCTCGAGCCCGACCGGGCGCTGGTTCATGGTCGCGACGAAGAACGAAGTCTCGTCAGAGAATCGATGAAACATCGAGACGAATTGTTCGGACGAGATGCAGCGAGTAGCTACACAGAGCGCCTTCACCTTGCTGGGGACCACCAACTCCCCAGTGTAGAAAACCCCGAGCCCACTCGCAAAACTGTTTCGGACGTTCCCTCAGATCTCTGCAGGCATGTACGTCGATCAGCGGAGATGCACACGACGAACAAGAGGTCAGCTTCCCCACGTTGGAGGTAGGTGGATCGGCGGGGTGGTATACGAGTGCCATGCTCCGGATCGCGCTCGTGCTGGTGATGCTCGCGGCAAACGCCTTCGCAGAGGTCAAGCGCCTCGAGGTCAAGGTCGACGCCACGATCGAGGTCGAGGTCGGGAATCTGATCGGGTTTGCTTGCGATCAACCGAAGTTGATCGATGCACAGATGAAGACCAAGAAGGGTCCCGAGCTCGGCGCGCGCGAGTTCAACGTGTTCGTGGTCAAGGGCCTCACCAAGGGCACCACGCAGTGCCGGATCGGGAACGACGTGACCGGAGGCTCCAAGCTGTTCGAGATCGTGGTCCGCGACAAGTAGCTGGCGACCAGCGGGCATCCGCGCCACGTGCGGAGGCGTACCCTGACTACTCCTCGACTTGCGAGGGCTTCTTCTCGTCCCGCTTGCGGTGGTTGTGGTCGAGGATCGCCTTGCGCAGGCGGATCGTCTTCGGGGTCACCTCGCACAGCTCGTCATCGTTGATGAACTCGAGTGCCGCTTCGAGCGAGAGCTGCTTGGGCGGAGCCAGCACGAGCTTTTCGTCGGCTGCCGTCGTCCGGATGTTCGTCAGCTTCTTCGACTTGCTCGGATTGACGACGAGGTCGTTATCGCGCTGGTGGATGCCGACGATCATGCCCGCGTAGACGTGGACGTTCGGACCGATGAACATCTGTCCGCGCTCCTGCAGGTAGAACAGGCCGTACGCGTTCGAGGTGCCTTCCTCGCTGGCGATCAGCACGCCGTTCTGCCGGGTCTTGATCGCGCCGCCGACGGGGCCGTACTCCGCGAACTGCGTGTACAGCACGCCGGTGCCGCGGGTGTCGGTCATGAACTGCGAGCGGTAGCCGATCAGGCCGCGTGCCGGGATCCGGTATTCGAGGCGCGTACGCCCCGTTGCCGACGGCCGCATCTCGCGCATCTGACCGAGGCGACGCCCGAGCTCCTCGACGACCGCACCGACGTACGCCTCGTCGAGATCGATCACCGCGTCTTCGTACGGCTCCAGCAGCTGGCCGGTCTCCGAGCGCTGGTGGATGACCACCGGCTGGCTGACGCACATCTCGTAGCCCTCGCGCCGCATCGTCTCGATCAACACCGAGAGGTGCAGCTCGCCGCGACCCGACACCTTGAACATGCCTGCGTCGCCGGTCTCCTCGACCCGGAGTGCGACGTTGCTCTTGATCTCGCGATCGAGCCGCTCGCGCAGGTTGCGCGACGTCACGAACTTGCCCTCTTTGCCGGCGAACGGGCCGTCGTTGACCCGGAAGTTCATCGTGATCGTCGGCGCGTCGATCTTGAGCAGCGGCAGGATCGTCGGGTTCTGGATCGACGTGATGGTCTCGCCGACGTTCAAGTTCTCCATGCCGGTGAACGCGACGATGTCGCCGGCGATCGCCTCGGCGAGCTCGAAGCGCTTGAGGCCCTGGAAGCCGAGGACCTTCTGGACGCGGAACTCTTCCTTCTTGCCATCGCGGTGCGCGAGGAGCACGCGATCGCCGACCTTCGAGCGACCGGCGCGCATGCGGCCGATCGCCATGTAGCCGAGGTAGTCGTCGTAATCGAGCGTCGCGACCTGCATGAGCAGGGGTGCATCGGGATCGCCAGCTGCCGGCGGCACCTTCTCGATGATCAGATCGAGGATCGGGCCGAGGTCCTTCTTCTCGTCGTCGAGCGAGAGGATCGCGTACCCCTGACGGCCCGAGGCGTAGATCACCGGGAAGTCGAGCTGCTTGTCCGTCGCGCCGAGCGACATGAACAGCTCGAACACCTGGTCCATCACCTCGTGCGGGTCGACGCCTGGGCGATCGATCTTGTTGACGACGACGATCGGGGACAGCCCCATCTCGAACGCCTTCTGCGTGACGAAGCGGGTCTGCGGCATCGCGCCTTCGTAGGCATCGACGAGCAGGAGCACCGAATCGACCATGCCGAGCACGCGCTCGACCTCGCCACCGAAGTCGGCGTGGCCGGGGGTGTCGACGATGTTGATTCGTGTGCCCTTCCACGTCACCGCGGTGCACTTCGAGAGGATCGTGATGCCGCGTTCGCGCTCGAGGTCGTTCGAGTCCATCGCCCGTTCGGCGACGACCTCACCCGTGCGGAAGGTTCCGGCTTGCTTGAGCAGGCCGTCGACCAGCGTGGTCTTTCCGTGGTCGACGTGCGCGATGATCGCGACGTTTCTGATCGAAGTCATGAACCTGCTGCCTGCAATAGGTGACACGCCGCCAACGCCCTAATTGTCGGATCGGCCTCGGGGGCCGAAAGCAGTGCCGCGAGCACTACATCCTCGGTGTGCGTCACGACGAACGCGTCCGCGCTGACCAGCGACTTGATCTCGACCTGCGGTGCGTACCCCGCCACCACGGTGGCTTTGCGCACCAAGCGGCCGGGGCCGTTCGCGATCTCACCGGCATCGGTGACCTTGACCAGCGGGATGCCCTGCGCGTCGAACAGTTGATTTGCGTGAATGCGGGCGACGGGTTCGCCGTTCTTCTTGAACGTCGTGCCGTTGGTCTCCGTAGTCGCCGTCCACTTCGCGTCGCCCACGGTGGCTTCGAATGGCGTTCCGCCGACGATGACCTCGATGCCCTCGACGGTGGCGCGGCACGGGCGGCCGGGGACGACCTGCGCGACCACCTTGCCGTTGCTCGACACCTCGATCGCCATCGACGCGACTTTCTCGGCGGCGGGAGGGTCGCCCTGGCAGCCGATTGCGGCGACGAGAAGTGCAGGGCGGATGAACACGGCGGGCGGCGGTTCATATCAGCCTTGCGGGAGCGGAGCAATGCGCGCGCGGGTCAGAGAGATGTGCTACTCCGCAGTCTGCATGAGGGCGCTAGCACTCGTGTTTCTGGTCGCCTGCGGTGGGAACAAGTCCGCCGAGCCACCCCCTGCGCCAAAAGATGCGGCGGTTCCCGAGACGCGGACGCTCGAGATCCCTCCCAAAACGCTCGGGATGCCGGACCTGGCCTCCTATGGATGGAGGAAGCGCGGGGGGCATCCGGCGTTCCGGATCGCACGCACGGCGGAGGCGAAGAACCAGTGGGCCGACGTGGTGACCACCTGCAAGCAGGCACTCGCCGCGGATCCCGGTCACCTCGAGGCGGCGTGGCTGCTTGCCGCCGGGCTGGGCCACCTCAAGAGGTTCGACGAGCTGATCGGTCCCTTGCAGCTCGCGACCGCGGGTGACTTCGGCAAGTGGGGCCCGGCGTCACTCGAGCTCTCGGAGCTCCAGCCGTTCTTGAAGACGCCGACGGGCGAAGCGTGGATTCGGCGGATCGAGAGCGATCGCGTCGCGTACATCGCGGCCCTCGCACGCTCCGTGGTGGTGCAGTCGGAGGGCGATCTCTACGCGTTCGATCCGGAAGCCGATCGCTGGTATCGCGTCACCCGCACGTTCGGCGCCGTCGTCGGTTCGCTACGCGTGGCACCGTCGAAGATCGCGTACATCACGCGGCAGCGCGGCAAGGACGGCAAGGCCACGCTCGCGATCGGCGTCATCGATCTGGCTCGCGGCAAGACCTCGCGGCCCAGCGAGCTCGGCACCAAGGGCCCGGTGCTCGTCACCTACTCGGCGAAGCAGGATCCGGGCGTCTGGGTGATGGCCGGTGGGGCGGCTCCTGGCAAGCAGGGGTGGAAACGCCTCGATGACAACTTCGTGCTGTCGACGCTGCCGCCGAAGACGCAGAAGCCGCCAGGCCCGTGGCTCGAGGTCAAAGGTCGCTCCGCACGGCTCCACGCGATTCCGGTCGCGGGCGTGACGGCGGATTGGGACGACAGGGGGCTGGCGAGCGCGATGCAGATCGGCAAATCGAACCGCGTGGTCAGCGTGCCCGCACCCGGTCTGATCGACGGCAACACCGTGACGTGGTCCCCGGATCGCTCGCGGATCGCCTTCGTCGCCCAGCTCGACGAGAACCGGGTGTGCGGTGCACCGAGTCTTAAAGACGCACCCGCGAACAACGCCGCGGCCTTCGTGGTCGATGCCACCACGGGGACGCTGACGGAGATCGAGCGCGGCGAGAGCATGGCGGTCGAGTGGATCGGCGACCGCGAGTTGATGGTCGACAAGGGTGGTGTCACCGTGTTCGAGCTCGGCGGCGAGCAGCCCGAACCGCTCGCCGGTGCGGATGGCCTGTTGTCGCCCCGTCGGCGGCCGGTCTGCACTCCCGCGCCGAGCGACGACACGCCCCCACCAGATCCCGATACGAGCGGTGAAGCCTCGGTCGATCTAGTGGTCGAACCACCGCCGTAATGTCAAAGCCCTGACAGGGTTTGCACGGGATTTCAGTAGCTTGCCGCCTGGCACAAACGCTGCTTAATCCATCCTTCGTGAGCAAGAGACGCCAGATGGTCGCCGCCGGGATGGGCGGCATCGCCGCCACCGCGACGGACGTGGTGGTCTTGATGGCGATGGTCGCACTCGGCGTGTCGATTCCGTTGTCAGCCTTCGTCGCAGCGAGTGTCGGCGCGATCGTCTGCTTCTCGATCAACAAGTACGTCGCCTTCAAGGACCGCTCGCCGCTGTCCGCAGGTCAAGTCGGTCGCTTCGCGTTTGTCGCGACCACGAACGCGTTCGCCCTCGCACTGCTGATGAAGCTGTTCGCGGTCGAGCTCGCGATGCCGGTGCTGCCTGCAAAGCTGCTCTCGGCCGCGATCGTGTTCTTCGCCTGGACCTATCCCGCACAGCGCAAGCTGGTGTTCGCGCGGCGTGCACCTGACGCCGCGTCCTCGCTCGCCTGAACCGTTTCACCGCTCTGGGTGTTTGTTGATCGCAGCTCGCGATCAGAAGGGCTCTGTCATGTCGAACGTCGTCCCGTTTATCGATCTCTCGATCATCGTTCCCGCCTACAACGAGGCGAAGCGCCTGCCGCCCACGCTCGAGCGTCTCCACGCGTTCATGTCGACGCAGCCGCTCCGCTACGAGATCGTGGTCGTCGACGACGGTTCGAAGGACAACACGTGCGACGTGGTCGAGGCGTCGAAGTCGACGATCGCGAACCTCCGGTTGGTCAAGCAGGTTCCGAACAAGGGGAAAGGCGCCGCGGTTCGGCTCGGCATGCTCGAGGCGCGGGGCCAGATCCGCGTGATGTGCGACGCCGACTGCTCGATGCCGCCGGAGCAGCTGCCTGCGCTCCTCGCGCCGATCACGTCGTGCAAGGCCGACATCTCGATCGGCTCGCGCTACGTGCAGGGCAGCAAGACGGACGTCAAGCAGCCATTCTATCGCGTGCTGTGGAGCCGGCTCGCCAACAAGGTGATCCAGCGCTCGCTGGTGCCGGGGATCAAGGACACGCAGTGCGGGTTCAAGGCCTTCACCGCCGAGGCGGCGAGAAATCTGTTCTCCGTCGCGAAGATCAACGGCTGGGCGTTCGACCTCGAGATCCTCGCGCTCGCCAAGCGCCGCGGCTTCGAGATCGCCGAGGTCGGTGTCGAGTGGAAGGACGATCGCGGCACGCGGATCAATCCGATCCGCGACATGATCAACGTGATCCGCGAGGCGCTGACGATCCGGCGCAACCTCAAGAGCGGCGTCTACGGTGCGACGACCCCGCGTCAGCTCCCGGCGCGCGCGGCCTGATCCAGGATCGCCACCGTCGGCGCACCATGCTCGAGCGTCGCGAGCGCAGCGGCGAGCAGCGGTGACGGCGACAGGCGCAGGACCGATCGCAGATCCCAACACCAGCTCCGGCGGATGGCTGATCAACTGCGTGTCCTCGTACGCGGCATACGCGCGGGCGAGCGTCCGATCGCGATCGCCACTCGCGATCGCGGCGGCGAGCACCGCGACGGTGGCCTGCCGCGCGCAGTTCTTCGCGTGGCAACCAGGTCTGGCCTGCGAGCGCGGCGAGCGTGGAGGCGGAGTCGGCGTTGTAGATGCCGAGCCCATCGAGCTGCGGCAACGCATGGAGCAGCTCGAGCTCGTCGCGCGTCCTGCAATTGGTGACGCCGAGCCACCGGATCGGGAGGTGGCCCACGAGCTCGACGAGCGGTTCGATCCGCATGCCGCCGGCGGTGCGAGTGTCGAGCGAGCGCAGCGCGAATAGCTCCGGTTCGTCGAGCAGACCGCCGAGCGCTGCGAGGGTCCGACCTGCGAGCAGCTCGTCCGGCTCGGTGCGAAACGAGCGCGCCTCGATCGCGATCGACTCGACGCTGCCGTGTCGCCACACCATCCGCACGACGTCCTTGCGATCGATCGCGCCCGCGCCTCGCGCCCGCGCCTCGCGCTAAAGCTCCCACGCTCGCCGTGCCGCGGCGGCATCACCACGCTCGCCGGCGAGGGCGAGCTGGATCAGCTGATCACGCCTGCGATCGCCGCTCTCGCCGCGCTCGAGGACGGCATCGCCATGCACGGCACGCAGCGTGACATCCTCGGGCTTGGCTCGAATCTGCTCCTCGAGCACCTCGATCATCCGCACGCCTTCGCGAGCCCGATCACGATCGCGGCGGCCACGGCCGCGAGCACGACGTAGGCCCAGACAGGTAGCCCACTCGACAGCGTCAGCGCGGCACGCATCGCGTCGGCATCGCGGAATCGATCATCGGGGTGCTTCGCCATCGCCTTGCCGATCGCGTCGGCGACGGGTTTCGGGCAATCGGGGCGATACGCGGTGACGGGCAGCGCGACCTGGTTCAAGTGCGCTCCCATCATCTGCAGCGCGGACTTACCGACGAACGGCAGCTTGTTCGCGAGCATCTCGTACAGCACCACCGCCACCGCGTAGAGATCCGCACGGCCATCGAGCGGGCGACCTGCCGTGATCTGCTCCGGTGCCATGTACGCCGGCGTGCCGAGCACCTCGCCTGTGATCGACAGGTTCGGCGCCTTGGGGTCGCTGAGCAGCTTCGCGAACCCGAAGTCGACGACCACGGCCTTGCCGTCCGCGATGAAGATGTTGCCGGGCTTGATGTCGCGATGGATCACGCCCTGCTTGTGCGCGGCACCCACGCCGCGCAACACGTCCGAGATCAACGTCACCGCCTCCGCCACCGACAACCTTCCCTTCATCACCTGCGCGAGCGACACACCGTCGAGCAGCTGCATCACGATATAGGGTCGCCGATCCGCTGTCTGCTGGAGATCGAACACCTCGACGCAGTTGGGATGCGCGATCTTCGACGCGGCCCGCGCCTCGATCACGACGCGCTCACTGTCCTTGTGATCGATCGGATGCGACAGGAGCTTGATCGCTCGGATCGTCCCCGTCGTCGTGTGGGCCGCGCGATACACCGTGCC
>JBBQJJ010000305.1:0-10749 GCA_038325805.1 Haliangiales bacterium
CGTCACGTTCGAGCACGTCGATCAGCCGCGCACCGAACGTTCGCGCCGCCGCATCGTGCTCGGCTCGCGACGTCGGGGGTGGATGGCCGCCACATCCCGAGATCGGGATCGCGAGTGCGAACGCGACGACGCACGCATGAACTCGACCACGCATGCGCTTGAGATACGCGACCTCGCGCTGCGGATGACATCACCGTTCGTTGCGCTGCGAACCGAACAGCCACCGCGACCGGCTCAGGTCACGACGAGACGCGTGCGCACACGACCGGCCGGCCCGGCATCGACTTCGATGACGTCCCCGGGGCGAAGCAGCGCCGTCGACGTCGCGTACATCGACACCAGCAGCTCGGCCTTGCGGAACCGATCCTTGACGAACGAGGCGACCTTCCGCTTGAGCGGTGACATCCGCAACCCGACACCCGCCGGTGTCCCGGTGAGGATCACGTCGCCCTTGATCAAGGGTCGACCGAGGTGCGCCTTCGCAGCACGCACCATCGCGGCGAGGTCGTAGACGATGAGCTTCGTCGACGCCGACTGGCGGAGCGCACCATTGACGCGCGTGGTCAGCGTCAGCTCGGGCAGCTTCGCGATGCCACCCACCGGCGCCCACACCCGTGGCGCGACCGGCAGGAATCCAGGAAAGCTCTTCGCGCACGCCCAGTAGTCGAGGGGTCGATCCGTGGTCTCGCCGAGCACCTGACAGAACCGTGCCGTCAGATCGTTCGCTGCCGCGACTCCGAACGGTTGCGGAACGCCCTTCGCGAGCGCGGCGTCGTCGATGTCGCCGAGCGCGACCAGCGCGACCTCACCTTCGTAGTCCATCACCGCGGGCACGATCGGCAGGCGTGCGCGCAGCATCTCCACGATGCCGGGCTCGACGACGGCGAGCGCCGCGATCACCTCCGCGGAGTCGGGCATGCGCACCCCACGCGACTCCGGTTGCCACGCGCGAACGTGCTTGGTGAAGGACGTGGGCGGCGCCTCCAGATCGAGCTTCTGCCCGGTCTCGCGCACGTGATCGCCATAGGTCAGCCCGAGCGCGACGATCGCGTTGACGGTCGGCCACTCGACATCGTCGACCTGCCCAGGTGCCGCCGGCAGGACGCGCGGCGTGGCCACCTTGCCATCCCACGGGATGTAATCGACGTCTGGCAGCGGCGCGTGCTGATGGATCTCGACGGCGACGCCACCGCGGACGCGTCGATCATCGATCAACTTCCACGGCACGCCCGGCGCCGTGCGGGTGAACACCTCGAGCTGCGCGGAGCCGATGTCGCTCTGGGCGACCATCACGTCGCGTCCGTCGGTGTCGCGATACGCGTAGCCGACCATCTCGTCGGCCTCGGCCCACGCGCGTGCGTGGATCAATTTTCGCGCGCCCGCGACCGTCGACGACACCAGCCCCGTCGGCCGCGCCGCGGTCGCCGGCCGTCCGTGCAACGGCGACGGACCATCGAGTCGCAGCGATGCGAGGCCGAGCGAGAACGTGTCGCGAAACGACACCGCTTGAACTTCGAGCGCACCGTCACCGATCCACGGCGCCCAGATCCACTGCAGCGTCGGCACGCGACGCTTGCCCCAGAGGTGCATCATCGTCGCGCGACCCGAGATCTCGACACGCGTGCGATCGTCACCGAGCAAGACGTGCCCGCTCGCGTCGGCGTTGTGAACCACTGGCTGCGCATGCGTGGGAGACGGCACCCAGCTCGGCAGCTCGGCGTGGACGTCGAGCCCGCCTGTCCACGCGACGTCCCACGAGATGCCTTCGACGCCACCGACTGCGGAGGTCGGGGTCAGAAAGCTGTCGCCGGCGCTGATCAGGCGATCGCCGTCGCCGAGCTCGAGGTCATCGATCCCGAGATATCGCTTCGCCGCCAACCGGCGGGCGCCGTTGGTGGTGATGCCGTCGGCATCGAACCACGCACCCCAGATCGTGGTGCGCCCGTCGCCATCCCGCGGAACGAAGAAGGTCTGCCGGATCCACAGGGCCCGACGCCGATTCTGGTCGATCACGACCGCGAACCAGATCTCGTACCAGGGGCGCTGGCCCTTCCAGGCGGGTTTTTCGGGGGCGCGCGCCATCAGGAGTCCTCCACTCTATCCCAATCGCTCTCTCAACCGCTTGAAACACAAACGCTTCTGCGGGTGTCGCAGGTTGGCCAACCAGGTGTCCACCAGCGTGGTAGGTCGTGGCTCTTAGTCTCCGCGTGCAGGTTCGAGGACCCCTACCGATGACCATTACGACCGGGACGACGGACGCCCCCAGCGTCCGGGCCGATGCTCGATCGCGGCTATTGGCCGAGCTAGCCGTGGGTCCGGCCCGCAAGGGGTACGGCATCGCGTACGACTTGCTGGGTAATCGTGCGGAGGCCGAGGAGGCGGTGCAGGACGCACTCGCGCGGGCCTGCGAATCGATCGGCGATCTCCGCGATCCCGGCGCCGCACCCGCGTGGTTTCTCCGCATCGTCACCACGCAGTGTCTGCGGACCCTGCGCCGCCGCCGCCTGCGCCGCCGGTTGTTCGGCTGGATCGGCCAGAGCTCGAAGGGCGACGAGATCGATGCCGCGCCCACGCAGGAAACCGCCGGCGGTGACGACATCGCCGAGCGTATGCATTCGATGAACGGTCCGGCGCCTCGCGAGGCGCTGGTGGGTCAACAGGAGCTCGGCGCGTTGATCGGCCGGCTGCACGATCTCTCACCGCAACAGCGGACGGCGCTCGTGCTGCGCTATGGCCACGATCTCCCCGTCGCCGATGTCGCGCACTTGCTCGGCGTCGAGCTCGCGACCGTCAAGACGCATCTCGTGCGCGGCCTCGCGAGGCTCCGCGATCTGATGGAGGAACACCGATGAGCGACCTGTGTGAATCCGTAACCGAACGGATCGCCCTGAGCGAGCCACTAAACGAGCTGCGCGATCACGTCGCGACCTGCTCGCGGTGCGAGCGCACGGTGGCGATGCCCTCGCGGATCGCCGCCGCCACCGAGCGTCCCGATCCAGGGCTCGGCTTCGCGGCACGCATGACGATCGGCGCCCAGCACAAGCTGGTGGGTCGTCGACGGCAGCGGATCGCAGCGACCGCCGGGGCCTCGGTTGCTGCCGCCGCATTTGCGGTGTTCGCGTTGACCCGCTCGACGACGCCCGAGCCCGAGCCCGAGAACAAGCCCGCGCTCGAGACCAAGCTGCCGGCACCGGTCGCCGACCGGAACGACAAGCTCGAGAAGCCGGTGCTCGTCGACAATCCCGAGCTCGTGCAGCTCGTCAACCTGTCCGATACCAAGCGCGCCTCGCGCGAGTCCGCTCGCTGGAGCCGCATTCGCAAACCGCTTCGCCCGTATATCCAGCTCGTCAAGGGAGTCACGCCATGAGCCGCATCCGTACCGTTGCTGTTGTCGTGATGTCGCTGCTCGTCGGTGGCGTGGTGTTCGAGGTCGGGCGCGGTGAAGCGGATCCGTGGGGACAGGCCCCGCCGCCGGCGCCACCCTATGCACCGAAGGCACCGAAGCCGCCGAAGCCGCCGAGGATTCGCGTCGGTTCGGCCGGCGGGATCTCGGTCTCGATCAACAACGGCAAGCTTCACATCGACGGCCTCGATCAGCTGGTCGCGGGTCACCTGCAGCGCGTCGCCGAGGTGCTCGCGAACCACCCGAACCTCCCGAAGGCCGTCCGCGATCGACTGACGGCGCGGATGGATCGCGTGAGGGCGATCGTCGACAAGAACGTCAAGCAGCTCGACCTCAGCGATCCGGACAAGCTCGGCGATCAGATCGAGAAGATGGGCGACGAGCTCGAGAAGGCGCTCGAGGGACTCGACGCGGATCTCGCGCAGCTCGGCGACAGGCTCGGCAAGGACCTCGCGAAGGACATCCAGAAGGGACTCAAGGACCTGCGGAAGATCGGTCCCGATCCGCAGGATCCGGATGATGTCGACGATCAGGACGACAACGACACCGACGACGACAACCTGCCGAATGCGAGCAGCGATCCCTCGACCGATGACATCAACACGGCGGTCGATCAGCTGAAGAACTTCTCGCTCAAGCCGGCGCAGAAGGATCTGATCGCGAAGCTGACCGCCGACGCCGACACGAAGGTCGCGACGGAGCGCCAGGCCCTCGAGCTCGCCTCGCAGCAGCTCGAGACCGCGCTCGCCGATGTCGACGTCACCCCGGCGATCGTCGAAGGCTACGTCGACCGGATCACCAAGCACGAGGCCGCGATTCGCAAGGCGCGCCTGCTGTCCTGGGTGAAGGCGCGCAACGTGCTCGACCCCGATCAGCGCAAGCAGCTCGAAGCCGTGCACCGCACGAAGTAGTGCGAGGAGTGGGAGTGGTGGTATAGGGCCGGGATGGTCCGGACGCTGTTGCTCCTCGCGCTCGCGAGTTGTTCGAGCAAGACTGAAGCACCTCCGGAGACGCCACCGGAGGATGGGCGCGCCGCGCCGCTCGATACGATCACCGAGATCGGCAGCACCGATCCGAACCGGTTCACCGATCCGGATCCGTCACGCCGGACGACGGCTGCCAAACCACCGCAGAAACGCCCGTCGCGCCCGATCGACATCATCCTCAAGTCGTCGCCCCCGGGTGCGGACGCCGCCGTCGACGGCGTGATCGTCGGCCGCACGCCCGCGTACTGGTACGGCGAGGCCGACGGCCTCGAGCACGAGTTCACGTTCGTGATGTATGGCCACAACAGCGCCCGCTACCGATTCGTGCCGATCCAGAGCGGCACCGTGCACGCCAAGCTCGACGTGACCTCCGACGACGTTCCCGACGCCGGCGTCCCTGATCCGGTGACGTCTCCGAAGCAGCCGTCGTTCATGCCGGATCCCACGCCATCACCGATCGATACGCCGAAGCCGCCCGAGACCGTGATCACGCCGGGCTCGGCAGGTTCTGGCTCTGCGCCCGCGGACGCCGGCGTGGACGCCGGTGAGCTCGGCGGATTTCCCGGTAAGGGTCCGCAGCCTTAGCGATCCCGGCGCCCGCTCGGCGCTGCAATGTTTCTTCACGCAGGGTCGGCCGGTCGCGAAACAGCCGAGCCCCAAGGTGGTCTCCAAGGAAAGGACATCACCATGATTTGTCTCGCTGTCGGTCTCGGAGTTCTCGGTGCGATCGCGCTCCGCCGCGCGCGTCGTTGCCATCATCGGGGCGGCTACGGATGGCGCGGGCCCTACGGTCATCACCATCACCGGCACGGGGATGGGCGAGGCCGTCGTGACCCGCGTACCTGGATGCTGTACGCCGCGTTCGAGCGCATCGACGCCTCGCCCGCCCAGGAGCGGTTCATCATCGCGGAGCTCGACAAGCTGTCGGAGCGCGTCCACGCCGCGAAGCGCACCCTGCGCGACGTCCGCGGCGACCTCGGTGCCGCGGTCCGCGGGCAGGTGCTCGACGACGCCGCGCTCGGTGCGGTGATGGGCAAGGTCGATACCGCGACCGCCGAAGCAAGGTCCGCCGGGATCGACACCCTGCGCGCCATCCACGGTGTGCTCGACGAGAGGCAGCGCGCCACGTTGGCCGACCTCCTCGATCGGGGTGGCGGAGCGTGGTGGCGCCAGGGACCCTACCGCTGAGAGAATGCAGGCCGTGCGCGTGCTCCTCATCGACGACGACGCTCGGCTTGCCGAGTTGCTCGACGGATACATGACGCCGCAAGGCGTGGTGGTCGTGCACGCGCACGGCGGGCAGGCCGGGCTCACCGCACTCCAGGCCGGCGGCTTCGACGCCGTGCTGCTCGACGTGATGATGCCTGGCATCGACGGCCTCGGCGTGTTGCGAAAGCTGCGGGACGCGGGTCATCGGATCCCGGTGATCATGCTGACGGCGCGCGGTGACGAAGCCGATCGCGTCGTCGGGCTCGAGCTCGGTGCCGACGACTACGTCGCCAAGCCGTTCTCGCCGCGCGAGCTGCTGGCCCGGATCCGCGCCGTGTTGAGACGCGCGCAACCAGAAGCGGTGGCGGAGAAGCTCTCGTCGGTCGGGATCGTCGTCGATACCGGGACGCGCGAGTGCTGGGTTGACGGCAAGACCGTCGAGCTCACCGGACTGGAGATCGATCTACTCGTCGCCTTGCTGCGGCGCGCGGGTCGCGTCGTTCCACGCTCCGCCCTGCTCGAGCTTGCCGGTCGTACCGACGTCACCGTCGGGGAGCGCGCCGTCGACGTTCATATCTCGCGACTCCGCAAGAAGCTCGGCGACGATCCGCCGACGAAGATTCGCACCGTACGCGGCGTCGGCTACGTGCTGTCGCGCACCAGCGAGGACACATGACGATCGATCCCGTGTCGCTGTGCGCGAGGATGAGCTCCGTCGAACGCGCCGGTCCGTGGGATGTCCCACGCGAGCTCGCGCTCCGCGCGACGTGGGGCAACCTCGAGCTCGACTTCCGTGAAGCGACGTTCGAAGCCGGCACGACCACGATCGACGTGCGCGTGACGATGGGCAACATCGAGCTGATCGTGCCGCCATCGATCGAGGTTCGACTGGAGGCCACGACGTTCGCGGCGAGCGTCGAGCAGACCGCGGCCTCGAGCTACATCGTGCCGCCGACCAGCTCCGAGCTCGACGTGCCGCCGATCCTCGACAAGCGCGTGCTGCGCATCACCGGCCACGTGCGGTTCGGCAACCTCGAGGTGATCCGGCTGTGGCCGGGCGAGACGCGCGAGAACGCACACAAGCACAAGCATCGGCGCGACTGGCAGCACGGAGCGGTTCGCGGTCGCATCGCGGCGCCCCTCGAAGGAGACGAGCACTGCGACCGCGGTGGAAACTGGCACGACCGCCTCCACGCGAAGATGGCGGCGCGCGAAGCCGAGCGAGAAGCGGCGCTCGACGAGCAGCTCGACAACGCCACGTGGACGAGCGACTCGCGCGAACGTCTGCGGGCCGAGCGCAAGCGGGCGAAGCATCGGCGCTGGCGCCAGCTCCACGAGGAACGCGATCTGTGGCGTCGGATGCGCGATCGCGGCGGACCGTGGCGTCCGTGGTGGTTGATGGCACGGATGCGCAAGCGCATCTTCTTGTGGCTTGCACTCGCGTTCGGCGGCGGCATCGCGATCGGCTGGCGCCTCACCGAGACGCCGGCGTGGTGGTGGATCGCGATCGCGATCATGGCGCTGGCGATGGTGTCCGGGGCGATCGCGTTTCGACTGACTCGTCCCCTGATCCTGATCATCAAGGCCGCGCGCGACATCGGCGACGGTAAGCTCGACAAGCTCGATCTCGACCGCCACGGCGGCGAGACCCGCGTGCTCGCATCGGCGATCAACGACATGGTCGAGAAGATCGAGCAGCAGATGGCGGACCAGAGGCAGCTCCTCGCCGCGGTCTCGCACGAGCTAAGAACCCCGCTGGGTCACATGCGCGTCCTCGTCGAGACGGCGCGAGAGCCCACCGCATCGGTGAAGGCGCTTGGAGAGATCGAGCGCGAGATCCTGACGCTCGACGATCTGGTCGGCAAGCTGCTCGCGTCGTCGCGTCTCGAGTTCGGCAACCTCGATCGCCGTCCGATCGATCTCGGCGAGCTGGTCGGCGAGCAGGTGCTCGCGGCGGGCGTCGCCCCCGAGGCGATCGAGGCGACTGACAACGTCAAGGCTGCCGTCGATCCCACGCTGATCCGCCGCGCGATCGCGAATCTGCTCGACAACGCGCGCGTCCACGGCAACGGCGCGACCGCGGTGCGGGTCGAGCGCCGCGCCGGTCAGGTCGCGATCGAGGTCGACGATGCCGGTCCCGGCGTCGCGCCCGACAAGCGCGAAGAAGCGTTTCGCGCGTTCTCACCGTCCTCGGGTGGAGGACTCGGACTCGGCCTCGCGCTGGTCTCGCGGATCGCCGTCGCGCATGGTGGCGGCGCGTGGATCACGGATCGTCCAGGTGGAGGCGCGCGCATCGGCTTCACCGTGCAGGCGTGAGCCTACTGCGTGGCGCCGCAGTCGCCGCAGAACTTCGAGCCGGCCTGCATCTCGGCACCACAGCCGGTGCAGAACGCCTTCTTGACGCCACTGCCCATCGGCTTGCCGCACTCGCCGCAGAACTTCTTGCCGGGCGCGACCTTCGCCTTGCAGCTCGGGCACGCTGACAGCATCTGCGCCGTCGGATCGATCCCCGCGACCTGATCGACGCTGCGGATCTTCTCGGCGATCTGCTCCGCCGCGATGTGCGCCTGGTGATGCGCCGCTTCCTCGGCGAGATCGGGCGCGCAGTCCTTGCACATCGAACGCGGCCCGTTCCAGCAGACCTCCGGACACACCCAGTGACCGCAGCGCGTGCACTGGTGGAACTTCGGCTTGATCTCCTCGATCGCCTTCTGGAACGCGTCGTCCCATGACTTGCCGCGCAGGCCGTCCTTCATGTGGTCCGCGGCGACGCCCGCCGCCCAGAACTTGCCGCCACCGAACAGGCTCCCGAGGCCCTTCGCGATCTTCGAACCGACGCCGAGCACGCTGCCCTGGAACGACGAGCGAAAGCCATTGCCGCACTTGTCGCAATTGAATTCGAACTGATAGCCGGTGTCGTTGCTGTGGTCCGCGTAGTTCCGAGTGAACGCGTGGTTCGCCATGATTCTGGGGCAGTCTACCTCAACCCCTTGCGATCTTTGGGAGGGCGTGGCATCGACGAAGAATGCGCGGATTGGTCTCGTGTGCGGTGCTGTTGGCGACGGCGCCGGCGTTCTCTCAACCGAAGCCAGCGGCCACGCTCGACGGCGCGACCGTGGTCACGAAGCTGACCACGCCGACGGGCTTCATCGACGACGCGATCGCCGTCGACGGTGACCGTGTCGCCTACGTGGTCGCCGATTCGTCGTCGAAGGCCGAGCTCCACGTACTGTCGATGCAAGGAGGTGCCGAGCAGGTCGTCGATGTCTCGGGGATCAGCCTGCACCCACTCACAGTCACCTTGGTCGCGCCCTCCGTTGGGGCGCAACGCGCGTTCGTCGTCGGTGAAGGTGCCGATGGCAAGCAGGTCGCAGCGATGATCGATCTCGTCGATCGCGGCAAGCGGAAGCCGGCGGGCACCGTGCTGTACAAGGTGGCGCCGGCGACGCACATCACCGCGCTGCCCGGCAAGATCGCGGTGCATCGAGTGACCGCGGGTGCAGCATCGACGAAGCACGAGGTCGAGATCCTCTCCCTCGACAACGGCCGCCGATTGTCGTCGCGCACGCTCGAGCTCACCACGCCGGGTGACGTCGACAAGAAGCTCGATTTCCGCGTCAACCACTGGAGCGAGGGCTACTCGAAGGCGCACGGCCTCAAGGGCGGCGAGTACAACAAGAAGGAAGATCAGCGCTCGCCCGATACCGAAGCGACCTACGACTTCGCGACCGGCAAGCTCGACAAGAAGAAGATCGACGATCTGTTCGAGCAGCGGAAGCGGTTCCAGGCGATCGCGGATAGCAACGGCAACGCCAAGCTCGACTTCGTGCGCATCGGTTGGGACAACAAGTCGTTGCAGGCCTGGCGCGGCGGCAAGCTCACCAAGCTCGAGCTCGATCAGCCGCTCGCGACGTACGACATCAAGTCGATCCAGGGCATCGTGCTCCCCGACGCGGTGTGGATCGCCGCGAAGGTCGATCCGGTCAACCAGGCAGCGGTCGATCGCAAGAAGGCCGATGTTGAGTACCTCGACATCTTCGTCGGGCGATCTCCTGCCGATGGCACGGCTGCGCGCAAGGCTCGCGTCCCCGCCCAGGGCATCCGCCATCGCTTCGGGGTCACGAGCACCGGGTTCTGGCTCGTCGAGCGCAACCAGACGATGGAGCGCGGCGGCAAGTCGCTCACCCTCTACAAGCTGAACTAGTGGTACGGGTCGCACTCGAATCCACGCTGGTCGCACACGGCCTGCCGTGGCCCGACAACTTCGCCGTGGCCCGCGAGCTCGAAGCCACGGTTCGCAAACATGGTGCGGAGCCCGCGACGATCGCGATCGTCGACGGTGAGATCAAGATCGGGCTCTCTGCGGCCGAGCTCGAGCGCCTCGCACGCGACGGCAAGTCGTTCGCAAAAGCAGGCACCACGGATCTCGCGGTTCACCTCGCGCGCAAGACCTCCGCGGCTACCACGGTGAGTGCGACCGCCGTCCTCGCCGAGCGCGACGGCATCCACGTGTTCGCCACCGGCGGCATCGGCGGCGTGCATCGCGGTGATGCCGGCGACGTCTCGCACGATCTCGTCGCCCTCGCGAAGACGCAGATCGCCGTGGTCTCCGCCGGCGCGAAGGCGATCCTCGATCTACCGCGCACGCTCGAGACGCTGGAGACCCTCGGCGTGCTCGTGGTCGGCTTCCAGACGCGCACCCTGCCCGCCTTCTATACGCGCAGCTCGGGGCTCGCGCTCGAGCACTCCGTCGACGACATCGAGGAGCTCGCCGCGATCGCACGCGCGCACTGGTCGCTCGGTGGTGGTGGCATCCTCGTCGCGAACCCGATCCCGGCGAGCGACGAGCTCGTCGACATCGAGCCGGTGATCGACCGCGCGCTCGCCGACGCGAACGCCGCAGGCATCACCGGCAAGCCACTCACCCCGTATCTGCTCGCGAGGCTCGCCGAGGTCACGCAAGGCGCGTCGATCCGTGCGAACCGGGCGCTCGCCCTCAACAATGCCGCGGTCGCCGCGAAGCTCGCGATCGCGATCGGCTAGGGCACGCAGACGATCGCGATCGTGTGCGTCGCGTCAGGCTCGCCGAGCCACCACGTGTTCGCACCGCCGCTGGTGCAGCCGAAGTTCTCGCCGAGCCCGTAGCGAACG
>JBBQJJ010000306.1:0-10639 GCA_038325805.1 Haliangiales bacterium
TGCGCGAACTGCCATTCGCAGACGCCCACGTCGTCGGCGTGCTATACGAGTCGCCTTCGCGAGCGTGGTGAAATTGGTATCCACACTATCTTTAGGTGGTAGCGCCTTACGGCATGGGGGTTCGAGTCCCCCCGCTCGCACTTCTAACTCAGGCTGATCGTTTGGTTTCGATTTCGATCAGTTGAGTTTTTGCCACGGTTTTGCCACGGGCACCGAGCATCGCGAGGATCCGGCGATCCGGATCGGTCACGCTGAACGCCGCTTCCTGTACGTGCTCTGGCAGCTCGCGCGGGTGCGCTTCCGCCACGTGCACGTACAACATCGTCTCGTCGATCCGCTTGTGACCGAGCCACGCCTGCAAGCGCCAAGGATTCACGCCGAACAGCGCAGCGTGTGTCCCGAACGTGTGGCGTAGCCGGTGAAACAAGAAGACCGGCAAGCCGGCCCGTCTGCAGATCCGCCCCATCGCCTTGTCCGCCTGGTCGTCGGATTTCGCTCTGCCGTCGAGGTTCCGCACGACGAGCCCATCGCGGATGACAGACATCCGTTTGAGCGCTTCGTGGAGAGTCGACGTCATCGGGATCGTCCGACGGGTGCGGCCTTTCGGCGTGGTCGTCTGCTTGTTCCTGGTCTGGAAGTTCACCGTGATGGTCTTGGCGACGAGATCGACGTCTTCACGCCAGCGGAGTGCTTTCACTTCGCCGACGCGCAGCCCTGCATCTCCTGCGAGACACGGCCGCGTACCACTCTTCGCCTTCGGCCTTCGCCGCGGTAAGGAGACGAGCGTACTGCTCGAAGTCCCACGCGACGATCTCGGGTCGCTCGACCCTGAACATCCCGATCCGTGGCGCCTTGGTCAGCACCTCGCAGTCCACCGCGGGCTTCGACAGCACCGCGAGGATGTTGTTGATGCGCTTCTCGCCGAGCTCCTTTCCGACGAGGTCCGCGCGGAACTGCGCGACCTCGGAGGTCGTGATCTCGTCGAGCGGCATCTCACCAAAGCGTGGCTTCAGATGCTTCTCGTAGATGATGTTCTTCGAGCGCACCTCGCTCGGTTTGTTCTTGCGACCGACAACCCATTCCTTCCAGAACCGTCCCTTGAACCACTCCGCGAACGTTGGAGTCTCCCTTCTCGTCGGCACGCGTTCCGGATGCTGGACGCGCTCGATGCGATCGAGCATCTCCTGCTCCGCGGCGACCTTGGTGTTGATGTGGGTGGGCGCCGAGCCACTGATGCGCTCGCGCGTTCCGTCCGGTTTGTGGACCACGTGGCGCGCCGGAATGTTGATGGACCTCGTTGGTAAGATCTCCGGGTTCAAGCGTCAGCGACCTGATGACACAAGGGCCGCATGACTCCTGCCCCCCAAGAACGCATCCTCATCCGTTTCGGATGCATCACCATCTCGGCCGCTGGTCCACGTGCCGTCTTGTGCGCCGCGTTGGTCGTCTCGGTCGCCCTGGGATTGTGCATCGCGCAGATGTGACGCCGCGCTAGCGCGGGATCCGACTCCGTCAAGCCCGCGAGTCTGGCGTTTCAAGAGGATGAGAACCTCGGTACAAGCGTTCGCGGTTACCGGATTCGATCCAGCCGATCCCGCCAGTAGCCTGGTCGTCGCTTGCAATGGAAGATCGCCAGCACCACCAGTGCTTCCTCAACGATGAGATAGTCGATCTCAACGCTGAAGCGCCGAAGGAATCGTCGCCGGACGCCAAGTGTCGGTGGCGTATCCTCGACCGGCGCACCCATCTCCGGAAACTCGAGCGTGAGCGCGAGAACCTCCTCGGTCTCGCGGATGAAATTGTCGCCGAGACCGGACTGCACTCGCTCGTAGTAGTCGATCGCATCCTCATATTCGACGAGCGCTTCGGCAAGAAACTGGAGCCTCACTGTCCGCGAACTTCACGAAGGCGCACTGCGACGCGACGCCGAACCTCGTCGGCATCGACCAACTCAGCTTTCCCATCAGCAACGACACGAGCACGGCGTGTCAGCTCAGCGGCGCGAAGCGCTTCGGCGCTCGGATCTTCGCCTTCGTCATCGAGGCTGTCGAGCAGGAGTTTGGCTGCATGCACCCGGTCCTCAACCGGCAACTTGAGCAACTCCTTGATGTGCTCGTCGACTGTCGCCATGAGGAGAGGCTACCACGCTGTGCGGATCGGCCGAGCAGGGGCTAGCAGGCTGCGGAAAAACTCCGGACCGACAGGATCACGATCACGTGATCTAATCGCGTCTCTCGAGACCGAGCCACTGCCGTGGGCGGAGATCTGCGCGCGGTTTCCTGACCAATACGTCTGTCTCGTCGACATCGTTCACCCGCCACTTCACAGCCCCGAGATCATCTCGGCGCGTGTCGTTGGACACGGCGCCGCACACGATGCTGCGTTCGAGCCCATCCGTGATCTCGGCGAGCAGTACCCCCGGTTCGCGGTCAGGTACACCGGCGTCTGTACGGAGCCGTTGATTCGACCATCGCTGGTCATCGACGACGAAACTCTCGAGCTACTTTCTGAGCCACGTCGCTGGCCCGTCGATGACGGGACTTTCGACCTCCTTCATTCGTGATCGCGAGTTGATCATTGTAGAGGCGGATGTCGTTGGACGAGCCGGCCGTACGACAAGCGCTCGATTGGTGTTGGATACCGAAACTGCTGCGACGACGCTGACACCAGACGTGATCAAGGCGGTCGGATATTCACGACGCGACGCGACGCCTACAGGGAGTCGACGGTTCACACTGCGATCGCGAAGGAACGCGGCTACTGGATTCACGTGGCCGAGTTCACCGTGCTCGACGTGACGACGCCCGACTTTGCTCTGACGGTCTTCCCTCTCGGCCACAAGGACATCGACGGCTTGGTCGGGATGAACTTCCTCCGGCACTTCAACTTCGAGGTTCGCCCCGAGGAGTGCCTGATCCACCTAGAGTTGATCAAGCCGTGATGTCGTTCCCGGGGTGGTTGCGCAACACGCTGACCTACTCGAGCCAGTAGTTGACCGAGCTCGCTCCCGTTCGATCATCGCCGGGTGAAATGGTTGTGGCTCTTCGTGGCGGGGTGCGGCGGCAGCAGCTCGTCGGGCACTCCGGTCCCGGTGGTCGAGCTCGCAGATCGGGGGCGCGGGGCGGTGGGCGTCGCCGTCACCCGCGAGGGCCTGGCGTTCGGGTTTGCCGGCGATAGGTTGGTGCGTGCGGTCGACGGCGTCTGGATCGACGACCCGAACTTCGATGTGTTCGAGCTTCCGACTGGCATCGACTACCGGCGCGACGGACGGTTGTTGCTGAGCACGGTCTTCTTCTCGAGTCCGAACACATCTGCGCTGTGGAGCTCGGCGAGGGCGGTCTCGAGGAGCTCGTACAACTGAGCGAACCGGGTGGCCTGACTGCGCCAGCTGGCTTGCCATCGGGGCACGTCTATCTCGATGGCGGCGTGGCCGGCTCGGTGCTGGACCACGCCAGGCACCGCGTGGCAGCCCGCACCGGCGCATCGCTTCAAGCGCCACACCACGACTGGCGTGCTCGCGATGACCGCCGAGGGCCTCGTCGCGATCACCGATACCGCAACCGATGACGACACGCTGATCGCACCGTGCAGCGCGTTTCCCGAGCCCTGCGATCAGCTGCGCGTCTCCGGAGCCGACTCGCAGCGGATCTACCTCACCGGGTTTGCCGCCGGGATCTACGCGGTCGAGAGCGGCAGGTGAGCGTGCTCGACGTCCCCGGTGATCAGGCGGGGGTGAACGCGGCGGCGGTGCCCGGCGGCCTGATCGCCAACGTGTCGACCGAGGGCGATCCGTTCGCGCTGTTCTCGCTGCGTGAAGGCGAGAGCGAGCTCGTGCGGATCGACGTCGGTCGCGAGCTCACGTTCACGCCGGGCTTCTCGGTCGCGCCGGACGGGCGGCTCTACGTGTTCGCAGCGAGCTGGCTCGCCGAGGTCACGTTCTAGCGATCGAGCGACGCGAACGCCATGTCGAGCGCGCTGATCATCGCGCGCGCATTCGGGAACCGGTGATCTGGATCCTTGGCCAACGTTCCCTCGACGAGCGCGACCAGCTCCGGTGTGCACCACACCGGCTCGCAGGTCACCTTGCGCAAGCTCGGCAGCTCGGCCTTGACCTGCTGGCGCATCATCACCACCGGATCGGGATCGCGGAACGGCACCCATCCGGCGAGCTGCGATGGCAGGCGAATGGCGGCTGGTGCGGCTGACCTGGTGGATCACATCCTGCCGCAGGTCGCCGACAACCGACAGTGGACGTTGTCGTTCCCGCGGTGGTTGCGGATCCGCTTACTCGGCGACAAGGCGCTGGTCTCCATCCCATACTGTAACTCGCTGCCCAGACAAACAGGCGCGCCCTGAACCGTGTCGAGCTTGCCGTTCGCCATCGAGCGCGAGGTCTCGTCCGGGACCAGGACAAGACATGTCCCGACCGTCTCCCAGCTGCCATAAGTGCCTGAAGGCCCCAGCCTCGGAGTGAGCACGAGCCTTGCTGATTGGCTTCGGTCATGAAGACCCTCCTCGTCGCTGCCTCGCTGTCCCTCGTCGCCTGCGTCGATTCCACCGAGTCCACCGCTGACCTGACGTGCCTCGGCCCGAAGCCGATCGCCGCCCTACACGGTCCGACGAGCGGCGTGGTGCTCGACGAGATCGGCGGTGCTGGTGTGCCGAACGCGCTGATCGAAGTGCGCTCGAGAGCTGACCAGCGGGTGTTCGCGAGCACCGGCACCGATGCTCACGGCGAGTACACGATGCTGCTCGCGGCCGACGCACCGGCGTTTTCCAAGCTGACGGCCGAGGGATACCTAGACGGCTACGGCTTCGATTCTTCGCACGTGCCGGGCGAGCACGCGCACCAGATGATGTTGACCGCGGCGGGATCCGACGAGCTGTATCGCAGCGCGGGCGTGATGCGCGACCTGACGAAGGCCACGGTGCTCGTGGTCGTCGAGGACTGCACCGGCCGCCCCGTGCGCGGCGCGACGATCTCGGCCGACGCCGAGCGCGTGATGTACCTCGGCGACGATACGCAGTTCGATCCCGCGCTCGACGCGACGTCGGGTGACAGCGCCGCGCTGATCCTCAACGCGCCGGTCGGCGCGCTCGACATCACCGTCGATGCCGGCATCGAGTACTCGACGTGGCCGATCGAGACCTCTCCGGGCGCGTTCAGCGTGAGCTGGCGGCGGCCCTGATCAACACCCACCAAAGGACTGTCATGAAGAAGCGGAAGCTGACGACTGAAACGATCCTCGCGGCGATGGTGAGCACGAGGTACGCAGGGCCCCGCGTTGAAGTGCGCCCACCGAGAGTGCGTGCGTATGCCGCGCCCCACGTATCGCGGTGACGGTCGCACACGCCCTCCCCGATCGGTTCGGGATCCAGCGCGGCCGACGGTGCGCCGGGGTTCGGAATCATTCAACGCCCGAGGACGCCGCGATCGCAGCCCTTCGCGTATCGTGAGGCGGTGGAGGTCGGGTGAATTCGCGCGGCACCGACGACACGGCGCCAGCCGGCATCGCCGAGACGCTTCCTGCCGAAGCCGCGACACCCATCGACTCCGGCGCAGCGCTGGTCGGAGAGGCCTCGCTCGCAACCGCACCGATCGCCGTGCCCGGCTACGTCGTCGGCTCGCGACTCGGGGCCGGTGGCTTCGGGGAGGTGTTTCGCGCGAAGCACGAGGTGATCGGGCGCGAGGTCGCGATCAAGGTGCTCCACGAGAGGTACTCCGGCGACGCCGAGGCGATCGGACGCTTCATGGCCGAGGCGCGTGCCGTCGGCAAGATGTCGCATCCGGGGATCGTCGACCTGTTCGAGTTCGGGCGCCTCCCCGACGGTCGCCACTTCGCGGTCATGGAGTTGATCGGCGGTCGCACGCTCCGCGACGTGCTGCGCGAGCGTGGCCGGCTTCCCCTCGCCGCGGCGCTGCCGATCCTGCGCAGCATGGCCGAGGCGATCGATGCAGCACACGCGGCGGGGATCGCGCACCGCGATCTCAAGCCCGACAACGTGTTCGTGGTCGACGCCGAGCGTGGTGTTACGAAGCTGATCGATTTCGGCCTCGCGAAGCTGACCGACGAGGTCGCGATCACGCAGACCGGCTCGGTGTTCGGGACGCCGCTCTACATGTCGCCCGAGCAATGCCGCGGCAAGGGCGTCGACACCCGCACCGACTGCTACTCGTTCGGCGCGCTCGCCTACCACGTGCTGACGGGCTCCCCGCCGTTCACGGGAACCGACGCGCTCGCGCTGGCGCTGCAGCACCTCAACGAATCGCCGGAGCCGGCGTCGAAGCGGGTCCCCGAGCTCGCGGGCCGTGTCGACCGGGTGCTGGCGGCGATGCTCGCGAAGGATCCCGCCGAGCGGCCGATGCCGATCGCGACGGCGATCGCGGCCCTCGACGACGGCGAGCTCCCGAAGCCACCGCGGCGACCGGCGTTCGTGCGGCGGCATCGCGGCAAGCTCGCAGTCGCGGCGGCGGCGCTCGCGATCGCCGTGGTTGCAGGTGTGCGCTTCACGTCGTCGGCCGGTGGATCCGACGTCGGACCGGAATGTGTGCTGAGTGCGGAGCGACTCGACGGGATCTGGGACCCGCTGGTTCGCGCGCGACTCGCCGGCCACTTCGCGCGCGTCGATCGCCCCGACGTCGCGTCGGCTTCGCGCCACGCGTTGCGCGACCTCGACGAGCTCGCGACCGCATGGTCGAAGCAGTGGGATGCCGCGTGCCACGGTTCGGAGAAGCAGACTGATCCATTGCTCTACGCGCAGCGGCAGAATTGCCTCGAGAGGACGCTCGTCGATCTGCGCGGCGTGGTCGTGTCGACCTTCGCCGCCGAGCCGGGCTCGTTCGCGGCTGGCTGGATTCCGGGCACGCTGTTCACGTGGTCGACCCCGATCGCCGACTGCGCGCGGACGGAGACGCTGCGCGCGATGCCGGCCGCGCCGCGGTCGGAGCAGCGTCAAGAGGTCGCGGAGCTGATGACCCGGTTGCGCCTGGCGCGCGTCGAGATGCGCGCCGTGCACAACGCGAGAGCCGCAGGCGATGAAGTGAAAGCGAACGCTCGACTCGACGACGTGGTCGTACGGCTCGTGGCGCTCGACGTGGCGGCTGCCGCTGAGGCGGCGATGATGCACTCCTGGTACGCACATTCCATCGCCGAGCGCGAACCGGCGCACCTGCCAGCGGCACGTCGTTCGTCGGAGCGAGCGATCGAGCTGGCGCGGAGGCTCGGCGACGATCGCGTGCTGGCGCTTTGCTACCAATTCGATGCGAGACGTGCGCTCACGACGCACGACGTCGCGTTGGCAGAGGACTTGCTCCGTCGTGCGCGCGAAGCACACGAACGCTCGGGAAGATCCGCGGCGATTTCTTCGTTCGCGGAAGAGCTCGTCGGTATCGCTCTCGAGAAACACGACTGGAATGCAGCGGTCGCCGCGGCCCGCGCCGATGGTGATCTCAACCGGTCTGTGCCGGCACTTCTGCAGCTTGGACGTGGTGACGAGGCGATCGTCGCTGCCAGATCACGGGTCGATAGGGAGATTGCGAGCCGGGGATCGGACAACTGGATTCCGGCCGAGGCACTGGTCGAACTGGCGCTCGTGCACTATCAGCTCGGTAATTTTCGGCACGCGCTCGAGAGGGCGCGCGAGGCGCTGGCCACCTACGAGCGCATACGCAGCCTGCCTTCACTGCGTTCGAAAGCCGCGGCGATCCAGCTGGCCGCGATCCATCGGCTCGGACTGCCGGGTCTCGAGGTTGCCGCTACGACGGCGCTGGCAATGCGGTTCCCGGAGAGCAGCAAACATCTCTGGCTCAACGCCGCACAGATCGGCAGGTGGATCGGGAACTGCGAACTCGTCGCGCTTGCGCTCGCGCGTGTTCCCCCGTCGCTGGAGCACGATCAGGTCGCCTTCGGCGTCGCGGCCAATTGCGAGCTGATCCCTCAGCTCGAGCAGATCGCGAAGCGCCTGATCGCCGCGAATCCGTACCGGGTTCCGTCGTCCTTCGCCGAAGTCGCCGTCGCAAACACTCTCGCCGCGCTGGGACAGGCGGTCGTGGATGCCAGGTCGGGCCGAGTCGCCTCGGCGCTGGCGTATCTGGAGCGCAATCGGCCGGCGCACACGATGTCGGATGGGGCCGGCGCACATCTCGCGATGATGATCGATGCTCAGGTGTTGGTCGAGCTCCGTCGGTGGAAAGAGGCCCGAGCGCTCCTCGAGCGCGCCGCGAAGCGCGACCGCAACGATCAACGGTTCGTCGACCATCTCTCGTGGGGCCGCGCCCTGCTCGAGACCGGCGACGCCGCAGGTGCGGTGCCGCACCTCGAGAGCGCGCTCGCCGCGAGCTTCGTCAACGAAGGCGCCAATCTTCCTGGCGCCAGCTTCGCACTGGCCCGGGCGCTGTGGGAGAGCGGTGGTGATCGCGAGCGAGCGCGACGTCTCGCCGCGCAAGCGATCCGGACCTACAGCACGTTCCACGAAGGCGAGCGCCGTGTCACGCAGACGTGGCTCGACACCCGACGCTAGAGCCTCGCGCACCCTACTCGATGATCCGTCTGGCGACTGGCGGGTAGTTTGAGTGGGCACCAGTTCGATCGTCCGACCTCGGGGTATCATCCCGGCAGTGTCCGAGACACTGAGTGCGATCGTTTCCACCGTGAGGGGCAAGAAGCTTTGCCCGGCGTTGCACCTGGGGGCTGGCCGGCGATGCTCCGCACCAACCACCGGCCAGGTTCGGACTTGCGGGCCTCGATCGGATCGAGCTCGCGCGCGGCGAGGTTCGGCGCACGACCCGCTCGAAGGTGGATGGCGCTGAAGTTCTCGCGCTGACGATCGTGGATGGACGGATGTCGGGCCAACATGCGCGCCTCACCCGGGTCGGTGATCGTGCAGCTCCCTCGAACGGCGGCTCGCCGACGAGCATTTATAGGCTAGCACGCCGAACGAGTAGCAATCGGTACGGACGTCGCTCGCGCGACCACGACACTGATCCGGAGACATGTAGAGCGGCGTGCCGAACACCGAGCCAGTCTCGGTGACGGGCGCGCCACTCTCTCGCGTCAGCAACCCAGATTGTCACGTGAGCGAGGTCGTTTCATCGGGTCGATTGCCTGCCAGCAAGTTCTGCCCGACACGGCAAGAGTTGCCGAGAATCCTGCCTCGAATCCCACGCATCCTCGGCCCAGTTCGTGCTGTCGTAGGAACGCATGTGGAGATTGCTGGTTGTTGTGGTTGTGTGGGGTGGATGCGGCGCATCGGCCCCCGCGGTCGAAGTGGGATGCGGAGACGGGGTCGTGGACCCGGACGAAGCGTGTGATGACGGCAATCGAGCCCCGGGCGATGGTTGCTCTCCGGACTGCAGGTCTCTCGAGGTGTGCGGGAACGGCATCGTCGACTTCGGCGAGCAGTGCGACGATGGCGCAACGCAAGACGGCGACGGGTGCTCGAGTGGGTGCGTGACCGAGCTACCCGTGTGGCGACAAGCGCCGGTGCTCCAGGATCCCCCTTCGATTCGTCTGATTCCGAGTCTCACGTTCGACGCTGCTCGCGGGAAAGTGATCCTGTTCGGCGGTGAGCCTCCGGGCTCCTTCGAAGACGACACCTGGGAGTGGGACGGGGCGATGTGGACCGAGCGAGCTCCTGCAACGGTGCCGCCGGGACGGCGCGGCAACGCACTCGCGTACGATGCGGCGCGTACCAAGGTCGTGATGTTCGGAGGGGTCGGCCAGACCGCGATCGTGGCCGACACCTGGGAATGGGACGGCACGGACTGGCTCGACAGGACGCCGTCGACCTCTCCTCCCGCGCGCTTCTATCACGCGATGGCGTATGATTCAGCGCGCGGCAGAGTCGTACTGTTCGGTGGCATCGGCGAGCTAGGCTTCGGTCTTCTCGGCGACACCTGGGAGTGGGATGGTGCGAGCTGGATCGATGTCACACCCGCAACGTCTCCGACAGCGCGCAGCGGAGCCGCACTCGTCTATGACGAGGCGCGCGGCAGAATCGTGTTGTTCGGCGGTGACGCGTCGGACACCAACTTCTCCGACGAAACGTGGGAATGGGACGGCACGAGCTGGACGCTGCAATCACCCACGCTAAGGCCGCCCGGTCGGGCGAATCACGCGGCGGCGTACCTCGCCGAGGCTCGGAGCGTCGTTGTCTTCGGGGGAGCGGGCGCAGGCCCGGGCGGCGCAGCGATCCCGATCGGTGACACGTGGGCGTGGGACGGGACCAACTGGGCTCGACTCGTGCCGGCCTCGCCGCCCCAGGGCCGTGGTGTCTTCGGCATGACCTACGATGCCGCTCGGCACGAGGTCGTGCTGTTCGGCGGCAGTGACAACCAGAGTTTCTTGAACGACACTTGGTCGCTCCGCTTCGAGGAGCCGTAGGCACGACCTCGTTCGTGACGAGCAACCTACAGGGCGGCGGTTCAATGCCCATCGTGCCGCTACGGTCCGTCGTGCGACGACAGGCGGATGGCGCGATTAGCTGACGCTGCGGTCGCGGCCGTGCTCGCGCTCGACCCCATGCAACGCGCGTCGCTTGGCGCATTGATCGCCGGGTCACTCGCGACCGAGCTCGTCGAGGTCCGTCACGTAGCCGGCCAGCTCGTCACAGCGATGAAGGACCGAGACAAGAAGAAGAA
>JBBQJJ010000307.1:0-10618 GCA_038325805.1 Haliangiales bacterium
GCACTACGCCCTCGGCGTCGCATTGCTCGAGCGAGTCGTTGCCATGCTGACCAAGATGATCGACCCCTGATCGTCAACGGGAGGCGATCACGATCACGGTGGCGTTCCCGTTCACGTGCACGGCCACGATCACGGGACCGACAATCAGGGACAGGCCCTAACCAGAGTTCGCCTGTGTCGATCCTTCGACCAGGTGGCTCGTCCTCGCTCTGGGGTTAACTCGCCTTCTTCTTGATCGGCTTGCCGTTGTCGTCGAGCAACTCGATGTCGGGCCGTTTCGGAGCGTCCTTCGGAAGATCCGGGGCATCCTTCGGCACGGTGACCGCTGCGTCCGGCGGCGGTGCAACAACAGCTGCATCCGGTCTCGGCGCGATCACGCTGGCGTCGCGTGGTGGTGGTCGTGACGGGCCGGCATCCCTCGGGTTCGGTTTCTTCGCGTCCGGGGTGACGACCAGGTCGTGTGCGTCCGCAGGAGCCACACCCGGGTCGACGAACCCTGCGTCGACGGCAACCGCAGCCACATCTGCCGGGGCTGGCGCATCGAGCTGAGTGCTCGGACCTTGCCTCGTCTCGGGCCCGGGCTCGGTGCGCATCATCTTGAACACCACCACGCCGCCGATCCCGATCAACGCCACCGCGATCAACGGCAACGCCCAGCGGCGAGTCACCGGCGGTCGATCGAGCGAGGATGACGGGTTCGAGCCAACAGCCTGGGACGAGAGCGGTCCAACCGGGCTGGACGTCGAGGCGGTGGCAGCAACCGACGGCGCGACCACGCTGTCGACCACACCGCTGCGCACGCCCTTCTTCCCTGGATCGATCCGCGGTCGCGTGGTCAGGATCGAGTGCGGATCGTCGGCGAGCGCTTCGATCGCGGCATGAGTCTGGCGCGCGGTCTGAAACCGAGCGGCCGGCTCCTTCATCATCAGCGTCTGGATCAGTCCGCGCAGATCGGGCGGCACGTTCTCGCCCACCTCGGGGATCGGATCGCGCACGTGCGAGGCGAGCACGACGTTGACGTTCTCTCCGACGAACGGCGGCCGCCCCGTCGTGAGCTGATAGAGGATGCATCCGAGCGAGTAGAGGTCGGCAGTTTGATCGCTAGCCTTGCCGAGGATCTGCTCGGGCGGCATGTAGAGCGGCGTTCCGAGGATCGCGTCGGTGCGCGTGACGAGCGAGGTGTTCTCCTGGACGAGCGACTTCGCGAGGCCGAAATCAAGGATCTTGACGAGGTCGCGTCCCGACGCGTCGTCGAGGATGACGATGTTTCCGGGCTTGAGATCGCGGTGGATGATGCCCTGCGAGTGTGCGGCGTCGAGCGCGTCACAGATCTGCATGCCGATCGCCTTGATGCGCTTGAGCGGCAGGGGACGCTGCGCCTCGAGATCCTTGGAGAGCGGCCGTCCGCGCAGCAGCTCCATCGCCAGATACAGGATCCCGTCCTCGGTCTGGCCGAACTCGTAGACGCCGACGATGTTGGCCTGGTTGAGACGGCTGGCCAACCGAGCCTCGCGCAGGAACCGCTTCGCGATCGAGCGGTCGTGCGACAGCTTGGGATGGATCACCTTGATCGCGATCTCGCGATCGACCGACAACTGCCAGCCTCGATACACCGTGCCCATGCCGCCGTGACCGAGCGGCGCGCGGACCTCGTAGCGGTTGTCGAACACGCGACCGATCAACGTGTCGGGCCGCGCCTTGAGCTTGATCAGCTTCGCGCCATCGTTCGGGCAAAACAGCGCTTCGATCGCGAACGATTGATTGCACGCGGCACAGTACGACTCGTCGGTCTCGGTGGTTGCCGTGAGCTCGCTCGCACCAGCCTGGGGGTCGGACGACTCGCTCACGTCAGAACGGCTCGATCGTCACGGTCTCGCCGGCGCGCAGCTCGTCGCGCAGCACGATCAACACGCGTTGGTCGTCGAGCTGCTGGATGTACGCGGGTGGTTCCGACGCGTTGTCCTTGAGGATCTCGGCATGCCGAGCACTGCCGAGGTCGAGGATCACCGCCACACCCGCTGCCAACCGCCCCATCGACTTGAGCGTGATCGTCCCCTCGTTCGGCATGTTGTCGGGCTGGCGATAGATGCCGTCGGGATCCGCCATGAACGGCGTGTCGTTGATCAGGAGCTGACCACTGGTCAGCGAGTCGAGCACCACGTCGCACTCGTTTGCCTCGGTCCGGAAGCCGTCGACGATCAGCGAGGAGCTCACCGAACGCTGACCGCCGGGCACCTCTGGCAGTCCATTTCCAGAGCCGTCGCTGAGGAAATCGAAGACGTGGCCTGCGGTGAGGCCGCCGCCCGGTCGATACCGCACGAACTCGCCTGCGGCCGGTTCCGGCCACGCCACGCCGATCATCGTGTCGTGGGAGTCGTAGAACGTGCACGCCTCGCGATCGCCATCTATGGCGAGCGTGCCATCGCGTCTGATCTGCGTGGGCGCTCCGGTGTTCTCGAACGCCCAGTAGCTGGTGAGGAAGAACGTGTCGACCGGTCCGGTGCTGCATCCGAACGGGTCGGCCGGCCCCGTGAGCGTCGTGAGCTCGTCGAACGGTGTGAACTCGTCGTACCGCGTGATGCGGCCGGGGGCGAAGAACGTGAAGGTGCTCTTCCCTTCGAACACCAGAGGCTGCGTATCGGCCACGTAGCTTGCCCGGTAGGTGACCTCGTACTGGATCGCGCCGGGTCCTTCGAAGATCTGGTCGATGCGCGACGTCTCGGCCACGCCGCCCGGCCCGAGACGCCCAGGAAGGGAGCTGATATCGAGCCCTGGAAAGAAGGCGAGACCGACTCTCGCTTCGAACGCACACGTCGGGATCGCATCGGTTAGGACGTCGCGCCGGTTGTCATCGACACCGACCGTGAACTTGTCGGGCATCGGAAACGTATCGGGGCCCGGGAGACCGAACTCCATCTCGTAGAAGGAGCCGCTCACGATGACCGCGCCAGTCTCGCCGTTGACGGACGCCACCAGCGAGCCGTCGTCGAACCCAAACTCCGGAACGTCGGCACAGCCGATCAACCCGATCACGAGCAACGGCGCTCTCATCGCTCGGGAGTATCACGTGACCGCCGGTAGACAGCAACGTGTTAGCCTCCGCCACGTGATCCGTGTGGCTCTGGTGACCTCGATCGCGTTGGCGAGCGCCCTCCCCGCACGCGCCGACAAGGCCAAGGCGGATGCGCTGGCGGCCGAGGCAAGTGCCGCCGCCGCGGCCAGCGACCACCGGAAGGCGGCGCAGCTGTTCTCCGCGGCCAACAAGGAAGATCCGCGACCGAACCTGTTCTGCAACATCGGCATCTCGTACTTCAAGGCCGAGGAATGGACGCGCGCACACCTCCTGCTCAACCGTTGCCTCGACCGCACGGCACTCGAGGCGGGGACGGTCGAGAGCGTGCGCGCCGTGATCGGCAGCATCGAGGAGACGATGCGCGCCGGTCAGTTCGCGCCGGTGACGATCAACGTCGCCGATGGGACGCGCGTGCAGCTCGCGGAGTTTGGCGACGACGAAGTGTTCACGAGCACGCGCACGGTCTGGCTGGCGATCGGGACGCACAGTGCCTCCGGCCAGGCTGTCGGCTTCAGTGACCACACGATCGAGATCAGGGTCGAGAAGACCGCGCCGATGTCCGTCGAGCTCACGTTGACGAAGCTCGATCTGATCCTCGCGCCCAGGACCGTCCGCAAGGCGGGCCCGAAGCTGCCGGCAGTGATCGCGACCGGTGCAACCGTCGTCGTCGGGATCGCGGCGGTGGTCTTCAATCGCAAGGCACACACGCTGTCCGAGGACGCGCGGTTCACCTTCGACGAAGAAGAGTTCGACAGCGAGGCCAGTCGTGTCCGGACGTTCAACAACCTGTTCCTCGCCACCGCATCTCTCGCGGTCATCGGTGCCGGGATCAGCGGGTTTCTCTGGTATCGCTCGACGCGCCTCACCGAGGTCCCGATCGAGGTCACGCCCACCGCCGGCGGCGCCGCCGTCACCTTCGGCGGCCGATTCTGACGGGCTCGTGAGGTAACGTGCAGGTGTGAAGTTCCTGCACCCCGAACACGACGAGCATCTCGAGCTCTCGACCGACGACGTCTTCCTGAACCCGGCCTACTTCGATGGCTCGTCGCGCCTCGAAACCGATCTGACCACCCCCGATTTTCCCGGCGGCTCGCACCCGATCGTGTCGGCCAACATGAACGCGGTCACCGGCAAGCGGATGGCCGAAACCATGGCGCGGTTCGGCGGGCTCGGCGTGCTCCCGCAGGACATGGAGCTCGACACCGTCGAACGCATCGTCAAGCACATCCACGCGGCAGATGCGCGGTACGACACGGCACTCTCGGTCTCCCCGCGCGCGACGCTGCGCGATGTCCAGGGGATCATCCGCAAGCGGTCACATGATCTGGTGACCGTCGTCGACGACGACCGGCGTCCGCTGGGCATCGTGACGGCGGCCGATCTGCGCGACCGCGATCAATATACGCTGGCGTCGGCGTTGATGACCCCGCGCCTGGTGTCGTTCTCGGTCGGGATCTCGAATCGCGAGGCGTTCCTCGCGATGGAGGAAGCGCGCGTCAAGGCAGCGCCCGTGCTCGACGACGCGGGCCGGCTCGCCGGCGTGATCACACGGAACGATGCCGTGCGCCTTGAGATGCTGCGCCCGGCACTCGCGAACGGTCGCCTGATGGTCGCTGCCGCGATCGGCATCTCGTCGCAGGCCGCAGCAACGGCCGGGAGCCTGCTCGAGATGGGCATCTCTGCGATCGTGCTCGACACCGCGCACGGCCACCAACGCCGGATGCTCGAGGCACTCGCGGCCGTCAAGAACGTCGTGCGGGGTCGCGTCCCGATCATCGCTGGCAACGTCTGCACGGCTGAAGGCACGCGCGCGCTGATCGAGGCGGGCGCCGACATCGTCAAGGTCAACATCGGGCCCGGCGCGATGTGCACGACCCGGATGCAGACCGGCACGGGTCGCCCGACCTTCACGTCGGTGATGACCTGTGCCCGCGAGGCTGCGGCGCGTGGGAAATTTGTCTGGGCTGATGGGGGCGTCCGCCATCCACGCGACGTCGCCCTCTATCTCGCGGCGGGTGCCTCGCGCGTGATGATCGGAACCGCGCTCGCCGGCACCTACGAGAGCCCCGGCGACGTCAAGGAGGATCGCGAGGGCCTGCTCTACAAGGAGAACTACGGCATGGCGAGCGGGCGGGCGGTCAGCGACCGCAACAACGATCAGGATCCGTTCGAGCGTGCGAAGCGCGGGTTCTTCCGCGAGGGCATCTCGACGTCACGCATCTACATCCGCGAGGGTCAGGAGAGCGTCGGCGCGATCCTGATCGACATGATCACCGGCGTGCAGTCCGCGATGACCTACGCCGGGGCGCGCACGATCAGCGAGCTCCACGACCGCGCCGAGATCGGCGTGCAGACCGCCGCCGGCTACGGCGAGGGTACGCCGCACGGCAAGATCCGACACTGAACAGCTTCTGGCCGTCCACCGGTACCCATCCTTCCCTAGCGACAGATCCATCCCGGTTCACAAGAAGCGAGCTACCTGGTTCGCGATGTCGCGTGGCTTCTCGGGCTGCATCACGCTCTTCGACGGTCTTGTAGAAGCGATCGTGGGTGGTTCTGAGGGGTCAGGAGCGATTCAGTTCGGCGATCATCGCGCGCATCGTGTCGCGCGCTCGCGGCAGCTCGTCGGAACGCAGGGTCACGCCGCCGACCACCGCATGCCCCCCACCGCCGAACCGCGCGCACAGATCTCCGATATCGTGCCGCCGCTGCTTCGTCGTCCACGGATTGACGCCCACCGAGATCTTGATCGTCGTCGGAGTACGGGTCGCCGAGACGTTATAGAGCGCCGACGGGAACAGCTGGTAGCCGAGGAAGCCCGGGCTGCGTGCTCCGACATCGTCCATCCGATCGAACAGCACGACCTCGCCATGCCACACGCCGAGCTGGTGAACCGCGTCGAGCTCGCGACTCCGCTCGTCGGCGATCGCCTCGAGCTGCGGGACGAGCTCGGGACGTTCCGCGACCTCCTCGAGCGAGCCGTGCGAGAGCCAGCCGACATAGCGCGCGGTATCCAGACCGGAGCGCCCGTGCGCGAGCCACGCGGCGAGACGTTGGGCAGGCTCGACGAGCGCGACCGCTTCCTCGGCGGACTTGAACTGCGCGGCATCGATCGTGTCGGCCCACGCCACAGCCGCGCGGAGGCCCGCGGGCGCGTGCCAGCCCCACCTGGCTTCGAGCGTGCGGAGGATCAAGCCGGCGCACGACGGCGCCGCGGGATCGAAGATCCAGGTGGCCCGGTGATCGCGCTCGAACACCTCTCGTAGCGTCGGCGGCTGGAACGCCGTCGGGTGGTGATCGAACCACCAGCGCATCTTCGGATCGGCGCAGAACCGGAAGTCGACGCAGGCGTGATCGTCGGCGTCGAGGGGGATGTCCTCGAACGGGTTGCCGTCCTTGTGGGTCATCCCCACGGGTTCGATCACCACGTCCCTCGCGACGGTGTCGCGGTAGAACGCCGAGAACAACGCCGCCGAGGTGGTGCCGTCGAAGCAGGCGTCGTGGAAGAAAACTTTAAGCCTGGCCACGTCGGCAACAGATCATACCGCGAGGCGACGAGCGCGGGCGGATCGAGTCAGGTGATACCTTCCAGCCCATGGATCCCAAGGTCTACATCTGGCTCAAGGCAGGTCACCTGATCGGCGACTTTCTCTGGGTCGGCTCGATGTTCATCCTCTACTGGTTGCTCAGGTTCCACACCCAGGCTCCGAAAGAAGCGCACGAGAAGCTCGTGCTGATGGAGCGGTCCACCGCGATGATGATGGACATCGTCTCGGCGCTCGCGATTGGCACGGGCATCGCGCTGATCTTCTTCGGCGTCAAGGATCCCACCGCGAGCAGCCTGCTCACCGAGAAGCCGGCCGGCTGGCTCCACATCAAGCTGCTGCTGGTCGTGGTCGGCCTGCTGTCGATGCACGGCATGCTGCGCGTCAAGGTCAAGAAGTTCAGCCAGGGGCAAACGCCGACGGTGCCCACCTGGGCATGGACCGTGATCCTGTCCGCGGTGGTCGCCATCGTGATCACCGTGTTCGTGGTGCGGACGGCGATGACGGATGGGCATGCCGCAGCGGCGAAGGCCAGCGCGACCGAGACCACACCCAAGTAGTGGCCCGCACCATCCTCCACGTCGACCTCGACGCGTTCTACGCAGCCGTCGAGCAGCGCGACGATCCGGCGCTCCGAGGCAGGCCGGTGCTGGTGGGAGGATCGGCGCGACGAGGCGTGGTCGCGAGCTGCTCGTACGAAGCCCGGACGTTCGGCATCCGATCGGCGATGCCGATGGCCGAGGCGCTGCGACGCTGCCCGAGAGCGATCGTCGTCAGCCATCGCATGGACCGTTATGTCGAGGCGTCGCATGGCTTCTTCGCGATCCTCGGTGACTACTCACCCGACGTCGAAGGCCTGTCGCTCGACGAGGCGTTCCTCGATGTCACCGCGAGTGAACGCTTGCTGGGCGACGGGGAGGCGATCGCGCGGGCGATCAAGCGCCGCGTGCGCGAGGAGATCTCGCTCGTCGCGTCGGTGGGCATCGCGCCGATCAAGCTCGCTGCGAAGATCGCGTCGGACATCGACAAGCCCGACGGGCTGCGGATCGTCGAGCCCGACAAGTTGCTCGCCTTTCTGCATCCGCTGCCGATGACCCGGCTGTGGGGCGTGGGCGAGACGACGCGGGCCGTGCTCGCGAGCATGGGCTTGTCGACGATCGGCGATGTCGCGCGCTACCCCGAGAAGTCACTGATCGCACGCCTCGGCCACGTCACCGGCCCACATCTCGCGGCGCTCGCTCGCGGTGAAGATTCGCGCGAGGTCGTCCCGGAATCCGATCCGGTCTCGATCGGACATCAAGAGACGTTCGACGACGACCACGAGGACAAAGGCGAGCTCGCCGTGACCTTGCTCGAGCAGGCGGACCGCGTCGCTCGCCGGTTGCGTGCTGCCGACCTGCGTGCGCGCGCCGTCGTGTTGATCGTGAAGTACGACGACTTTCGTCAGATCACGCGACGCACCACGCTCGACAGCGCGACCTCCGATGGCGGCGTGCTCGCGCGCACCGCGATCGGGCTCCTCGACAAGGTCGCGATCGAGCCGCGAAAAGGTGGCCGCGTCCGACTGTGCGGGATCTCGGCGCAGGACCTCGAAGCCCGCAACGCTCCGCGCCAGCTCGGCTTCGACGAGGCCGCGCGCGCGAAGGGTGAGCGGCTGGGTGACACCATTGACAAAGTCGCACAGAAGTTTGGCAACACCGCGCTCAGGCGCGCGGTTCATCTCGTCGATCCCGAGCAGGACGAGTAATTGAACTACCTGCGAACCACCGAGGTTTTGTACAACCCGGTCATGAACAAACTGACGATCGGTTTTGTCGCTGCGCTCTCGCTCCTCGCCATCACCGGCTGCAAGAAGAAGTCGGGCGCGATGGATGACGCCGTGGCGAAGATGGAGGAGTTCGCGAAGTCCATGTGCGACTGCAAGGACAAGGGCTGCGCCGACAAGGTGAACGGCGACATGTCGAAGTGGGGCACCGAGATGGCGAAGACCGCCGGGGCCGCGAAGGACGAGAAGCCGGATCCCGAGATGGCCAAGAAGTCGGCCGACATCATGACGAAGTACACCGACTGCATGACCAAGCTCATGATGGCGGGTGCTGCCGACGCGATGGGCGCCACCCCCACGCCGACGGTCGAGCCCAAGCCGGTCACGCCGGAGCCCGCCGCCCCCGCCGACGGCGACAAGAAGTAGTACCAACCTGGCACGACCTGGAAACGGCCCCTCGCGGGCCGTTTTTGCGTTGTGTAACAGCAACATCCGGCAAGCTCTGGAGGGCGTACGCAGCGGTTCCCAACCCTGCTGCCTCGCGTGTCATAGACATCGAGGTTCGAATGCACCGTCTCTTCCCCCTGGTCACCTTGGCCGTCGCTCTCGGAGGCGCCACCGCGCATGCCGACCCGGTCGCCGCACACGCGTTGATCGTGGGATCGAATGCGGCGGGTCCCGGTCAGACCGAGCTCCGCTATGCCGAGGACGATGCGCGTCGGGTCGGCGCGCTGCTCGCCGAGCTCGGCGGGTACACGCCGGCTTCGATCGACATCGTCACGCATCCGACGCCCGACGTGCTTCGAACCCGCCTCGCGCTGCTGAGCTCGCGCGTCGCCGCAGATGTGGCTGCCGGCAAGCAGACGCGGGTGTTCTTCTATTACTCCGGGCACGCGCGTGCGAGCGCGATCGATCTTGGCGTGGAGGCGCTGCCGCTCGACGAGCTGCGCCAAACATTGTTCGCCGCCGGCGCCACGCTCACCGTCGTCGTCCTCGACGCGTGTCAGAGCGGCGCGTTCTCGCGCGTCAAGGGCGCGCAGCCGACGGCCGACTTCTCGTTCAACTCGCGGCAGCAGCTCGACGCGAAGGGTGTCGCCGTGCTCGCCTCGTCGACGGGCAGCGAGCTATCGCAGGAGAGCGAGCAGCTCCGCTCCAGCTACTTCACGCATCACTTGCTGGTCGGCATGCGCGGCGCCGGCGATGCCAACAACGACGGCCAGGTCACCGTCGACGAGGCGTATCGCTACGCGTATCACCAGACCCTGCTAGCGACGAGCGCGACCGCCGTCGGTGGTCAGCACGTCACGCTCGAGGTCGATCTCAAGGGTCACGGCGAGGTCGCGCTGTCGTACCCGCGCGCCGCGACTGCTTCGATCGAGCTGCCCGCGAACCTCGATGGCAAGGCGCTGGTCCAGCTCAAGAAGACGAGGTCCGTGGTCGCCGAGACGCAGAAGGCGAAGGGCAAGGCGGTGCGGATCGCCGTCGCGCCCGGCGAGTACGAGGTGCTGGTGCGGCAAGGCGATCGCCTGTTGCGCTGCTCGGTCTCCGCGCCCGGCACGCTCGATGTCGACCGGTGTGCCAACGAGAAGTACGTGGACAGCACCCGCAAGGGTGGCATCTCGCTGCCGGCGTGGTGGGCCGTCGACGGTGCGCTGATGGTCGGCGGTTCCAGCTACACGAGCGGCTTCGAGTCGCGGCTCGAGGACTTCGGCTATCAACAGGACAGCGGTAATCGCAGTAGCGCCACGCTGGCGGTCAAGCGCTACCAGACGTTCGGCCGCCTCTCGGCGGGGCCGATGCTCGCGGTCGAGCACCTGACGATGCCCGAGTTCTCGCGGTCCACCGAGCTCGAACCCCTGCTGTTCAGATCGACGACCACGCTGATCGGCCCCGGCGCCGCGCTGCACATCCATCTCACCGATCGCATCGCCGCGAACGCCGAGGGTGTCGTGTCGCTCGGCATCGGGCGCTCGCGCTTCTCCGATCAAGACAACAACGTGGCCACCGAGACGTTCTTCGGATGGGGCATGTCGGGTCTCGTCGGCTTCTCGATCGAAGAGATGTTCAACACCCGTGCGACCTTCAACCTCAACGCGCGCATGACCTACGCGAGCGCGATCGAGAACGACATCGGCGACTCGCTCGATAGCGGCGGGTTCTTCATCGGCATCGGCCTCGGCTACCAGATCGGAGCAAAGCAATGAAGCGCGCACCTCTTACCCTCGGCGCCATCCT
>JBBQJJ010000308.1:0-10539 GCA_038325805.1 Haliangiales bacterium
GGGTTGGCGACGATGAGGAGGTCGATGACGAGGACGAAACCACGTTGTGGGACGGCCGCGTCGACGACGAGGGGTTGGTCGCCGAGGATGCGGCGTATCCGGTGTTCGTGCGCAACGCGCTTCGCGGGGAAGGCATGACCGCGCCGTGGGCGTCGCTGCGCGAGACGCCCTACAAGGCGCTTCGCTACTCGCCGCGCGAGCTCGGTTGGTGGGCACGCTGGCTCGCGACGGTGGATCGCACCGCATATCTCGACACGCAACCACCTCCACGCCAGGAGTGGGCCACCTTCGAGCGCTCCGCGCGGACCGGTGTCGCCGTGGTGCCGTACGAGACCGGTGGGATCGAGGCGATCGTGTGCACGCTCGCCGCGACCGGCACGCTGCCTCCCGCGTGGACCTCCGGTCACGAGCCGCGCGGCTCGATCGCGTACGACGGGACCGCCGACGATCGCGACTACTGGTTGTGGTGGGTGACCGACTCGTTCGAGGACGCCGCGAGCTGGCAGCGCTACCTGGCGGCATGGCCGCCGGCACCCGAGAGCTGGGGCAAGGCGTTCGCCGAGCACTACCTCGAGCTCACCTGATCGGGCACGCTATGGTCGATGTCGTTGGTACTAATCGAACGCGCGCTCGAACGTGCTCGAAACCGCACCGTCACCGAGGCCACCCGCGAGCTCCTGTTCGAGCTGTTCGACGGTGCGTGCCTCCAACGCGGCCCACAGGACGCCCTGACCGCGATCGCCGAGACCGCGACCGCGATCGGCCGCTTCTCTGTCCCCACGGCGGGTGCGACCGTGATCTCGCTCGGCGACAACTACGTTCAGTGCCCGCACTGCGCGGACGCGTTCGAAGGTGAGCAGGCCTCGGCGTGCCCGACGTGCAAGCAGCCGCTGGCGTCGAGCCGCGTGGTGATCGAGGTCCAGCTCGGCGACGCGAGGTTGTGGTTGTGTCCGACGGACATCGTGCGCGAGCAGCCATCTGTCCACGGCCTCGAGTGGATGCGCGTCGAGAGCGGATCGCGATGGTTCGAGCTGCTCGACCAGCAAGGTCGTGGTGCAGCGGAGCGTCAGTTGCCATCCGAAGCGGCGCTGTTGCCGAACGTGTCCGTGGTGGCGCTGCGCGACGGCGGTCGCACGCTGCTCGTGCACGCCACGAAGTACGACATCCACGTCGTCGAGCACGCTCAGCGACGCGAGGATGGCAGGGGCAGCGCGGCCGAGCTCACCCTGCGCGAGCTGACGAACGTGCTGTACCCCGACGGACCACCCGAGGCGCCGTCGGCCAAGGCGATCGCGCAGAAGGGTCACGCGATCAACGAGGTGGCCGAGGCAGCGATCGCGAGCGACGTCGACAACGCCGATGCGTACTCGGTGTACGCCGATTGGCTGCAAGGTCACGGCGATCCGCGCGGCGAGCTGATCGCGCTCCAGCTCGCGGGCAAGGACTTCGAAGCGAAGCAGTTCCTGGCGGAGCACGCTCGCCACTTCTACGGCCGCCTCGCCGACTTGACGCAGCTCCTCGGGAAAGCCGGGGCGACGGCGTGGAAGTGGGGTTACCTCGAGCGGCTGTTCATCCAGAACAAGCGGGAAGGCGAAGCCACGCACGACGTGGTCGAGGCGCTAAAAAACATGCTCGACCATCCATCCTGCCGCTTCCTCCGCGGGCTCACGGTCGGCATCGTGACGTACGAGGACAATAGCTACGACGAGATCGCGCGGGTGATCGGCGAGCGCGAGCTGCCTCACCTCCGCACGCTGTACCTCGGCTCCTTCCACAGCGAGGAGACCGAGCTCAACTGGAGCTCTCTCGGTGACGTGTCGCCGATCTACAAGGCCGCGCCGAAGCTGAGGGAGCTCGAGCTGCGGAGCGGCTCGATGACCCTCGGCGAGATCGATCTGCCCGAGCTCGAGAAGTTGACGATCGTGACCGGCGGTCTGGATCCCGGCTCGCTCGCCTCGATCTGCAACGCGACGTGGCCGGCGCTGACGGAGCTCTCGATCCAGCTCGGCGACGAGTATGACCTCACCCTCGCACACCTGCAGCCGATCTTCGACGGCACGGCGTTCCCGAAGGTCACGCACCTCGGCCTCGGCAACAGCAAGATCACCGACGAGATCTGTCGCGGTCTCGCCGGATCGGAGATCGCGAAGCGCCTGGTCAGCTTGGATCTGTCGAAGGGCACGCTCGGCGACGATGGCGCGCGGGCACTCGCGGCCGGCTACCTTCCGAAGCTCGCGTCTCTCGACGTCAGCTCGAGCTGGCTGTCCAACCAGGGAGTCGCGGTCGTGGCGCGACTCGCCGCGGACGTCAACGACAGCGATCAGTCCGATGACGGCGGAGACGTAACCGATCGCTACATCGCCGCGCGAGAGTGATCAGATCGGCTTGGTGCCGAGGCCGGTGTTCTCGACGGCGAGCGCGAGCTTGAGCAGCGCGGTCTCCTGACCATACGCGGCGACGAACATGATCGATAGCGGGCGGCCGCGATCGTCGACGCCACATGGCACCGCGATCGACGGCAGGTCGCACAGGTTCGCGAGCGGCGTGAATGCACCGAGCGCGCGCAGTAACCGGAGCTCCGGTGCACCGTTGACGAGCGCACTCGTCAGCGCCGGCGGCGGGATCGCCGTCGTCGGGAACGCGAGGATCGGCGTCTTCTCGAGCGCGCGTGCAGTGGCCAGGCGCAGCTGATCGCGTTGCGCGTACAGCAGCTTCGCATCTGCCGTCGAGATCGCGGTGCCGATCAGCTTGCTGGTCTTGCCGGCTCGGGTCTCGGGGCGATCCTTGAACGGACCGCTCGCGAGCTCGTGCGCGCCGATCATGCCGCCGAGGAACGTCGCCCGATCGATCCCGGCGATCTCGACGCGTTGCCGTGCGACCCCGAGTGCGTCGAGCGCGCGTTCGAACGAGCGTTGCACCGAGCGGGCAGGGCGCATCCACGAACCGATCGCGATGCCGACGCGATCCGGAACCCACGCCGACAGCTCCTCGATCGGTTCACCGGCCATCACCTGCCAGAACCGCGCGCAGTCGGCAGCGGTCTTCGTGATCGGACCGACCGCATCGAGCGTTCGCACCGGGCTGCGGATGCCGTCGCGCGGAACGCGATCGCGTCCCGGCTTGAGGCCGACGAGCCCGCAGAACGCGGCGGGGATCCGGATGCTTCCGAGCCCATCGCCGCCGACGCCGTAGCGCGCGACGCCTGTCGCGACCGCGACGGCCGTTCCGGTGCTCGAGCCGCCCGGCGAGTAACCCGGTGCGCGCGGATTCGCGGGCATCGGGTAGTGCATGACGTTGCCGATGCCGTCGATGCCGAGCTCCGTCATCTTCGCCTTGCCGACGATCCGGGCACCGGCGGCGAGGATCCGCGCGACCAGCGTCGCGTCGAGCTCGGCGATCGGACCCGACGAGGTGCCGACCGCGGTTGGATAGCCGGCGACGTCGATCTGATCCTTGATCACCACGTCGCTGCCATCGAGCACGCCGCGACCCGTCGGCTCGCGGGTCAGGGTCGTCTCGATCACCGGGCTCGACGTCTGATCGAAGCCGGGGTCCGGCATTCGATCCGCGAGCTCGTCGGGGCCGAGCACGGGCACCGGCGCTCTCGCAACCCAGGTCAAAAGCCGACCCGAACGACGAGTCTTCAATAAGCGTTGCGCGACGGAGTCGAGGGTGTTCACGCGGAGCACTGTGGTGCCTACCAGCGCGTCGCTCAACCGGTACGTTCGGCCACCCGCTACCCCAGGAGGCCACCCTCGGGAGCGCCTTTCGGGCTACCCTACGCGGTCGATGGAACGCGAGTTCATCAAGATCAAGGTGGCGGTGATGTTGGTGTCGGAGGCGCCCTCGACCCTCGACGAAGCCACCGCGAAGCTGGTCGTGGACAAGCTGTCGGATGTCGGGCACGAGGTCTGGCCGGTCGAGGTGGTCAAGGACTCCGAGGCCGCGGTTCGCAAGCAGATCGATAGCTGGATCGACTTCTCGGATGTCGACGTGATCATCGCGATCTCCGGCTTCGAGACCGACGCGATGACCAGCGCACTCGCACCGCTGATCACCAAGCAGCTCACCGGCTTCTCCGATCTGTTCCGGCTGTTGACGTATCGCGAGATCGGGACCGCCGCGATGCTCACCGAGGTGATCGCCGCGCAATGCGGTCACGCGTTCGTGTTCGCGTTGCCTGCCGCGCGTGGCGCCGTCGCCACCGCCCTCGACAAGCTCCTCGTTCCGCAACTCGATGCCCGCACGCGCCCGCGCAACCTCGTGATGCGGATGCCGCGCCACAAGTCGAAGGTGCCGACGACCGGCCCAGCCGCGTTCCCGGCGAAGGAGGAGACCCCGGCGGGCGTGCCTCCTCCGCCACGGTCGATGAAGACGCTGCCGCCGCCACTGCCGAAGCGATCGACGGCCACGCACGGCACGCCGCCGATGCCGATGGTCGCGGTGTCGCGCACGATCAGCGATCCGAACATCGCCGAGCTCGATCCGACTCAGATCGTCGAGGAACCGACGAGCCTGCCGGGCATCTCGCTCAAGTCCCTCGAGGAAGCGATCGAGCGCTCGATCGAGACGTCGGGGACGGAGCTGTCCACTCCACCCACCAAGCTCGACGACAACGACCCCGCGATGATCGCCGCGCGCGAGCACGCCGAGAAGACGCCCGAGGCACAGGCCGCCGCGTGGGCCGCCGCCGTCGAGGAAGCTGCGTCGAAGGTGATCAAACGTGCCGTTGCAGAGCGCGAAGCGAAGCTCTCGGGTGAGCACAAGATCCCCGACCTGACGGCGGACGAGCCCGAGCCCAAAGCGCAAGCCAAGGCCGAGCCCGCGCCGGAGTCGAAGACCTCCGCGGCTGCCGACGGTGAGGAGCCGCGCGGCAAGATCGAGAAGACGAGTGGCACCAATCAGTCGCCGAAGCCGGATCGCCCGGTCGACGACGTCGCCGCGGTGATCGTCGACGATCCGGATCTCGTCGAGAAGCGTGCGAAGGCCGCCTCGATCTCACCTGTCGTCCCACGCACCGCCGCCATCGATCCGACCGATCTGCCGGTGTTTCCTACACGCCATGCCACGCCCGCACCGGCGAAGGCGAATCGCGGCTGGATCGTGCTCGGCGGGCTCGCGCTGATCGGCGCGGTGTTCCTGCTGATCAACGTCGTCGGGAAGACCGACTCGACGGCAGAGCACCGCAAGCCGATCGATCCAGGTCCGCCCGCTGGCGACCTCGCGTCGAACCCTCCACCCGTCGTCGAACCGCCGCCGCCCACCGGTGGTGGCTTGCTGGGCGAGCCCGTCGCACCACCCGACGCCGAGACGGCCATCGAGATGGATCCGACGAACGCGCGCGTGCCGAAGACGGTGCCGCGTGTGCCCAAGGAGGTCTCGGAGAACCCCGACGACCCCGATCTCACCAAGGCCCCCAACAACCCCACGACGTCCGACGAATGTGACGAGGTCGGCTGCATGCTGATCAAGTACGACAAGCCATGCTGCGAGCGCTTCCGTCCTCCACCCGTGGAGAAGCCGCCCGTCGTGGTCGTCGATCCCGACGCGGGTCCAGTCGAGCTCGACAAGACGCTGATCAAGGTCGGCGTCGAACGGTTCCGCGCGATGGTGATCCGGTGTGGCGAGCAGTCGTCAGCCAAGGGCACCGTCTCGATCTCGGTCTCGGTGAAGCCTGATGGCAACGTCGGCTCGGTGTCCGTCGCCACCACGCCGGACGCCGCGCTCGGTGACTGCGTGGCGGGTGTGATCCGCAAGGCCACGTTCGCGAAGACGCGGAACGGCGGCTCGTTCACGTATCCGTTCGCGTTCTAAGATCTGTCGAGCCAATCGATCAGAACTGCCAGCCGAGCGAGGCCATCGCACCGCCGCTCGTCGGTGCGATCCGTAACTGCTCGGCCCGCGTCCGTGCACCGCGGCCGATCAGATAGAACACACCGCCGGTGATCGCGACGCCGGCACCGATCGAGGTGAACACGATCATCTTGGTGTTCGCGCTGCGCCCCTCGGAGTCGCGGGCGATCTGCGCGTCGGTCCAGGCACCTTCGTGCTTCGACAGCTCGTTGGCGATGTCGCGCGCATCGAGACCCTGCTTGATGCCGAACCCGGCGACCAGCGCGCCGACGCCGACGCCGACGAGACCACCCATCCTGTACCCCATCCCGCGATGCGCGAGCGCATCCGCCTGCTTGGTGCGTTGATCCCGTGCGGCCTGGATCGCCGCGGCCTGCCTCTGGAGCTCGGCCTGCTTCGCCGCCGCTTCCTGCACACGCTTCGCCGCCTCGGCCTTGCGCGCGGCTTCACGCGCACGGTCCTGCTCGAGCTTGTCGACGACCCGCGACAGCTTCGCGACGTAGCCGCGCGCTTCGTCGGCGATCGCTCCCTCGGGGTTCGCGTCGAGGTACGTCAGATACCCCGCGAGCGCCTGCTCGGGCCGGCCCGCTCTGTCGTGTGCGAGCGCGATGTTGAACACCATCAGCGGCTCGCCGGTGAGATCGAGCGCGGCCTGGTACTCGACGATCGCGCGATCCCATTGACCACTCTTGAAGAACTCCTGGCCGAGCTTGAAGTGACCGTTCGCCTTCTTGATCGCGGTAGCGTCGGGCTTGTTCGGCTGCGCGTGCGCGGCGGCGGAGCTCACGAGAAGGGCGACGATGAAGACTCGGATCACTTGTTAGGCTTCTCGAACGGGTTCACGGGCTCGCCCTTGCGACGACGACCGGTCTTGGGCGGTTTGCCGGTGCGGACGGGTGCACGCACGACCGGGGCGATCCGCTCGAGCGCGATCGTCTTGCTGCCGCCTTGCCTGAGATCGAGCTCGACCTTCGCATCCCGATAGCCGGCGAACCTGACGACAAACACCGCGATGCCGTCGCCGCGGTCGAGCTCGTAGGTCCACGGGGTGACGCCGACCTTGAGCTGTGACGGCATGCGATAGACCTCGGCGCCGGCCGGCGTGCTCTCGATCGTGACGGGCACCGTCGGTAGCGTTGGCTGTTGTTTCGGAGCGCTCGAGGCAGTCGCCGGTTGGTCGATCGGCGACGCGGGCTTGCTGGCGACGGGCTCGTCCGTGCCACCGCGGGTCGCGAAGAACACGATGACCGCGGAGATCGCGAACACGGCGACGCCTCCGAGGATCAGCGGCAGCTTGGTCCTCGGCGTCGCTTGTTCGGGCAACGGGATCGCCAAGACGTCCGGAGGCGGTGGGAGCGAGGGCGCACTGCCGCGCGACCACGGGAGTGGCGTCGAGATTCGCACCATCGGCGTCGACTTCTTGACCGAGTCCATCATCCGCGAGCGCATCGGCTGCGCCCACGTCACGCCTTCGAGCTTCGACATGATCTCGCGCAGCTCTTCTCGCAGCTCCTCGATATCGTCGAGTCGAAGCTGCGGATCGAGCGCCCAGTCGAGGAGCTCGCCGAGCTCCTTCGGCATGTCGCTGCGTAGCTCGTTCGCCGGTGTCGGTCTGCCGTGGCAGACGCGATACAAGATCGCCGGTGCACTCGGTGCGGCGAATGCGGCGGTGCCGGTGATCATCTCGTAGAGGATCGCGCCCATCGCCCAGACATCGGTCGCCGGGCCGATCTTGTCGTGCTGCCCCTCGGCCTGCTCCGGTGCCATGTAGGCCGGCGTCCCGAGGAGCTTCGCATCGGTGGTCTGGAACGTCGTCGAATCACGGATCTTCGAGATGCCGAAGTCGAGCAACTTGACGCGCTCTTCATTGGCATCGTCGACGGCGAGGAAGATGTTGTCGGGCTTGAGGTCGCGATGCACGACGCCCGCGCGATGCGCGACGCCGAGTGCACTCAACACCTGATCTCCGATCCGCGCGATCTGCGACCACGGCAGGCCGCCAACGTCGGCGATCCGCGCCGCGAGCGTCTCGCCGCGCAGGTGCTCCATGACGAGGAACGGCGCTCCGTCGGGGAGCTGATCCCAATCGACGACCTCGACGATGTGGGGATGCGACAGGTTCGCGACCACGTCCGCTTCGCGGCGGAAGCGCGCGAGTACCTCGGGATCCTGCGCAGCCTCGGCGGTGATCGTCTTCAACGCGAACGTGCGGCCCAGGCGCGTGTTGCGGACCTCGTAGATCGTGCCCATGCCGCCTTTGGCGAGCCTGCGAATCACCTCGTAGCGACCGGCGATGATCGAGCCGACGAGCGGATCGGCAAGGGCGACGCTCATGGTGGCGAGACCCGCGTCGGTCGTTCGTGGCCGCCTTTCGCGTCGCCGCGGCCACTCGCGACGCCGAAGCCCCAGCAGTGCAGGGAGCCATCCATCTGGATCCCGCACGACGTGTAATCGCCGACGCTGATCTGGTTCCACAACGCGGAGCCAACCGGCGTCGGGAAGTCGGCCGTGACGTCCTCCTTGCCGAGCCCGTTGAGGCCCGGGAAGCCCCAGCACGCGAGCTCGTGATCGGTCGCGATCGCGCACGTGGTCTGGTTGCCGGCGGAGAACGTCAGCCACTCGCCGGTCAGCGGTTCGGCGGGATCGTTCCCGTTCCCGCCCGCAGGCCGCCCGAGCTGTCCGTAGAAATTGGCGCCGTAGCACCACAGCTCGCTGCCGATCAGCCCGCACACGTGGTCAGCGCCGCGCTCGATCGAGCTCCACGCCTGGACCACCTCCGTCGTCGGTGCCATGAACGGACCGAAGGCGAGGGTGCCGCCGATCGCCGGGTCGATCACCGTGAAGGTGTAGTCGTAGACGGTGAGCGACGACGCCGGTTGATCGAGCTCGAGCTCTGGCATCGACGTGCGCAGCCGACCCCAGCAGTGGACGAACCCGTCGAGGATGCCGCACGCGTTCTCCAGCCCGACAGCGACCTCACTCCAGCCGGTCGACGTCCCGACCTGCGTGGGCACGTGTGCGTCGAGGTTGCCGCCGATGCCGAGCTGCTTCTGGCTGTTGTTTCCCCAGCACCACAGCGTGCCATTGTCGCGAATGCCACACGCATGCGTGCGCGTGATCGAGATCGTCGTCCAGTCGCGATCGGTGCCGATCTGGACGGGCCGGCGCCGCTCGATCGTCGTCCCGTCGCCGAGCTGCCCGAAGCCATTCGCACCCCAGCACCACAGCGTGCCTTCGCGAAGCGCACACCCGTTCGCGCGACCGGCGAACACCTTGTCGAACGGACCCGGATCGATCGCGACCGGTGCGAGCTCGTTGCCACCGCCTCCGTCGCCGAGCCCGCCGAATTGGTTGTCGCCCCAGCACCACGCTTCACCGTCGGCGCGCAGCCCGCACGTCTGCTGCGTGCCCGCGGTGACCAACGTCCACTCGCCATGCTCGACCTCGAGCAGCTCGTCGCTCGGCAAGCCGCCCTTCGCACCCAGCTCGCCATACTCGTTCGTGCCCATGCAGAACAGCTTGCCGTCGAGATCGATCGCGCAGGTCTGGCCGCCCCCGACCGAGAGACTCGTGAAGGTCCTGTCGCCGACCACGCCGGGAATGCCGCACTCGGCGCTGCGCCCGAGCTGCCCTTCGTCACACAGTCCCCAGCACGACAGTCTTCCATTGCTCGCGATCGCGCAGGTCGCGGTGTCGCCGAGCTCGACGGCTTGCCACTCGCCCGTGATCTGATGCGGCATGTCCGGTGTCAGCGGGAGGCTGTCGCCGGTACCGATCTGGTTCGCATCGTTGTTACCCCAACACCAAAGTCGCTTCGCATCATCGATCAGGCACGCCGTGCTGTGCGTCGCCGAGATCTGGACCGGCACGATGTCCGCGGGTAGCGGTTGCAACGTCGGCTCGGCGCCGCGCGCTTGACACACCAGGCCAGTGGCGTCGAGCGCACACCAGGTGTCGTGGCCGACGGTGAGGGTCGTGTATGTGCCGGCGACTTGCCGAGGATTCAAGGTCGAGCCTCCACCCGGACCGAGGTTGTCCCCCCAGCACCACAGTTGATCTCCGGCGCGCAACCCGCACGCGATGAACTTGCCGACCTGGATGTCGAGCCAATCGGACTCGACGCCGACACGCGTCGGCACCAACCGTTGGTCGGTGTCGCCGAGCCCGAGCTCCGCGTGTGCGTTGTGGCCCCAGCAGTACAGCGTGCCCAGGGGATCGATCCCGCAGACGTTGTCGTCGTAGGTCGACAGCTTGACGAACCGCGCGGTCTTCGGGACCTCCGCGACACACTCGTTCGTGGCGACGTCACACGCGAGGCCATCCGGACAGTTCTGGGTCTCGCTACACGGCTGGTTCTCGGGGAAGGTCGGCGAGTAACAGCCGACGAGAACACCCATTGCGACGCAACGGATGCTGCCCCAATGCATGGGGTTCATGATAGCGCAGCCGACCCTCCAATCGCGCGCAGCTACAAGGGGATCCTGCCGCACGCGCTTGCCCCACACCCTGCTACCTCGCGCACCGTGACGCGATTGACGTGGGCCCAGTGACACAGCACGGCCAACCCCTCGCGACCCTTGGGCGGCGTTCTGGCATTCGCCTGGCAAGCTGAAGGGACATGGCGTTCGCACTCTTGCTTCCGCTCCTTCTCGGCGCCGAACCGCAGGTGATCGCCACCGGTGATCG
>JBBQJJ010000309.1:0-10534 GCA_038325805.1 Haliangiales bacterium
CGCTTCGCTACGCCGGGCTCTTCAATAAGAGGAGGTACTCGACGTTGCCGGCCGGGCCGGTGATCGGCGATTCCACGTGGTCACCCGCGGAGAAGCCGTTGGCGGCGGCCCAGGCGCGAACCTTGTCCACCGCGCCCTGCCTCGCGGCCTCGTCGCGCACCACCCCACCCTTGCCGACCTGCTCGCGACCGACCTCGAACTGCGGCTTGACGAGTGCCACGATCGGCTTGTCGCCGGGTGCTCGCAGCAGCTCGACCACGCGCGGCAGAACCAGCGTCAGCGAGATGAACGACACGTCGATCACCGCGAGGTCCGCCGGCTCGGGCACGCGCTCGAGCGGCAGGTTCCGCACGTTCTCGCGCTCGATCGTGACGACGCGCGGATCGCTGCGGATCGACCATGCGAGCTGGCCGTAGCCGACGTCGATCGCGTAGACGCGGGTGGCACCTCGGCGGAGCAACACGTCGGTGAAGCCGCCGGTCGAGGCGCCGATATCGAGCGCGACCATGCCGGTGGGATCGATGCCGAACGTGTCGAGCCCCTTGACCAGCTTGAGCGCGCCCCGCGAGACGTACGGGTGCTCCTCGCCCCGCACCGTGACGTCGACATCGGGAGGCAGCTGGGTGCCCGGCTTGGTTTCGGGCTGCCCGCGCACGAGCACGGCGCCGGCCATGATCAGGGCCTGCGCGCGCTCGCGACTGCTCGCGAGGCCGCGTTCGACCAAGATCTTGTCGAGCCGCTCGCGAGCCATGCGCTCGAATAGCAGAAAACTCGGAGACGAGCGCCAAGACAGTTGCCGCGTGGGTTAGTTCTGCGCCAGAAGTCCGTCGGCCGTCTTCTCCAAGCCGGCCTCGGCGCGTGGCGTTGCCGGATCGGTGGTCAGCGCACCGTGAAGAGGACGGGCCCCGTCGTCCGAAGCTCGGCGAAGGACCAACCGTACACCTCGAGGTCGACATCGGCTCCGTCGCGGACGTCGGCGGTGACGTCGGCGGGAGTCCACGTGCCAGTGGGCGAGGATCGCGACGGCCGGGCGGGCGCTCTGCCGGCGATCAGGTGACCGGCGGCGGGCCGTACGACAACGCGACCCAGCGCGACAGATTGTTCGCGGACCATCCGACACCATAGAGCCGCGGATAGATCACACGAGGCTCGTCGCGAATCACCGCGTCGACGATTCGACGCGCGAGCTCGACCGGATCCCCGGTGGGTGCGTAGCGCTTGAACAACCCGTTGCCGCTGTACGCATCGCGCGCGCCTTGCTCGAGCGCCGACTTGACGGGCCCGGGATAGACGGTGACGACGCGAACGCCGTGCGGCGCGAGATCCGCACGTGCGATCTCCGAGGCCATCGCGAGCCCGGCCTTCGACGCGCCGTAGTAGCTGCAGCCCTTGAGAGGGACCTTGCCGGCCATGCTCGCGACGTTGATGATCGCGCCATGCCGGCGCTCGACCATGCCGCGCACGACGAGATCTTGCAGGCGCAGGGGCGCGAGTAGATCGATCGCCATCAGGTCGCGAGCCTCGTCCCACTGCCAGCTCGAGACGCCCTGCACGCGCATGATGCCCGCGCAGTTGACGAGCCCGTCGAGCGGCGCCGTCTTCGCGATCGCGTCGACGACCTCGTCGAGTCGCTCGACCGCACGGAGATCCGCACCGTGCACGGACGAGTTGCCGAGCTCTCGTGCAAGCGAGTCGACGACGGCGGTCTCCTGCGGCCGATCCAGTAACGCGAGTCGCGCGGTCGGCCACAGCTCGCGCATCCGGCGTGCCGTGGCTCCACCGATCGCACCCGCCGCGCCGGTGACCAGGATGTGCTCGAGCGCGAACGCGCTCACGACAGCCTCGAGTCGAGACCGAACCACAACACGTGCACCTTCTTGGTCTCGGTCTTCACCATCGCAGGACCGAGGAACAAGCCCGGCGAGACCTCGCGGATCTCGTCGTGGATCTTGCGGATGTAGCTCGGGTTCACGCGCAGGTCGTAGTCGAGGATCAGCGTCGGGCGGCCGTCGACCGCCGAGGGCCCGAACGAGGTCTCGAACGGAAACAGGTTCTGGCGACCGAGGACGGCCTGCAGACTGACGCGATTGTGACCGTCGCCGCGCGTGTCGCTCTTTGCCTGGAACGTCTTGCCTTCCCAGACGAACGACCGTGCCGCCGCCCAGCGGCGCAAAGGCTTCGCGAGGGCGCCCGGGAGTCCACGCACGGTGAGCATGCGACCGACGAGCTTGCCGTCGGCGGCGTGCATCGTCGTGGACACCATCGCCCCGCGATACAGGGCGTCGAGCTCGTCGTGGGTTCGCGCCGCGAGCGTGTCGAGCGTGTAGAGGCTGTGGTGGGCGGGTGTGGAGGCGGTGCGAGCGGTGGGCGTCGTTTGCATGGGAGGTCCTTTACGTTCGAAAGATGGCTGACAGAAAAGGTTGGTTCACACCGATGTGGTGACAGTGAAGCGATTGGCAGCGAAGCGTGCGTTGGCGGCGAGGTGTGGGAGTGAGCGCGCGGTGGCGAATCGTGAGCGTCGAGTGGTGAGTGGTGGGCGGTTGGCGGTGAGGCGTTGCGCGGTTGGCAATGAAGCGATTGGCAGTGCAGTGGTCGTCGGCGAACAGCGACGCGCGGTTGGAGAGCCGCGGGCTCGGGATCAGCGCGAGCGCGTGCGAGGCAGGCCGGGCTCGATCATTCGCCAGCAGGCATGACCGGCTTGTTGGATCCGCGCGGCGTCGAGGGCCAGGTAGCCGAGGCGCCCTGCCTTGATGAGGCCGACGAAGGCGCCCCACAGCAGCGCGAACAAGATCTCGACCGGCACCGCCTTGTCGGTGGGCGTGGTGGCGCGGTCGCGCAGTTGCTTGCCGGCGATGAACAACGGGCCGAGCACCGACAGCTCGACCTGCCGACTCTCGCCGTCGAGATAGGGCGAATGGTCCTGCATCTCGAGGAAGCGGAAACCATCCGGATCGTTCGCGGCAAACGACGCGAGCCGCTGCCACAGCTCGTGGAACCAGCGCTCGGCGTCATCGGCTCGAAACGACGCAGGTGCCCCGAGCCCGTCGAGCAGCGTGGCTCGCAGGCGCAGCTTCGCGTCGCGATAGACCTCGTTGACCAGTGCTTCCTTGTGCTCGAAGTAGCGATACAGGGTCCCGGTGCCCACGCCCGCGGCTTCCGCGACTTCCGGAACGGACGTTCCGTGAAAGCCGCGCTCTGCGAACACCCGGAGCGCGGCATCGAGGATCAGGCGCCGCTTGTCGTCGACCAGTGGCCGGCCGCGCCGAGGGCGTTCCGCGGCACCTGTCGACGATGAGACGGCCTTTGTTACGCGGGCCTTCGCTGGGCTCGCCTTCGCCCGTTCACCCGAGGCTGCCGACTTCGAACGCTGGATTCGCCTCCTGCCGGTGCCCTTGATATCGGAGTGAACGTTCATTCCGTAAATCAAATACGACGGCTCGACGGATTCGTCAAGCCGATTGTTTGCGGTTGGGTCGTGCACGGTGGGCCGCACGGCCTCACTTGGCGAGTGGGCGACCCTCTCGCACTGGCTTCAACACCACGTGGTCAGAGGGTCGCCAACTCGTCAAACAAACCCGCCAAGGGTCGCCAACCGATCTTTCAGACGTCCGACGTTCAACATCGCTCGACGAGAGCGCCCAGGCTCGTCCGGCGCTGAGACGCCGGACGAGACCGCTCATGCGAGAACGCCTTCTGTCGACGCCCTCAGCGTCGACAGAACTGGATAGGCCTATGCGGCCGGTCGCCGCGGCGCGGACCTCTTGATTGATCGATCCTTCGGCGAGCCTTGGCGGGCCTCACTTGGCGAGTTGGCGACCCTCTGAACCAGTACTGCCCGTGCGCAACTCGTGCTCAGCGGTTGAGCAACTCACGCCCGATGCGGTCGTCGCGACCGTTCCCGATGGTGGTGTCGCTCGGTGTACTGCAGAAGGGCTGTTCCCTCGCAGGTCACGCAGATGCGGGCCAACGGCCGTTGCAGCCCGAGAGCACCTGGATAAGCGGCCTCGCTGCCCTTCGTCGCGGGCTCGTCATGACCATCACCCTAACGAGAGTCGTTAGACCGTCGACATGACGTGCCCGATCGGGTGAAGACCGTAGAGGCCACGAACTGGTGGGATTGCTCGGATTCGTGACCCGGTATCGGGTCAGTGACCGCGCGAACCTCGCTACGACGCCGTCATCACGAGCCCGAGAGCCATTGAACCTTCGGCGACGCGTGCGCGCTCGGACCGCCGCAACGATCAGGCAACCTGGCTACGGGAGCCGCACAAGCTCGGGGCGAGGTTGATCTGGTCGAGCATCTCGAGCGAGGTCGGCTGCGACGCACGCGACCAGATCCGTGGATCCTGCGACGGCGTGCGACCGGCTTGCTGGACAAGTCGAACAACGAGAAGTTGCTAAAAACCCGGTCGCGTCAGGCAACCCTCGCTCGGTCTCAGTCTCGGGCAACAGCGGTCAGCTCGTCGACGTTGCACCGAATGCACCGCCGTAGTAACTGCGCTGGATGCACAAGCTCGGGAAGCAAGCGATCGTCGTCGGAGCGCTGTTGATCGGCGCTGCCTGTGGCGGCGGCGGGGGAAAAGGGCCCACCGGGCCCACTGGCGGTGGACCGACGGGTGACACGACCGGTCCCGTCGACACCGCGGGAACTGGTACGGGAGGCACCGCGCCCGTCGCGGGAGCCAAGAAGGCCGTCTACGCGCCGCCGCTGATCGCGACGCCGCTACCCGGCGATCCGGCGAAGGTGACGATCCACCGGCTGTCGAACGGCATGACCGTGTACCTCAGCCCCGATCGGCAGGAGCCGTCGGTGGTGGCGCACGTCGTGGTCCGCGCCGGCAGCGCGCAGGATCCGCAGCGCTCGACAGGCCTCGCCCACTACCTCGAGCACATGCTGTTCAAGGGGACCTCGCAGCTCGGCACCCTCGACTACGCGAAGGAGAAGCCGCACCTCGACAAGATCGACAAGCTGTACGCGGACCTTCGCAAGACCGGCGCGAACCGTCCGGCGATCCTCGCCGAGATCGACAAGGAGACCCAGGCGTCCGCCGCGTTCTCGGTCCCGAACGAGCTCGACTCGCTGTACTCGCGGATCGGCATCACCGGTCTCAACGCGACCACGCGCGAGGACTCGACGATCTACATCACCGAGGTGCCGAAGAACCGCCTCGAGCAGTGGGCCAAGGTCGAGGCCACTCGCTACACCGACCCGGTGTTCCGCCTGTTCTGGCCGGAGATCGAGGCGGTCTACGAGGAGAAGAACCGCAGCATGGACAACCCGGGGTGGGCGGTCCAGGAGGCGTACTCGAAGACGATGTTCCCGAAGCACGGCTACGGCTGGAGCAGCGGCATCGGCGAGATCGAGCACCTCAAGTCGCCGGCGTATGGCGACATGGTCGACTTCTTCAATCGTTACTACTCGCCGGGCAACATGGCGATCCTGCTCTCGGGTGATGTCGACGCCTCGGTGTTGCCGATCCTCGAGAAGGAGTTCTCCGCGTTCACCCGCGCACCGGGCGCTGCGCCGGATCCCGGCGAGCTGCCGAAGCTGACCGGACGCACCGAGATCAGCGTCAAGGTGCCGGCAGAGGAGGGCGTCACCCTCGGATGGCAGCTGGTGTCGGCATCGCATGCCGATCGCCTCCCACTCGAGCTGATGGACTTGCTCCTGCTCGACGGCCAGTCCGGCATGCTCGCGCGCGAGCTGATGCTGACCCAGAAGGTCGCGGATGCGGGCTGCAGCCCGACGTTCCTGCGCGACAGCGGGTACTACGATCTGCACGCCGATGCGCTCGACGGCCAGTCGCTCGCGGAGCTCGAGAAGCTGCTGCTCGGCGTCGTCGAGAAGTTGCAGCGCGGTGAGTTCACCGACAGCGACGTCGCCTCGGCGATCCTGACCTACGAGATCCAGAACCAGCAGCAGCTCGAGTTCAATCAGGGCCGCATGGCGCTGATGGAGAACTCGTTCCTCCTCGGCGAGCCGTGGCCGGACGTGGTCTCGAAGATCGATCGCATGAAGAAGCTGACGAAGGCGGACATCCTGCGCGTCGCGAAGCAGTACCTGACGAAGGAGATGCTCGTTCTCAAGAAGGTGAAGGGAAAGAGCGACACCCAGAAGATCGAGAAGCCGTCGATCACGCCGGTCAAGGTCGACCCGAGCCGGCAGACGGCCTACGCGAAGTCGATCCTCGGCATGACCGTGACGCCGATCGAGCCCGTCGCGATCGTCGAGGGCAAGGACTACGAGCGCGGCAAGCTCGCCACTGGCGATCTGATCGCGGTCAAGAACACGCGCAACAACCTGTTCGCGGTGACGTTCCAGTACGACTACGGTCGCGCCGACGACAAGCTCGCGTGCCTCGCCCTCGACACGCTGAAGTTCACGGGTGCGGGCAAGCGCAACGCCGAGCAAGTCGCTCGCCACCTTCACGAGCTCGGGATCTCGATCGACACCGGCTGCGGCAAGGACAGCGCGTCGATCAGCATCTCCGGCATCGACCGCAACCTCGAGGCCGGCATCACGCTGCTCCGCGAGTGGCTCGTCGATCCGGTGATCGATGACGCCACGGTGAAGGCGCGCGTCGCGACGAACCTCACCGAGCGCGCGAACTCCATCGGCTCCCCGCAGGTGGTCGCGCAGGCAGTCGCCTCGTACGCCCGCGATGGCGCCGAGAGCGGCTGGCTGGTGGTGCCGAAGAACAAGGATCTCGAGAAGGCCACGCCGGCGCAGCTCAAGAAGCTGCTCGCGCGCTACCTCGACACCAAGCACAAGACCACGTACTTCGGTCCGCGCGGCAAGGACGCCGCCACCGCGATCGTCCTCGGTAAGGGCTCGATCGCGACGAAGACGATCAAGCCGTACAAGTTCCGTGCGGAGCGCAAGGTGTTCGCCCTCGATCAGGACACCAAGCAGATGCAGATCAACATCACGTGGCCGCGCGGCGTCGGCAACGACCGCGATCGCGCGCTCGGCACGGTGTTCAGCGAGTACGCCGGGATGCTGCTGTACCAGGAAGTTCGCGAAGCGCGCGGCCTCGCGTACACGGTGCGCGGCGGCTACTCGCCGAGCTTCCGCAAGGTCGACGACTCGGCGATGGTAGCGTACGTCGGCACCCAGGCCGACAAGACGCACGACGCGATCGATGCCGTGCTGTCGACCCTGGTCGTCAAGATCGACGATCAGCGGTTCATGGTCGCGAAGGACACGCTGGCGCAGAACCACCGCGTCGATCGGATCGCGCCGCGCTTCATCGCGAACACCGTGTTCGCGTGGCAGGAGGCCGGCGAGAAGACGGATCCTCGCGACGCTCGCAACAAGCGCGCGCTCGCCGTCGACAAGGCGGCGCTCGAGAAGTGGATCAAGGAAGCCGTCGCGAAGAAGATGCTCGTGTCGATCGCGGGTCCGAAGAAGAGCCTCGACGAAGCGAAGCTCGCGAAGCTCGCGAAGCTCGCGCCGATCACCTGGGTCACGAAGGAACAGGTCTTCGGTTATTAACCCGAGACCGGAGGGCCGCTGGCGATAGCGGCTTCGCGACCTCGAGACCGTCGGGCACGGCGCGAAGCTCATCGAGGCAGCAGCCCCGGAGCTCATCGAGCGTCGCAACGAGATCTCCGCGTCCCGCCAATCTCTAAATTAGAGGTCACGAGCGAGTGCGATGAACTTGCGCTCGCTCGCGATGCCGGCCGCCTTGTCGTAGAACGGTCGCGGTCCGATCCACGCGACCTCGCAGAACGCGTGCTCGAGGCCGACGTCGACGAGGCAGGCCACCAGCACCGCCTCACCGAGGCCCTTACCGCGATGTGCGGGCCACGTGCCCGTCGGTCCGAACCAGCCGAGGCTGCGGTTGTTGCCATCGTGTGCGGCGAACGCGCAGTACGCGCCATCGTGCAGCGCGACGTGCACGCCGCACGGCTCGTGACCGAGCGCGCGCTCGAGCTCGAACGGCCACGCACCACCGAACTCTCCGCGCACGGCGTCGAGTAGCGCGGTCTCGTCCGAGCGTGCGCGACGAACCTCGTAGCCCTGCACACTCGCCGCGGCGACGAGCTCGGCAGCTCGCTTCGCAGTGACGCGTGGATTATCGCGCACCGCGAGCAACACGTTCTCGCGCGTGTCGCCGCGCTTGTAGCCTCGCTTCTCGAGCCAGCCGATCGCGTACGTGTTGCGCTCGTCGACCCCGGGCGCGAGGTAGTTGCCGGGCTGATCGAGCACGCGCATTCGTGTCTCTCCGGCGGCCCTCGCGTGGGTCTCACACGCTGCGAGGAGCGCCGCCCCCGCACCCTTGCGTCGCGCATGCGGGACCACGGCGATCAGCCGGAGCCACTTGCTCGAGACGGCGGCAACCCCGACGAGCTCGTTGTCGAGCCACGCCCCGTACGCGATGGCCGGCGCGGTGGGACCAGGCTCGAACAGCTTCTCCTCTGCCACCTCGGTCGCGCGATCGAAGGCACACGCATCCGCGAGCACGAGCTCGGCTTCGGTGAGGTGGTTGCGTTCGAGGGGAGCGACTCGCATCTCAATTCCAGATCATCTCGGTACACACATCATGCCAGCCGCTCTCGACGGTCACCGAGCTTGCGAGCGCGCCGATCTGTTCGAGCAGCGTCGGCGTAGGAGGTGCTCGCACGGGTCTGCGCTCGACGCTGCTGCCAGGAACGAACGGGGCACGCACATCGAGCGTCACCGCGCGATCGCGAATCCACGGTTCGATGGCCTGGAACGTGTCGAGCCCGTCGAGCGTCCCACGCGGGCCCTCTAGCCACGACGGTGGCAGCGACCGCCATACCCGCGCGCGATCGAAGCGAGCGCCGCCCGGGGCCCTCGACAGCTCGATCATGACGTCGTGAAGCGGCTGGAGCTGCAGCCACGGGAGCGTCGTCGCCTCGAGCCGCGCGACGCTGGCCGGCGAGACCTGGTTGCGCGCGAGCAAGATCCGCTCGAGCTCGTCGAACCGGGGCAACTCGACCAGCCACGCCACGTCGGTAGCGTCGCGTCCCCACTGCTTGGTGTCGAACGAGAGCATGCGTGGGCGTGCGGCGGCGGTCAGCCAGCGCGCGAGCTGCGGACCGAGCCCGCCACCGTCGATGGTGATCGCCTCGAGGCGTTCGATCCGCGCGAGCGCATCGCGGTCGGCGAGCGTGACCACCAGCTCGGGCGGCACGTTGACCAGGGCACGCAAGCCGCGCACCCGCGCTCCGCACATCAGCTGCGTCAGCGCGCGCTGGCCCTGCTCTCCGGCACCGCTCCACTCCGCGATCGCGAGCGTCTCGACGGTGCCCCAGGCCGGTTCGTCGGCGACATGAGGCAGCGTCGCCTTGTTCTTCCACAGCCGCGCATACGACGTGAACCCGCGCGCGTAGACCTGATCGTTGTCGAACACGACCGGAGCGATCGCGCCGAGCCACCTCTCGGCGTTGCGCGGATCGAGGAGCTCGTACTCGCGCGCGCGAGACGTCTCGTTCGTCCGTCCCGCTGCCCGCGCGAGCTGCAGGTTGATCAGCTCGCCACGCGCATCACCGATCTCGGTGAGCCAGTCCGCGTAGACGACGCGTGGCCCATCGTCATCGGGCGCCGCGAAGATCGCGGCGAGGAATTCGGCGTGGCGTTCGTACGCGACTCGCGCGCCCTTGTGCTTCGTTTGCTGCGCGGCGACCTCGGGCCCGAGTTGTGCGGCGATCTGGTCGCACAGTGCGTTGCACGCAGCGTCGAGCTCGAGCCACGGCTGGGCGTCGCGCAGCTGCTTCACGGCCGTGGTGATCAGCTTCTGCACCTTGACGCCCACCGAGGTCGGGATCACCGCGGTGTACCGATCTCCGAGCTCCTCGAGCCGCTCGATGATCCGCGGATCGCCGATCGCGACGATCTCGTCGAGGCATGCCTTCCAGCACGTCACGGCCGGTAGCGAGCGCCACGCTGGCTTCGCGAGGAAGTCGAGGAGCAGCCACGACGTGCGCGGGTCGCGCCAGATCACCTGCTTCAGGCGATCTGCGGCCTGACCCGCCGAGCCGTCGGCGATCGAGCGCACCGCCGGTCGCAGCGCAGCAACGCGGCGATCCGCTAGCTCTCTCTCGAGATCGGCCGCGGGCGTCTCGGGAATCCGCATCTCGAGGAGCTCGGCGAGCTCGGCAATCCGCACGTTCCTCCGCATCCGCCACGCGCGGCAGAGCAGCTCGAGACCGCCGATCGGGTTCTGCCGCACCGAGCTCTCCGCATCGCGCAGGACCTGCCGGATCTCCTCGAGCGTTCCCTGATCGGACCTCGGCGTCGGCTTCGGAGGCGCGGTCTTCGCGGTCGCCTTGGTGGTCGACTTCGTCTTCGACTTCTTCTTCGACTTCTTCGCGATCGACGTCGCCGGCTTCTTGGCCTTCGCCATCGCGCGCACGGTACCATCCGCGGATGGTGCGTCGTGACGACGACGGAAGTCCCACCGGGCAACCGGCTGGCAACCTGTCGTCAAGCTGTGATGATCCAGCGGGTGTAAGTCCCGTCTCGGTAAGCGCCAGAGCGCCGAGTAGCAGGCCCGCAGCAGAGGAA
>JBBQJJ010000310.1:0-10514 GCA_038325805.1 Haliangiales bacterium
TCCCTCGATACCTTGATCTGGGCCTCGGAAGGACGCGCTCGCCCTGCGGTCCCGCGCGCACCGAGACGCGCCGGTCGCCACCGCATTTGCGCAATGCGTGCCTCCGCCACGAAGTTGCACGCCCGATCGAACTCGCTCCTAGCTCGATCGCCTGCTTGCCGTCCTCTGGAAACTGACCCACGCCCCTTCTATCGCAAAGCCCGACCGGCGCACACGTCGCTAACTGCCAACGCCAGATCCACAACTCATGTGAAGCTGTTTAAACACGGAGGCACAGGGGCACGATGGTCACACAGAGGAATGGAATTTCATTCTCTGTGACCTCGGTGGCTCGGTGATGCGGTCCGCGTACCGTTTGGTTCAAGCGCGGACGACGGCAGCTCTCTACGGTTTGTCGATCGCGATCGTCACCGGCGGAGTCCACGCCTTGTCCTCGGCGGTGTAGTAGAGGTACGCGCTCGACGCGGGCGCCTCGTACGTGCCGGGCACGCTCGATAGCAGCTGGATGTCGACGTCCTTCTTCGCGTTCGGCGCGAGCGAGCGCCAGTACAGGATCACCTCGCGCGGTCGCGTCTCGTAGAAGTCGATCAGGCCCTTGTCACGCAGCTCCTTGAGCTGCCAGGTCTGGAACACCATGCCGCCCGGGATGCCGACGCGTGCGAGCGTCATCGGCAGACCTTCCGCCGTCTTGTTCTCGACGTGCGCGCGTAGTGCGACACCCTCGCCCATCCGCGCCTGGGTCTTCAGCAGCTTGGTCTCGAGCGCGACTTTGGTACCTGGCGCCGACTGCGGTTTCGCCGAGCGGTAGCCGATCGCGACCGAGTACGGCAGCGACAATTCGCTGTCGAGCTCGACCTCGACGACGTTCTTGCCGGGAGCCAACGCAGCGGTGATGTCGTCCCACACGAGCGCGTCCTTGCGGCCCTTGTCGAACTCGATCGTCTTCACCGCGTTGCCGTTGACATACAGCGTGGCCTTGCCGCCCGACGCCATTTGGCGCGCCGACTCGCTGTACGCGACGAGTGCCTTGAGTCCGAGGACCGTCGCCTGCGTGTTGCCCCACTGACCGTAGCCGCCGCGGTGCTTGTTGATGTACTCGGCGCCGCTGCGGATCTGCCGCGCGTACTCGTTGTTCGGCGACGCCTTGATCAGCGCGAGCACCGCGAACGCCGTGGTCTCGATGTGGAGCGATTCGCCGCCCGACATCGTGATGGTCTCCTTCGCGCCCGTCCACCCACCGTCGGTGCCTTGCATCGTGGCGAGCCGCTTCGCCATCGCGGCGCCCTCGCTCTTCGCGGAGGACAACAGCGTGGTATTGGTCGCGAGCGCGAGCAGGTATGGATCGCTCGTCGTCGCGCCGAGCTTGCTCTGCGCCGCGAGCTCGACCTGCATCTGATCGATGCGCTTCGCCTCGGCGAGCGCCCACATGATGTACGCGTTCGTCGTCGCCTCGCTCGCGCGACCGAAGCTGTCGAGTGCGGTCGACGAGCGCTGGAAGCCACCCTTGCCGTCTCGCCGCGACATCAGCCAGTCGGCGGTGCGCTCGACCATCTTCTTGTCGACGTCGTAGACCTTCGACATGTCGGAGAACTCCAGCAGGCCGTACGCCGTCAGCGCCTCGTGGCCCGGCGTCTGCCCGAACCACTCGTAGCCCTTCTGCTTGGTCTCGTAGCCGGTGAGCAGCTTGTAGCCGCGATCGAGGGTGCCGTGCGTCTTGTCGACGAGCGTCGGATCGACCGCGTCCGCCGACTGCAGGTACGACAGGATCATGATGTTCGGATAGTTCGTCGCCGAGGTCTGCTCGAAGCAGCCGCCGGGCTCGCGGATCATGCCGGCCATGCCCTCGGTCATCGACGCGACGGGTGACGGATACATCGTCACCTTGGCCTCGATCGAGCCGGCGATCGAGCCGGTCAGATCGATCTCGTGCCGCGTGCGCTTCGTCTTGCTCGCCGTCCCCGACGCCGAGATCTCGAACGGAAAGCCCTTTGGCACCACCCGGATGGTCTTCGACAACTTGTCGGTGAGCCCGCGAGTCGCAGCCTCGAGCTCGACGGTCGTGGTCCCCTTCGGGAGCACCTGCAGCGGGAACAGGATCGTCTGCTTGCTGTGCGCGGCGATCTTCAACCCCGTCGTCGACGGTGTGTTGACCACCTTGAACGCGGTGCCGAACCTCGCGATCAGGTTCGCGTCGATCGCCTCATCCGTTTCATTCGCGAGCGTGATCGGCAGCTGGATCGTGTCACCGGCGGTGACCTCGACGGGCAGCTTGGTGTCGATCACCAGGGGTAGCTTGTTCTGGATCGCGAGCTGGCCCGCGCCCGGCGTCCCGCTCGCCCCGAAACCCTCGGCGGTCACGCGAAACGCGGTGACAGCGTCGGAGGTCGCGAGCTCGACGGTGGCGTTGCCGCCGGCATCGGTCTGCACGCTGGGGTTCCAGTAGATCGTCTCCCGGAAGTCACTTCTGGGACCGTTGTAGTTCTTCGCGTACGTGGGCACCGGAAACACGCGGACCGGCGCCCAGCCGGCGACTTGTTTCGCGTTCTCCTCGTCGCCATCCCATCGATCCTTCGCGAGCTTGAGACCCCGCCCTCGACGATCGTCGTTTTTTTCGAGGTCCAGCAGCTTCCCTTCCTTGAGGGCGAGGTCACGCGGCGGCGGTGGCGGAGGCTTCTTCGCGGCCATCCCGGCGCCGGGCATCGGACGCGCGGCTTGCTCGGCACGGCGTCGCGGCTCCGCCTTCGCCGGGGCCTGCGGCATGGCAACCGCGGGTGCTGCCTCGACGGCCATCGGCGCCATATTGCGCGGCGGCATCGGCGGCGACAGGTTGACGAGCACCGTCGAGATCGATCCGGTCGCGACGTCGATCACCAGGGAGGCGACGAGGCCGGCACTGGTACCGGAGAGCGTGCAGCTCCCGACGGGCAACCCGCCGACGCTGAAGTGACCGGCGGCATCGGTGGTCACCTGCTTCTTGGTCGTGCCGCACGTGATCGAGATCCGCGCATTCGCGATCACCTTACCGGTGTGGTCGATCACCGAGCCTTCGATGGTCCCCGCGGCAACATCGGCGAACGATGTCGGCACCTGCGAGGTCAGTGTTCCGATCGCTGCGAGCGAGCCGGCAGCGAGCACGATCTTGGTCAGTAGCTTCACTGGGCACCTGCTTTCTTCGTCTTCGCCAATTCGATGATGGGACGCCACTCGAAGCGGCGATACCCGCGGGTACCGAGCAGCGCGTCGAGGGCCGCGGCCGCATCCGGCTTGTCGCTGAAGTAGTACTTGGGGTCTTCGATCGGATCTTCTTTGGTCGCGCCGAGCTCCTGCTCGAGCAGCATCCGCGACAGCAGATTGCCGCTCTTGTCGTCGGCGTACGACAGCACCGTCTCGTCGACGACGGCGATGCCGATGTTGGCCTTCACCGGTTTGCCGCTGGCATCGGTCGTCTTGATCTTGAGCTTCACCGGATCGCGTGGCGAGTACGTCTTCTTCTCGGTGGTCATCGAGATCTGCAAGCCCGATCCCATGCCGTGGAACACCAGCCGCTCCGACAGTGGCTCGTTCTTCGACGAGAACAGTGTCAACCGCACGATGCCACCTCCGCGTGTTTCCGCCGCTGGAAGCTCGACGACCGTCGGGACGTTCGCGCCCACCTCGAACGCACCGCTCGCGAGTCGCTTCTCCCGCAGCACTGCTTCGATCTGGAGCTTGCGCGCCGTGTTGCAGATCGCGCCGACGCGGAGCGTGTCGGCGGCCTTCTGATCGACGCTGCGGATCACGCACCCACCGGCCTTGCCCATCGGCACGTCGACCTTCCCCGTGATGCCCGCGGGCTTGGTGATCACGACCTGATACTGGGTGTCGGTCGCGGGCGTCAGCTCGAACCGGCCCATGCCGTCGTGGACGGACGAGAATTCGCTGATCGTCCTGCCCTGCTGGTCGATCACGCGTCCCTCGATATCGGCGGGCTTGCCGAGCGTGGTCTTCGCCTGGAAGTAGACGCGGCCGGGAACGCCGTCGACCAGCTCGCCACCCTCGGGGAACAGCGCGAGGTCGAGCTTCTTCATCACGATCGGGATGCGCCTTTGCACGCTCTCGGTGACGCCAGCGTCGTCGGCCATGATCGTCAGCAGCCCATCGCCGCGATTCAGCTTCGCGGGCAGCAAGAACCGCGCCGTCGCCTTGCCCTCCTTGTCGGTCTTCAGCTTGATCCGCGGCAGCTCGGCGTCGTCGATCGTGATGATGCCGGTCAGCTCCTTCTCCGCGAATGGCTCGCCGGTGGCGCGCTTGATCTCGATCGCGGCCGACACCGAGTCGCCCTCGCCGTAGGCCTTGCGCAGCATCTCGAGCGTCTTCTGCAGGCGTGGAGTGGTGTACGTGTTGATCACCAGCTGCTTGTGATCCTGCGTGCCATCGTCGGCGAGCAGCCCGAGCGTGTACTCGCCGCCCTCGATCTCGTCGGGCAACTTGAAGTCGTTGCGTGCGAGCCCGGCCTGCGAGAGCACGCGCTTCTGCGCGACGATCGACCCTCGTGGCGAGGTCAACGTCATCGTCAACCCGACGGGGGCGCCGCCCTGCAGCGTGCCGGTCGCGCGCAGGTCGGCGCGAAACCAGATCGTCTCGCCCGGCTGGTACAGCGGCTTGTCGGTCATGATGTACGTGCGCCGCGTGGTCGACGCTTCGTAGAAGCTCGCGATCGCAGCATCGAGCTCCGAGCCGGGCTCGAGCTTCGCGGGTGTTAGCTCCGCCAGCTTCTTGTCGGTGATGGTGGTCGCGATCGAGACGGGTTCGCGAGGCGCGGGCTGGGATGGTGGTGCGACGGATCCGCTCGCACATGCTCCTAGCGCCGCACCCAGCCATGCCTGGGTGAGCTTCATGGCCGGAAAGACGCCTGGTTACGTCCTTCGATCTAAACGTGAAAATAATCCGTGCCGACCCAAGGGCCCGCGCGCAGCGGGTTCTAAGACACCTGTCGCCGCGCGACCATCTCGACCGCGAGCGACAGCGCTCGCTGCATCGAGATGCTGCGCGCCTTACCGGTGCCGGCGATGTCATACGCCGTGCCGTGATCCGGCGACGTCCGGACGATCGGCAGTCCGAGCGTGACGTTGACCGCCTCTTCGAAGTCGATCAGCTTCACCGGGATCAAGCCCTGGTCGTGATACATCGCGACCATCGCGTCGTACTTGCCGTCGAGCGCATCACGAAACGCGACGTCGGGCACGAGCGGTCCGAACAGCGTGGCCGGTGCGCACGCCTCCTCGAGCGCGGGCGCGATGATGTCGGCGTCTTCATCGCCGAGCAACCCATCCTCGCCAGCGTGCGGGTTCAAGCCGAGCACGCCGATCCGTGGCGCGGTCATCCCGAAATCCACCACCATCGATTGGACGACCAGCTCGATCACGGCGCGCACGCGCTCGGTCGAGAGATCCTCCACGACTTCGGCTAACGGCCGATGCACCGTGGTCAGTCCGACCTTGAGCCTCGGGCCCGCGAACAGCATCACCACATCACCGGCACCGAGCCGCTGCGCGAGCATCTCGGTGTGACCGAGGAACGCGAAGCCACCACGGCGCGCCCACGTCTTCGAGATCGGAGCGGTCACGATCGCGTCGATCTCGCCGGCCTTGGCTGCCGCGACCGCCGTCTCCAGATAACCCACCTGTGCCGCGCCGCACGCCTCGTCGGGGCGTCCCGGCACCGCGGCACTGCCAATCCCCGCGCCGATGATCTCGACATCGGGCAGCGTGACGTTCATCGCCTTGGCCCCGCGGGCGAGCGGTCCGTGATCGCCGTAGACGACGACGCGCTTGCGCCAGTCCTCCGGCATCGCGGCGAGTGCGGCCGCCACGATCTCCGGCCCGATGCCCGCCGGATCTCCCAGCGTGATGCCCAGCCGGTGTGCCTTCACGTGCCGTACGCTACCACCATCGCAAGGCAGCATTTGCTCGATCGCCGATCGCACTCCATGATCGGGTGATGAAGCACGCGCTCCTGGCGCTGGTTGCCGCCTGTGCGGGGGCCGAGGCCACACCCCTGCTCGCGCAGGAGCCGGCAACGTCTCCGGTAGGAGCCCGCGAGCTCGGACTTCACCCGGGCGAGTCGATGACCTACGAGGTCCAGCTCGCCGGGATCCTGGTCGGCGACGCCCAGCTCGCGGTCGGTGAGATCGGGGTGATCGACGGCAAGCGGGCGATCGTCGTCAGGTCGCGCGCGGCCACGGCCGGTGCGGCGGCGCTGGTGAAACAAATCTCCGACGAGTCGACCACGGTGATCGATGTCGAGACCGGTCAGCCGATCAAGGTCGATATGGTCGCAGTCAACGGCGAGAAGAAGGCGACGGCCGCGGTGACGTTCGACGGCAAGGTCGCGACGGTCACCTATCAGCGGTCCGAAGAAGCCCGCACGCAGATCCTGAAGTTCGACGCCAAGACCACGGTCCTGCACGACATGCACACCGCGATGGCGGCGATTCGCGGCTGGCGCGCGACGCCGGGCACCGTGCGCACCGTGCACCTGATCGGCGGTCGCCGGATCTGGAAGATCGAGATGAAGTACATCGGCGAGGAGACGATCGGATCGAAGGTCGGCAATCGCCGCTCGATCGTCCTCGAGGGCACGTCGTTCCGCGCGCGTCGCGATCTCACCGCGGAACCGGGCAAGGCGACGCGCACGTTCCGGGTCTGGCTGTCCGACGATGCCGATCGCGTGCCGCTCAAGTGCAGCGCGCACACCGAGCTCGGCGACATCGTGATGGATCTCGTCGAGTACGCGCGTCCCTAACCATCTCGCGAGGGCGCGCGATGGATCGGCGGCGCCGACGTCTGCAAACCGTCGCTCTCCTCGGCGACGGTCACCGTCAGCGTCTGCGAGCTGGTCTCATGGATCGTCTCGACGATCCGCGCATCATCGGTCTCGGTGACGCGCACGATCGGTGGGGTCCCGATCGCGGTGTCCTCCTCCTCACCAGGCTCGGCCTCCATCTCGATCACGGTCTCGATCTCGGGCTCGGTAGGCGGCCGCCATCGGGCCGGCTGGGCAGAGAGCTCCGGCGAGGGCACCGTCTCGATCTCGGGCTCGGTGGCGAGCCGTACCGCACCCGGCGACGGTGGCGCCAGCACCGACATCACCGCGGCGTTGATCGAATCCGCGCCATCCAGGATCAACGGCTCGCGCTCGCCCATCGGCGTCACCGCCGACTCGGCACCGGGTATGGGTTGCGCGGTCACCGCATCGAAGCGCTCGTCGAGCTCGAGCGACACCGGGCTCGCTGCCCGGCGAGGACGCCGTGCGGGCGGTGGCGCGTCGGGCGCATCGCGCGCGATGTGAGGACCCGACATCTCCTTCTGCAGCTCGGGATCGAACTCGGTATCCGCGCGCTCGCTGCGGCCTTGCGCCACCGACGGCGGGCGCGCCGCGATCAACGGGGTCAGCGTCTCGAGCAACGCTTCGCCGAGCTCCGGATCGTCCTCGCAGAGCTCGCGGAAATCGTCGGCGCGCAGCGCGAGCGCACGCACATCGGTACGCGCGACGGCGAGGCCCTCGCGATCCGGCTGCTGGCTGTCGGTGACCAGCGACTCGGGATACAGCAGCGTCCCGGCCTCGAGGACGTGGCCCTCTCGCACGATCTTCCCCTCGACGATGATCCACGCGACGCGATCGCCGAGGTGATACGCCGGCAACCGCTCGCCGATCGGCACGTCGCGCGGGATCGCGATCCTGAGCGCGCGCAGCCGGCCTTGTAGCGTCACCTTCACTCCCCACAGCGGGCAGGCAGCGATGATCTCGTCGTCGCGCTTGATCTCCGCTGCGGGCTGTGGCGTCTCGCCCGCCTCGAGGACGCGCACCACGATCGCCGTCGCGTTGTCGGCACCGCCGCGCTCGAGCGCGAGCTCGATCAGCTTCTGTGCCGCGCGCGCCGGACTCGGCTGCTTCGTCAGGACCTCGCCGACCTCGTGCTCCGGCACGTACTCGCTGATGCCATCGCTGCACAGCAAGAAGCGGTCTCCGTCGGCCAGCGGGACGACGAACGTCGAGACCTTGCACTCCTCGCCGATGCCGAGGGCGTTGGTCAGCATGCTCTTGAACCGCGAGCCCTCGCCGGACTGATCGACGTCGATGCCTGCCGCGAGCAGCCGCGCGAGCAGGGTGTGGTCTTCGGTGAGCTGCACCGCGATCGAGTCGCGCACCAGGTACGCACGCGAGTCTCCGGCGTGCGCGAATACCAGCTCGTTGCCCACGATCACGGCGCCGACCAGCGTGGTGCCCATTCCCTTCTTGGAGATGTCGCGGCGCGCTTCCTCGATGATCGTCTTGTGGGCGGTGGTGACGCCCTCCTTGAGGGCGGTGAGCACCTGCTTCTTCACCCCGAAGCCGCCGGTGTCCATGTAGCCGTCGATCAGCTGCTGGGTGTCGTGACACAGCCAGTTCGTGCGGATCGTGCGGATCGCGATCGCGCTGGCGACCTCGCCGGCGGCATGACCACCCATGCCATCGCAGACGAGGAACACCCCCATCTCGGCATCGAAGAAGTGCGCATCTTCGTTGTGCTCGCGCACCTTGCCGACGTGAGTGGCGGCAGCGCCGACGATAGAGGCTCGCCCCGCCACATCGGCATCGTAACCCGATGGGGCGGCGATGTGGTCGCTACGCCCGCATCTTGTAGCCGACGTTGCGCACTGTCTCGATCAGCGACCCCGCCTCACCGAGCTTCGCGCGGACCCGCCGCACGTGGATATCGACCGTCCGCGTGCCGCCCGCGTAGCGATACCCCCATGCACGTTCGAGCAGTGCCTCGCGGGTGAACACGCGTCCGCGGTGCTGCCCCAGGTACCGCAGCAGCTCGAACTCCTGATGGGTGAGCTCGATCCGGCGCCCAGCCAGCCGGACCTCGTAGCCGCCGATGTCGATCACCAGATCGTCGATCTTGAGGACGTCGTCGTTCGAGAACGTCGCGGTGCGCCAGTCGAGCTGCCGCATCCGCGCGTAGAGCTCGGCAGGCACGATCGGGATCAGGACGAAGTCGTCGAACCCGATCGAGAAATCGAGCGCCGGGAGTCGCCCCACCGCGACCGCGAGCAGGATCGGAACTTCCACGAGAGGCCCGTCGTCGCGCAGGCGCTTGATGGTCCGCTGGGCCCGCGCGACGTCCTCGCGCGCCTCGACTACCACGACCGCAGGAGGTTTCTGGGCGAGCTCCTCGAGATCCAGCCCTCCCAGGTCAAACCGCCCTACCGTGACGCGACACCCCAATTCCCCCAGAAGCGTGGCAACCGCACCCGGGCCGTGGGCCCCGTCCAGGTCGGCATCTGAGACCACGACAACACGCACAAACCGAGTGATCCCCGACCGCCTGCCCCGGTCAACCCGCTAGCTAGAACTTCTGGTTGGCTCATGTCGCACCGCACCAGACCTATTGCCAGCGCCATGTAACGTGTAAGAATCGGGACTGCATGGAAGAGTTCCACTGCTCCTTCTGCGGAAAGCAGCGGCGCGAGGTGCGAAAGCTCATCAGCGGACCGCGGGTCTTTATCTGCGATCAGTGCGTGACTCTCTGCAACGACATCCTCGCTAAAGAAGAGGCCTCGGAGCGTCCGAAGTATCCGCCGCCGCGCGCGATCGTGGACGAGCTCGATCGGTACGTCGTTGGCCAGCGCGAAGCCAAGCGCGCCCTCTCGGTCGCCGTCTACAACCACTACAAGCGCATCGGCATGCGCGGCAAAGCCACCGACGTCGAGCTCCAGAAGGGCAACATCCTGCTGATCGGGCCCACCGGCTCGGGCAAGACGCTGCTCGCCCAGACGCTCGCGAAGAAGCTCGACGTGCCGTTCGCGATCGCGGATGCCACCACGCTGACCGAGGCCGGCTACGTCGGCGAAGACGTCGAGAGCGTGGTCAAGGCGCTGTTCCGCGCCGCCGGCGGCGATGTCGAGAAGACCGCGCGCGGCATCATCTGCATCGACGAGATCGACAAGATCGCGCGCAAGGGTGGCTCGCCCTCGCCCACGCGCGATGTCTCGGGCGAAGGCGTCCAGCAAGCCCTGCTCAAGATCCTCGAGGGCAAGACCGCCACGATCACCCCGGACGGCGCACGCAATCGCCCGCAGCAGGAGCTGATCCAGATCGATACGACGGACATCCTGTTCATCTGCTGCGGTGCCTTCAATGGCCTCGAGGACATCGTCCGCCGCCGCACCGGTCAGCGCGGGCTCGGCTTCGGCGCCGGCATCTCGACGGCCGAGGATGACAAAGACGAGCTGCGCCGGCTGGCGCGGACCGAGGATCTGATCAAGTTCGGCATGATCCCCGAGTTCATGGGACGCCTACCGGTGATCGTGTCGTGCGATGCGCTCGACGTCGAAGCGCTCACCGAGGTGCTGTGGAAGCCGCGGAACGCGCTCGCGAAGCAGTACCACCGCTTGTTCGAGCTCGAAGGCGTCAAGCTGACCTTCCGCCCGGACGCCCTGACGGCGATCGCCGAGGAAGCGTCGCGCCGCAACTCCGGTGCGCGTGGC
>JBBQJJ010000311.1:0-10501 GCA_038325805.1 Haliangiales bacterium
AGGTGACCAGCAAGGCACAGTTCGAGGCGCTCGCCCTCGCCGATGGGGGAGTGGTGATCCAGGGCCCGTCGATGAAGTTCGTGATCGACCGTCGCAAGCCGACCTCCCCGAAGATCTTTTTCCAGAACGCGAACTTCAAGCGCGACGGCAAGACGCCGAACAGCGCGCGCTACCACTTCTACTTCTCCGAGGAAGTGCTCAGGGACTTCGAGGAAGACCTCGAGAGCTTCAACAACTCGACGTACTCGGTCCAGAACAAGAAGTACGTCGCCGGCACCGTGCAGACGTATCGCCTCGATGGCGGCGACCCGATCTACGGCTTCCAGTTCTATCCGGAAGACGTCGCCGCCGAAGGCACGATCCTCGACGCGATGAAGACGGTCAAGGCCGCCTTCAAGATCCCGGGCGCGAAGCTCGCGTTCGTCGCGACCGGTCCGCAGCAGACCACGACCACGATCGTCTCGAAGCTCAAGACGCTCGGGATGGACAACACGACCGTCGACCAGATCCTCGGTGGCCTCAACTACCTCCCGCTGAACCTCGGCGAGGCGTGGGGCATGCTCCGCATCTTCCCGGCGAGCCACGACGACCTGACGCCGCTCGACATCGCGGTGCTCGACGATCTGCCTCTCGATCTCGCGGTCGTCGCCGGCACGATCACCAAGGCCTATCAGGACGCGTCGTCGCACGTGAACCTCAAGTCGAAGGAGCGCGGTACCCCGAACTTCGTGCTGCGCGATGCGGGTCCGAACCAGGCCGAGCTCAAGGCGTTCGCGAACAAGCCGGTGCACCTGATCGTCAAGGCCGACAAGTTCATCCTCGAGCCGACCACCGAAGCGATCGTCAAGGCGAAGTTCGCCGAGCGTACGAACAAGCCGTGGATGCCGGTGTCCTGGACGTCGGAGACCAAGCCGTTCTCGTTCACCGAGATGTGTCCGGGCGCCGCGAGTACCTGCATCACGGCGCAGAAGCGATTCGGCAGCAAGGCCGCGAACCTCGGCCTGCTCCAGCACAAGACGCTGCTCGGCCGCACTACGGATATTGGGTCGCCTAGCCGGGCACTCGGCTACAACCTGGTGCCCGACGGCATCGGCGTGCCGGTGCAGTTCTATCACGACGTCGTCAACTTCTCCCCCAACGCCATGCTGCGCAGCAAGCTGTCGGCGCTGATCGCCGCCGAGAAGGCCGGCACGTTGTCGCCAGCGCAGCGCAAGGCGATGGCCGAAGGCGTTCGCCTCGAGTTCTACAAGGCGCAGGTCCCGGCGACGATGCTGTCGGCGATCCGTTCGAAGACCGTCGCCACGCTCAAGCCGGGTACGGATCGGATCAAGATCCGCTCGAGCGCGAACGCCGAGGATCTGCCGAACTTCGACGGCGCAGGTCTCCACGATAGCTTCTCGGCGCGGCTGTCGACCGCCGACAACGCGGACGGCTCGTGCCAGGTGGTCGAGGAGCCCGATGGCGTGGCGACCAAGCTCGAGGTCAAGCCGAAGACCCTCAACTGCGCGCTCAAGGGCGTGTGGGGCAGCTTGTGGAACAAGCGCGCCATCGAGGAGCGCTCGTTCGCGCGGCTCGATCATGCGACGGTCGGCATGGGCATCGCGGTGGTCAGCCGCTACGACGACGACCACGAGATCATCGCGAACCAGGTGATCGTGACCCGCGTGATCGGCAACGAGGGGCTGTTCGGGTACTCGTTCTCGACCCAGGTCGGCAACAACCTGGTCACCAACCCGGAGCCGGGCTCGTACGCCGAGAACGTGATCGCCGGCTTCGTCGATCCGTCGCGCCCGCCGACGTTCACGGTGACGCGGTTCGCGACGCCGACGGCCGGTGCTGCGAAGCTGACCTCGCGAATCCTCGACAACGAGGTGATGACGTCCATCCTCGACATCACCAAGCGCGCCGAGATCGGCTACTGCCGCGCGAAGACCGCTTATTACCCGGGCGGCAACTGCAGCGGCGTCGTGCTCGACCCCGAGAAGCCGTCGGCGCTCGACCTCGAGATCAAGTTGCTCGACAACGGCGAATTCACCTTCAAGCAGGTCCGCGAGTTCGCTGGACACTGACGTAGGATCGTCCGCCGATGGACGATCCTACTGACCCGACGACTCGAGGCAGCGCGCAGACGATCCTCGGCGTTGCCAAGCCGGTCGATGCGGGCAGTGCCCAGACGGCACTGGCTCCGTCACAACCCACGTCGCTACCGACGGTGAGGCTCGGGGGTGCCGGCGGAGCGACGGCGCAAGTCACCGAGCGCTATCGACTCGACAGGGTGCTCGGACACGGTGGGATGGGGGAGGTGCTGCTCGCGATCGACGACACGATCGGGCGCGAGGTCGCGGTCAAACGGATCCGCACCGCGAGCCCGTCGGAGGAGGAGCTGTCGCGGTTCGTGCGCGAGGCGCGTGTGCAAGGCCGGCTCGAACACCCGGCGATCGTGCCGGTCCACGACCTGGTGTTCGACCAGGCTGGCAGGCCGTTCTTCGTGATGAAGCGGCTCGCTGGCACCGACATGCACGAGCGGCTCAAGAAGCTGCGCGCAGGCGATGTCGCCGATGTCGCCGCCGAGCGCAGAGCGCTGCTGCGGGCGTTCGTCGATGTCTGCAACGCGGCGCACTTCGCGCACGAGAAGAAGATCATCCACCGCGATCTCAAGCCCGCCAACGTGATGCTCGGCGACTACGGCGAGGTCTACATCCTCGACTGGGGCGTCGCGCACGCGGCAGATGCCGAGGACGATATCGCTGCACCGAGTGGCCGCCACGATCTGGGACTCGCGAGCGGCGACACGCAACAAGGTGCGGTGCTCGGTACACCCGCCTACATGGCACCCGAACAGCTCGTCGGGGACAAGGTCGGGCCGGCCGCGGATATCTACTCACTCGGCTGCATCCTCTACGAGATCTGCGCCGGCGAGCCGTTACACACGAAGACCCGCGCCCTCGGTGCCGCATTCATGGTCACCGGCAAGCATGGCCTGCCGTCCGCGAAGCGCGCCGAGGTTCCGCCCGAGCTCGATCAGATCTGCCAGCGGTCGGTGCGGCCCGATCCGGCGGACCGCTGGCAGACGGCGCGGTCGCTGGGCGATGCGGTGCAGGGATTCCTCGACGGAGATCGCGATATCGCGGTGCGCAAGGAGCTCGCGCAGCATCACCTGATCGCCGCGCGTGATGGACTCACCAAAGGCGATACAGGCAGACGAGAGGCGATGCGGGCGGCCGGTCGCGCGCTCGCACTCGATCCCACGTCGGTCGAGGCCGCGGATCTCGTCACCCGCTTGATGCTCGAGCCGCCCGACGAGGTGCCCGCAGAGGTCGAGCAGCACCTCGAGGAGGTCGATACCGAGACTGCGCGCTCGCACGGCAAGGTCGCCGCCCTCTCCGTCCTCGGCTACCTCGGATTCGTTCCACTCCTGCTGTGGTCGGGCGTGCGCGACGTGACGTTCGTGATCGCGTTCGCGGCGCTGTCGCTGATCAGCGCCGGGCAAGTGATGCTGATGCTACGCAACGAGAAGATCACGCCGGCGCCGCTCTATCTCAACGCCGTGATCAACGCGCTGCTGATCGGGGTGGTCTGCCGGATGACGGGACCGTTCATCATCGCGCCCGCGCTGGTGCTGGTGACGCTGATGGCCTACGCGTCGCATCCACGGTTCGGTAAGATCCCGATCCTCGCCACGATCCTCTCGGCCTCGGTGCTGGTGCCCTGGGGCCTCGAGCTCGTGGGGGTGCTCGACACGACGTACTCGTTCGACGACGGCGCGCTGACCTTGAGCTCGTCGGTCGTGCAGTTTTCCAGCGTCCCGGTTCAGCTCGCGATGGCGGCCGTGCTGGTCGCGCTGATCGGGGTGGTCGCGGTGCTGACCCGCGGGCTCGCGATGCGGCAGCGTGACGCGGCACGCAAGCTCGAGCTACATGCGTGGCAGCTGCGGCAGATCGTCCCGGTCGCGCCGCGATAACATGGGAGCATGGTTGACGACACCGACGACACCCACCAGGGGGTGGGGCCGCAGAACCCCGCCGTCACGCCGACACTGCGCGCGAGCGAAGCCGACATCAAGCCGGTGATCGCGTCCGTGATCCTGCCGGATCACGGCTACAAGATGGGGCACACGATCGGGCGCGGCGGCATGGGTGAGGTGATCGCGGCGCACGACCAGCGGATCGGCCGAGATGTCGCGATCAAGCGCATGCGCAACCCGACGCCGAGCAAGGAGTCGACGCTGCGGTTCCTGCGCGAGGCACGGATCCAGGCGCGCCTCGATCACCCGTCGATCGTGCCGGTGCACGAGATGGGCGTCGACGAGAACGGCCGGCCGTTCTTCACGATGAAGCGAATCGCGGGCAAGACGCTCGCGAAGCTGATCGCCGATGGAGAATCGCTCCACCGGTTGCTCCGCGCATTCACCGAGGTCTGCCTCGCGATCGACTTCGCGCACCACCGCGGCGTCGTCCATCGCGACCTGAAGCCCGCCAACATCATCTGCGGCGGCTATGGCGAGGTCTACGTGCTCGACTGGGGCGTCGCGCGCGTGCTCGCGGATCCGCCGGACACGGAGTATGGGGGCTCGATCCAGCCGCTCGACGAGACGCCGGATCCGGAGGACAGCACCAAGAGCGGCGCGCTGCTCGGCACGCCGGGCTACATCCCACCCGAGCAGATCGAGGGCATCCCGCCGGCGCCACCCGCCGATGTCTACTCGCTCGGCTGCATCCTGTTCGAGATCCTCGCCTGCGAGCCGCTGCACCCACGCGGTGAACCGGCGATCGGCCGGACGTTGAGCACCCCACAAGCGTCGCCCGCGAAGCGTCGCCCGGACCGCGGCATCCCGCCCGAGCTCGATCGCGCGTGCTTCGACTCGCTCGCGAACGATCCGGGCGAGCGCCCGACGGCGCGCGAGCTGGCGGACCGCGTGCAGGCGTACCTCGACGGCGATCGCGATGTGGTTCGTCGCCGGGCGCTCGCGGCCGAGCAGCTGATCTTCGCGAAGGATGCGTTAACGGGGGGCGAGCCCGATGCGCGGGTCACGGCGCTGCGTGCCGCCGGTCGGGCGATCGCACTCGATCCCGATCAGCTTGGAGCGGCCGAGCTCGTCAGCTCGCTGCTGCTCGAACCGCCGAAGGAAATTCCGAAGGAGCTCGAGCTGTCCCTCGAGGAGGCCGAGAGGCGGATCAGCCGCGATCGCAGCAAGAAGGCGATCTACGCCTACGCGTCGATCTTCCTGCTGCTGCCGCTGACGCTGTTCCTCGAGATCAAGAACTGGCCGGTGGTCGGCGCGTTCTTCGGTTGCGTCGCGCTCGGTATCGCCTCGGCGTTCCACCACTACCGCGCGGGCAGGCCTTCGGTGGCGGTCACGCTGGCGGTCAACCTCGCGCTCGCGATCCTGTTCACCCGTGTTGCCGGCCCCTTCGTGCTCACCCCGCTCGTGATCGCTGGCCTGCTGGTCGGCATCACGCAGATCAAGTGGCTCAACGATCGCTTCTGGGTGGTCGCCGCCTGGACAGCCGCGGCGGTGATGCTGCCGGTCATCTTCGAGTGGACCGGTCTCCTTTCGAGGACGTGGGAGATCGCGAACGGCTCGATGACCATCCGCTCCGACGTGCTGCTCTCTCACGGCATCTTCGAGGAATTGGCCCTGGTGTTCACCAGCCTGCTGTTCACGACCGTGATCGGCGCGTTCGCACTCACCGTCTCGAGACGGAGGCGGTTGTCGCAGCGGGCGTTGTTCGTCCACGCCTGGCACTTGCGGCAGCTCGTCCCGACATCGCGCTCGTGGGCCACGAAGCCCGGCTGATACCATCCTCGGATGACGACCGGGGATGACACCATCGGTGCGGCCGATACGGAAGCCGAGGCGGGTCGAAGCAGCGCACAGCGCTCGTGGGCACTCGAGGGCTACGACTTCAAGGAAGTGATCGGCAAGGGCGGGATGGGCGAGGTCGTCCTCGCGCGCGATACTCGGATGGAGCGCGATGTCGCGATCAAGCGCATGCTCTCCGAGGCTCCGAGTGCGGAGTCCGAGGCGCGGTTCCTTCGCGAGGCGAAGATCCAGGCGAGGCTCGATCACCCGTCGATCGTGCCGGTCCACGAGCTCGGCGTCGACGAGAACGGTCGGCCGTACTTCGTGATGAAGCGGCTGGTCGGGACCACGCTCCAGGCGAAGCTCGACGCCGGCGCGCCCATGCGGCCGTTGCTCCGTGCCCTCGTCGATGTCTGTCAGGCGGTCGATCGTGCGCACTCGTACGGCATCGTCCACCGCGACCTCAAGCCCTCGAACATCATGCTCGGCGACTACGGTGAGGTCTACGTGCTCGATTGGGGGGTCGCTCGCGTGATCGGCGATCGCGCGTCGGTGGCGGACTTCACGGTCGCGTCACCGTCGGACGGCGGCACCAAGACGGGGCAGATGCTCGGCACGCCGGGGTACATGGCTCCCGAACAGATGCTGGGTCAGGACGTCGTCGGTCCGCCGGCCGATGTCTACGCGCTCGGTGCGATCCTCTTCGAGATCCTGGCAGGCGTGACGCTGCACCCCCGCGGTCATGATGCGATCCCGAGCACGCTGAGCAACGCCGAGGTCACGCCGTCGAAGCGTGCGGTCGATCGCCCGGTGCCACCCGAGCTCGACCTCCTGTGTACGGCGGCGCTCGACACCGGCTCCGCGCAGCGACCGACGGCGCGTGCGCTCGGCGAGGGGATCCAGAAGTACCTCGACGGAGATCGCGACCTCGAGCGCCGCCGCGAGCTCGCGAACATCGAGCTCGACGGTGCACAGCGTGCGTTCGGCGCCGGCGATCGAGGGCAGTCGATGCGCCATGCCGGCCGGGCGATCTACCTCGACCCCGCGAACACCGAAGCTGCGGAGCTCGCGAGCCGGCTCGTCCTCGAAGTGCCCGCGACGCTGCCGCCCGAGGTCGAGGCGCGCGTCGCCCAGGAGGAACTTCGCCAGACCCGCGAGCGCAGCGGCCGCGCGATCCCGCCGTTCCTCGCGTTCTTCGGGTTCCTGTTGTTCGCGCCGGTGCTCGGCGTGCACAACTGGACGTCGCTGCTGTTCGTGGCGGTCGCGATGGCTGTCCAGATCTCGATCGCCTACGTCAACTGGAAGGTTCGCCCGGTGAACATCGCACTCTACGTCTGCTCACAGGCGTTCGTCGTGTTCGCGTTCTCGCGGTTCGCCGGACCGTTCGTGTTCACGCCGGTGCTCGCGTGCGGCATCCTGCTGTCGTTCACCTCGGTCCCGTACGTCAATGATCGACCGTGGGTGGTGGTCGTGTGGTGCGCGGGCGCGATGTTGGCGCCGTACCTGCTCGAGTACTCCGGGATCGCCGCCCAGACCTGGCACCTCGATGCGTCGGGCATCGTGTCGTACGGATCGGTGTTCACGCACGGTCACGTGGTCGATCGGATCGGTGCGATCAGCGGCAACATCGCGATCGTCGTGGTGTGTGGGTTGTTCGCGCGTGGGATCGCCCGCGACCGCCGGATCGCGCAGCGCAGCCTGTTTGCTCAGGCGTGGCACCTGGAGCAGCTGCTACCGAAGACGCGTACGATGCCTGGATGAAGGCGGACGACGGCTCTCTCGACGACACGGTCCTCCCATTCAGCGAGACGGTGGCCGAGACGTTGAATGGCCCCGCGGTTCCGCGCGACGCCACCTATAAGCTCGGCGAGCTCCTCGGGCGTGGTGGGATGGGCGAGGTGTTGCGAGCCGAGGATCTCAAGATCGGGCGCGACATCGCGATCAAGCGGATGCGCAGCGCGAGTCCCTCGGCCGACGCGATCGCGCGGTTCTTGCGCGAGGCCAAGATCCAGGCGCGCCTCGATCATCCGGCGATCGTGCCGGTCCACGAGCTCGGCACCGATCCCGACGGCCGGCCGTTCTTCACGATGAAGAAGCTGACCGGAACCACGCTCGCCGAGGTGCTCGCGGCGAACACGGCGACCCAGCAGCGGCTGCTGCGCGCGTTCGTCGATGTCTGTCACGCCGTCGAGTTCGCGCACGCGAGGGGTGTGATCCATCGCGACCTCAAGCCCGCGAACATCATGCTGGGCAACTACGGCGAGGTCTACGTGCTCGATTGGGGGGTAGCTCGGGTGGTCGGCGAGCGCGATGTGCCGGGTCACCCCGACAGCGATCCCGCGGCAGGCGAGACGCAAGCGGGAGCGGTCCTCGGCACGCCGGGCTACATGTCTCCCGAGCAGGTCCGCGGCGAAGCGGTCACGCCGGCGACCGACCTCTACGCACTCGGATCGATCCTGTTCGAGATCCTCGCCGGGCAGGCCGTGCATCCACCGGGGAGAGAGGCGATGACGTCGACCCTCGCCGGAGTCATCGAGCCACCGGCGAAGCGCTTCCCCGCGCGCTCGATCGCACCCGAGCTGGACAAGCTCTGCATGGCGGCGCTCGCGCAGACCCCGACGGATCGCCCGTCCGCGAAGCTGCTCGCCGCACAGGTCCAGGGATTCCTCGACGGTGATCGCGACACCGCGGCGCGTCGCGCCTTCGCGGCCGAGCTGCTCGCGACGGCGCAAGCAGCGCTTGCTGCCGGTGAGCGCGGGGATGCCGTGCACGCCGCGGGTCGCGCGCTGAGCCTCGATCCGCAATCCGAAGCGGCGGCGTTGCTCAGCCAGCTGATCGTCCAGCCGCCGACGAGGCTCCCCTCCGAGCTCGAGCACGAGCTCGCCGAGCTCGACGCCACGCACGTCGTCGAGCAATCGCGACTCGCGGGCAAGTCGATGATCTCGTACCTCGTCCTGATACCGCTGACGCTCTGGATGGGCGTCAAGGACTGGCGGTTGCTGGCGGCCTCCTGCGGGTTGATCATCTTCAATACCTTGCTCGCGAGGCTGACCGCGGTGGGTAAGCGCCCGGGCTCGATCTGGATCGCGGTGGTCACCAACGCCCTGATGATGGTCGTGTTCGGGCGCGCGTTCGGACCGTTCCTGTTCGTGCCTGGCGTGATGGTCGCCGTGGTCGCCTCGTTCGCGATGCTGCCGAGCCTGATCCATGCGCCGGTCCGCGTGATCTCCTTGTTCGTGCTGGCGTTCCTGATCCCGATCGGCCTCGAGCTCTCGGGGATCTGGGGCTCGACCTTCGAGCTCGTCGCCGACCAGTTCGTCGTGACCTCGCCGGTACTCCATCTCGAGCCGGTGTCGGCGACGGTCTTCCTCACGATCGCGACCGCCGCGTTGCTCGTCGTGGCGCCGCTCTTCGTCCGCGCCCAAGCGGTGGTGCTTCGCGAGCAGCGCCGTACCGTGGAGATCCAGGCCTGGCATCTCAGGCAGCTGTTGCCGCGCCAGTCGTGACGCGTGCTACCGTCGCTCCATGGCTGGTGGACCTCCCCCGAAGAAACTCCGTCTCGATCGCATCATCCTGCTGCTCCTGGTCCTGGTGGGCCTCGGAGTCGGCGGCTACTTGATCGCGACTCGCTGACTCGATCAGTCGGGCGGCAGAGGATCGTCTTTGTCGCGGAACAGACGCATCCGCACGCGCTCGTGCTGGCGCGCCTTGTACGCCTCGTGGCTCGACGCGCCGGATTCGTTGCGCAGCGCCGTCTCCTTGTCGGCGATCTGGAACTCGGTGAGCACGAACACCACGTGCGTCAGGTCCGACGGCAGGTCGCTCTTCGGTAGCAGTCGCTCGATCCGCAGCGGCAGATCCGCGACGAAGTTGACGATCCGATACTCGGGCCCCGAGAACTCGTTGAGCGATGGGATCTTGATCGCCTGCGAGACGGTGGGGTTGGTGATCTGCCTGCGGATCGCCTCTTCGAGATCGACGAGCTGGTTGAGTGACTCGCCAGGCACCACGTAGTTGAACGGGATCAGCTGGCGCGTCAGGGTGGCCAGCATCGGCACCAGATCCTCGGGGGCGGGGACGATCAGGCGGAACCGCAGCTTGTCGTAGATGTTCGCCGCCAGCGTGGAGCGCTTCGCGAGCAGCTTGGTGATCTGCGAATCGCGCGGCTTGCGGCTCCACTCCCACTCGGTGAGCGGCGCCCCGGCGGCGCGCAGCTGCTCGACCACCTGCATGACCTTGAGCTCGATCTCGCGAAAGATGATCTCGTCGGACACGCTCATCTTGAGCAGCCCGGCGCGGCCGTTGATGTGCTGGATGATGTGCATCACCTTGAGCACGACACACGCCCACTTCTGGTGCGGCCCGTGGCTCGAGGCGACCAGGAACAGGTCGCGGGCCGGCAGGTCGGCGGCGACCTCGTCCGGAATGGCCATCGCGAACGCGCGCGACAGGTAGTCCACTGCATCGGCCCGGATGTCCTCGAGCCGGCCCATCTCCTCGTCGGACTCGGGGTCCAGCTCGTTGAGCCGGAGGAACCGATCGACCTCGGCGTGGTCGGCGAACGACAGCCGGTGCCAGTCGATCACCGACTGCCCGCTGAGCAGGAGACGAACCGCGTCGACATCGGCGAGGGTGAGCTCGCTCGTCGCTGGCGGCCGCGCGACTCGCGGCAGGACGGTACTGACCACGCGTCCAGTC